>JAQXYZ010000161.1 GCA_029226935.1 Bacillota bacterium | reverse complement strand
ATATAGCTGATACCATTCTTCTCTGCTTAATTCAATCGTATCCGCCTGTGCGATTTCTTTTAACCGCGCCTCGCTGGTAGTGCCGGAAATTACCTGCATTTTTGCGGGATGGCGGAGTATCCAGGCTGTTGCAATTGTGGTAGAGCTTACCTGATACTTATCTGCCAGTTCCTTAATCTTGCGGTTCAAATCAGGATATTCTTTTGCACCTAAAAAGCATCCTTTCCACTCCGGCATTTGAAATGGCGACCATGCCTGAATGGTAATATTATGTAAGCGGCAATAATCCAGCACACTTCCATCTCGGTCTGCTGAGCCGGGGGTTTCCATATTTACTTCAATACCGTTTGCTACCATGTTGGAAACAGGAATGCTGAACTGCATCTGATTTATTATCAATGGCTGCTCTACAAATTTTTGTAGCAGTTCAATCTGCATAGGCTTATGATTGGATACACCAAAATTGCGAACCTTTCCGCTTTTTGCTAAAACATGAAAAGCATCTGCCACTTCTTCCGGTTCCACCAGAGCATCAGGACGATGCAAAAGCAGCACATCAAGGTAATCAGTCTGAAGCCGTTGCAGAATATTGTCAACAGAATTCAATATGTGCTCTTTGGAAAGGTCATAATAGCCTTTTCTGATTCCACATTTGGATTGGATAATCATATCCTCACGATGCAATGTTACATCGCCTTTCATTGCCTTACCAAAAATATCTTCGCTTTTTCCATCTCCGTAAATATCTGCATGGTCAAAAAAGTTTACACCCAGATCCAGAGATGTATGGATAAAATGATTCATCTGCTGTATATCCAAATCAGCTAATCTCATACATCCTGTTATGATTGCAGGTGCGGTCAGTTTCTGTTTCCCTAATGTGATCTGCTTCATTGCAATTCTCCTTTTTATTTTCGCTTTAAAATGCCGCAAAAAATAGCTCGCTTTACAAACTAAAATTTGTATGCTTGAATTATATCATTGCATAATATCCCTATCAATAAAAAAGTGAAGCATATAAACGTAGACCATCACTTGATGGACTCAACTAAATGGCGCATTTCGCTGCGTGATTTTACTTCCCTTGCCTGATTGATAATAGACTGCTGCTCATTCTTTTCCATATTTGAAAACCGAATAAGTGCGTCCGAATGACGTGCCAGCTCCATGGTAAATCCGATGGGAAGTTCTTCGTTGTTAATCATATTTGTTACCTCCTATATGGTGTTGTTTTTATTTTTTACGGAAAGAATGAAAATATCCATAAATAATAAAAAGAGTTCTTTTATGGGGGAAATTATAGGGGGGAAAGTGTTTGACGTGGTATCAGGAATAGCGTTATTATTTAACTGATATAAATAACAATAGTGTCAAGTGACCTACGCAAAATGGAGAGGCAAATTATGAAAAAATTTTTTAAGGTTCTTTTGAAAGTGTTGGTGGCTCTTGCGGCAATTTTTGGGGTGTCGGTAATTGTATTGTTATTGATCCCTGATGAAATGCTTGAAAGTTTATCGGAGAATGATGACGCAGAAACGGTAAGCGTAGCAGAAAGCGATTATGAAGAAGCAGACAATGGATATAGGATTATTGAAGATGATACAGGTGATGAGTCTGCAACCGTAATGGTATACATAGTTGGCTCTGATCTGGAATCAGGCGGCGGATGTGCATCGGATGACATTGAGGAGATGTTAGGAGCCGGGCTTAAAGATGAGGTCAATGTAGTTATTCAGACGGGAGGCGCTCGTTATTGGCAGAATCCGCAGATCAGTGGAGACGGCTGTCAGCGCTTTTCGATTCAGGACGGTGAACTGAGACTGGAAGAGGATTTGGGGCTTGTAAATACCGGAGATCCGGACACATTGTCAGATTTTATCAGTTGGACGGCAAGCAACTTTACGGCAGACCGTTATGGACTCATATTATGGAATCATGGCGGTGGAACAATGGGCGGTTTTGGATCAGACGAATTTTTTGACGGTGATGGTCTTGAATTGCAGGAAATGCAGCAGGCTTTAAGCGATGGCGGTGTACATATGGATTTTGTGGGGTACGATGCCTGCTTGATGGGAGCGGTGGAAGTGGCATACATGCTGGAACCCTATGCAGATTACCTGATTGCTTCCGAGGAGATAGAGCCGGGAACAGGATGGTACTACACTGAATGGCTTACGATGCTGGGACAGAATCCGGGGACAAGCACGGAAGTACTTGGACGGAAAATTGTAGATGATTATGTGAATGGACCTGATGTCTATGACACTTGTGACTATACAATGGCGGTAATCAGGCTGAGTGAGGTACCGGAGTTTTATCATACTCTGTGTAATTATATGAGCCAGTCCAGAGTGGCAATTAGAAATGACAGCTACGATACATTTGCCATTGCAAGAAGTGGAACACGTGCCTATGGTGATGGAAATTCTGAACAGGTGGATATTGCGGATTATATTATGCGTGCGGATGCGGAAGGTGGAAAAGCAGTTGCGGATATGCTTCAGAATGTAATTGCATATGCGGATAGTAACCTTGAAGGCTCTAATGGACTTTCCATGTATTTTCCCTTTACTTATCCTGCTTACTATGAATATACGGTAAACATTCTTGAAGCAATCGGAATGCAGAATCAGGATTATCTTGGCTTTTTTGATGATTTTGTAAATATTATGGTGTATGGACAGGAAGAAGCCGGAAATTATTTATCTCCGCTGGAAACAATAACAGGATATGAAAGCGGAGAAGAAAGTGTATCCTATGAAGATACCTCATGGTATGACCCTGAGATTGGTGCGCAGTATGCAGGAACATTGCAGACACTGGACACAGGTGAGCTTTATCTGAAGGAGAAGAATGGCGGCTATGTTCTGTCACTTTCTAAGGAAGAATGGCAAAAGATTACTGATGTGGAATTGCAGGTTTATCTGGATGACGGGGAAGGCTATCTGGATCTTGGAAGCGATAATGTGGCTGAATGGGACGATGACGGAGATCTGAAGGTTGATTTTGATTACACATGGGTAGCTTTAAATGGACAGATTGTTCCGTTCTATGCAGAACAGCAGGGAACCAGAGTGAATGGCAGCTGGTATACCTATGGATATGTGCCGGCAGAACTTGAGGGCAATGATATAGAAATAATTCTTTACTGGGATGATGAACATGATGATGGTTATGTGACCGGTTATCGGAGTGTTTCTGAGAGTGAAGGTCCTTCGGTTTATAACAGAAACTTAAAGAAGTTTAAGGAAGGCGACGAAATTCTAATTTACTGTGACTATTATACCTATGACGGAAATTATGATTCCAGCTACTATCTTGGCGATCCTATAGTGTATAGCGCTTCAAAAGGACTTTCTGTAAGTTACGAATATGTGGACGAAAGCTATGATACAATGTTCTGGTGTCGTCTGTTGGATATTTACAGAAATGAATACTGGACAGAGACATTATATACTTCTTAGAAGAATAAAGCAGAGAGAGTTATTGAATGAACATTTTATCACTTGAAAATATTATCAAATCTTATGGAGAAAGGTTTCTGTTTAAAAATACCTCCTTTTACCTTCAGGAAGGTGAGAAGGTGGGTGTTATTGGTATCAATGGAACAGGAAAGACTACCTTGCTGAGAATGATTATAGGAGAGGAAGAAACGGATGAAGGAACTATCACGATTGCCAATCATGTGGTACTCCGTTACCTGCCACAGCATCCGGAATTTGCACCGGATAAAAGTAGTCTGGAATGTGTATTAGAAGGAAATGTAACAGATGAAAATCGTTGGTCTATAGAAAGTGATGCCAAAGCAATGATGACTCGTCTTGGTATAAAAGACTTCATGCAACCAGCAGGACAATTATCCGGGGGACAAAGAAAACGTCTCGCATTGATTTCCGCATTGCTTTCACCGGCAGACATTCTTTTGTTGGATGAGCCTACAAACCATTTAGATAATGATATGGCAGACTGGTTGGAAGATTATCTGAAAAAGTGGAGAGGGGCGCTTATCATGGTAACCCATGACCGCTATTTTTTAGATAGTGTAACAAATCGAATTATTGAAATTGATAAAGGACTTATTTACAGTTATCAAACAAACTATTCGGGGTATTTGGAATTGAAAACCCAGCGTCAGGAAATGGAGTTAGCCAGTGAACGAAAGCGTCAATCCATATTGCGTGTAGAGTTGGAATGGATACGCAGAGGAGCAAGGGCTCGTTCCACCAAGCAGAAAGCACATATTCAGCGCTATGAAGAACTAAGAGATCGTCAGGCACCGGTACAGGATTCGCAGGTAGAATTGAGTTCCATTTCTACACGCTTAGGAAAAACTACAGTAGAACTGGAAAATATCTGCAAAGCGTATGGGGAACGAAAGTTAATAGATGATTTTTCTTATATCTTTTTAAAGGGTGACAGAGTGGGTTTCATAGGTCCAAACGGTTGCGGGAAATCGACTTTAATGAAAATTATTGCAGGTATGATATCGCCGGACTCCGGACAGGTCATCATTGGTCAGACGGTTAAGATGGGATATTATGCACAAGAAATTGCTTCCGAAAAGGGAGGCGATGAAAATGAAGTTGACCTATCCTATATGGACCCGAAGCAAAGAGTGATTGATTATGTGAAGGATACCGCAGAATATATTCAGACAACAGAGGGAAGTATCTCTGCATCTGCCATGTTGGAACGATTTTTGTTTCCACCGGAAAAGCAATTCAGTACTATTGGAAAATTGTCAGGCGGAGAAAAGAAAAGATTAAATTTGCTTCGTGTGCTGGCCACTTCCCCCAACTTTATCTTGTTGGATGAGCCTACAAACAACCTTGATATAACCACATTAACCATATTGGAGGACTACCTAGACCGCTATGAGGGAATTGTTGTTACGGTGTCCCATGACCGCTATTTCCTTGATAGAACCATGAAACGCATTTTTTCTTTCGAGGAAGATGGAAAACTGAAACAATATGAAGGAGGCTATACCGATTATTCCTTGAAGAAATTAGCGGAGAAAGAGGAAGCAGAGGCAGAGCAGGCAAAGAAAACAGGAAATGAATCCAAGACGAATACGCAGCAGACACAGAAAGGACAGCGTACTCGTGGCCCTCAGAAGTTAAAGTTTACCTATCAGGAACAGAAGGATTATGAAACTATTGAAAGTGATATTGCAGCACTGGAAGAAAAAATAGAGAAGCTGGAAAATGAAATGGCTACAGTATCAACAGACTTTGTAAAATTGAATCAGATAATGGCTGACAAAGAAGCGACAGAGAGTTTACTGGAAGAAAAGATGGATAGGTGGATGTACTTAGAAGAATTAGCCGCAAGAATTGCAGAGCAGTAGAGAGTAGAGAAAGTAACCAACGAAAAAATTGGTTACTTTTTTGCTTAAAAAGGAGGCAGAGAAACAGAACAAATGTTCTGGAAAATATTTACAATAAATATCTGGTTTGATATAATTATATTGTCTAACGAAGTTTTACAAAGAAAAATTATGAGTGAATTAATTGATATTTTAACAACAATTTCCTTTTTACACAAGCAATTGGATGAGTGCTTTGTGGTTCTACAACATATAATAATGTTAAAATAAATTTGGGTAATAAGTGATTGTTGAGGGCGAAGAAATATGGTATATTTAAAATTAAGAAAGGGTGTGATTGTATGTTAGCAACAAATGCACAACATGTAATTGAACCAACTGATGCTACAAAGTTGGAATTTTATCGTTTGATTGGCGAAGGCTATAAGGCAATGCAGGATGGTAGAACCAGTACAATCGATGAAGTAAGAGAAAAATTGAAAAAGAGGAGAGAAGAACGTGGCTAGTGTAGTATTTACTGAACCGGCAGAATATGATTTGCTGGACATAGAATACTATATCTTCGTTGACCTCTGTAATCCTCAAGCAGCTCGTAGAATATCTGATGGCATATTAGATGCCGCTGAAAAATTAAGTGAATATCCAACAGGTCATCCACTGGTAGACGATGAACTTTTAAGAAGCGTTGGTCTACGAATGACACGCTTTGATAACTACAACATTTTCTATTATTATAATATGCAAAATGATGTAGTGTACATAATTAGAGTTCTGTATAACAAGGTGGATTGGCAAAGTTTATTTAAAAGATAAATGTTCAGAATCAAGCCTCCAAGTCTTCAAAAGATTTGGAGGTTTTCTTTTGACTGTTTTTAAAAGGTTTCTGTTTCAGAACTATCTAGAAATTGCGAAAGCTGATGACGAGAAGCCTGCAAGAAACAGCTGGAAACAGCCGAACACCAGACTTAAATTCACTTATCAGGAGCAGAAGGATTATGAAGTGATTGAAGGTGAGATTGCCGGGCTGGAAGAAAGAAATGCTTAAGGAAAAGATGGAGCGATGGATGTATCTGGAGGAATTAAAGGCACGGATCGATGCCCAATAATGAAAACCGGAACCTGTAGCTATATGCAGCAGATTCCGGTTTTATATATTATCCATATTCAATTTTTGTTGCATCCCAATCACCATATGCACCTTAGTCTGTTTGTGATTAGTAGCTGTATTTCTTTGAAAATGATTTGTAATAGGACTCCAGTAATTCACTGATCATGCGTAATGTCTTCATAAAAAATCCTCCTTTTGGTATCAGCTTCCGGCTGAAAGTGTTTGTTCTTTTGTTGTATTTAGAATAACATATTGCAGAAAAGAAATAAAATACATATAATAGATGGTAAATAATACCTAAAAGGTATAATAATGGAGGGAAAATGGATATTCGTATTCTGAGTTATTTTCTGGAAGTGGCGAAATCCGGTAACATTTCCAGAGCAGCTGAAAATCTGCATATGTCCCAGCCGCCGTTAAGCCGCAGTATGCAGCTTTTGGAGGAGGAGCTGGGAGTGACTCTTTTCGTCAGGGGAAAGCGGAAGATTACTTTGACGCAGGAAGGACAGCTTCTTAGAAAGCGTGCTCAGCAGATGATTGCCCTTGCAGATAAGACGGTGGAAGAAATCAGCGGAATGAAAAACAAGGTTTCAGGGAGAATCTACATTGGTTCGATTGAAAGTATTTCACTGGGGAATATGCCAAAGTGGATTGTAGGATTTCACCAGCAGTATCCGGAGGTTTATTTTGACTGGTGGAGCGGAAATTCCAATGATGTGCTGGAGCGGCTTGAGCATGGGTTGATTGACTTTGCAGTGGTAAGAACACCCTGCAACAGTGAGAAATTTATTTCTGGCAGCCTGTATCGGGAGCCATGGATGGCATTTGTTAAACAGGAACAGCTGCCGGAAAGCGCTAAGGACAGTCAGGAAATTTCACTGGAGGAGCTGGGCAATATGCCATTGATCATTCCCTCTATTAAGACCAGAGCACAGGAAATCAGGGAATGGTTTGGAAAAAGAGGGATTGTTCCAAACATCTGCTGTGAAATTTCTCCTGCAATGAATGCTATTTCCCTGGTGGAAAACGGGATGGGAGCAGCCATACTTCCGGCTTCTGCGTCTGGAGCGGCAGAAGGAAAAAGGATTGCAGTGCGAAAAATTATCAATCCCGCTATGGAATCTGAAATTATTATTGTATATAATAGGGACAATCGGTTGTCTGCAGCAGCGGTCAGGTTTATGCAATATATTCAGGAAGCCTGTGGTGCAGAGAATAGATAGCGTGGTGGTAGCAATATGGAAGCTTTACAAAAATTGGTCTATTATTTAGTTAATTTTTTAAATAAAATAGGTGTGAACAGCATCTTTGAGCTCATTGCTTTTATAGGCTGCATTTATTTTCTGGTAAAAAGATTCATTCTGCGGAAAGCACCTGTGCCTTCCAGTGCATTTAAAACGGTTCCACATGAACTTTTAAAGAAGTGTGTTGAGATTTTGCAGAGGAAGGAAAAGAAAAGCTATGCGCCGTACAAGGTGCCGGAGGAAATCCTTGAACGTTTGAAGAAGGAGCTTAACGATGAAGTGAATCTGAAAAGGCTGTTATGTGATATCTGCGCGCATCTGGGGATAGACGGAAGCTTTATCAGGCTGATTGTGCAGGATACGCCCATGCCGGATCGGGCGGGCGAGATTGACACAGACTTGGCACATACCACCATTCGTTTGGAATTGAAACCCTATTATACTATTGATACGGTGGTGGCTGTTCTGGCCCATGAGTCCATACATCTGCATCTGTACTATGAGGGAATTCACTTGCCGGACACATGGGAAAACGAAATTCTTACGGATACGGCGGCTGTATATTGCGGATTCGGGGAATATATATACAGAGGTTATGCGGTAATGCAGGGCGAGTTTGCGCTGTCTTATCAAAAGGTGGGATATATTAAGCAGGAGGATGTGCAGTACATCCAAACACTTTTTATGGAAGGAAAGGAATGGGAAAACAATGAGAATCGGTATGGGTTATGATGTACACAAGCTGGTAGAAGGAAGAAAGTTAATTATGGGTGGGGTAGAAATTCCTTATGAAAAGGGGCTTCTTGGACATTCGGATGCAGATGTGCTTCTCCATGCCATTATGGATGCGCTTTTAGGGGCAGCGGCACTTGGAGACATCGGAAAGCATTTTCCTGATACGGACCCTGCTTATAAAGGAATATCTTCCATCAAACTGTTAGAGCATGTGGGAGCGCTTCTGGAAGAAAATCTTTTTCTGATAGAAAACATTGACGCTACCATCATTGCCCAGGCACCGAAGATGAGACCGCATATTGATTCTATGCGGAAAAACATTGCAGATGCACTGGGAATTTCCATAGATCAGGTGAATGTAAAGGCAACCACTGAGGAAGGTCTTGGATTTACAGGCTCCGGCGAAGGTATCTCCTCTCAGGCAATTTGTATGCTCACAAGTCCGGTAAACTTAGGAAGCGAGGATGTGACAGTACGGGGATGTGAGGGCTGTGGTGGCTGCCCGATGAAGCAGTAAGGAAAATTTCGGTTGACAAAATCAGCACTTTTGCATATGCTGATAATGTAAAAAGATTTCCGATTTTAAAATCATTGACTATAAAGCAGTAAATGCTGGGAACGGAAAGAGTATATTATCCATGCATCAGACAGATGTGATTACGCAGAGAGGGAATGCCACCGGCTGAAAGCATTCTTGTAATCGGGATAGTAGAAGTGCATCCGGGAGCAGGTTCTGTGAATGTAAATGCTAATCGGCATTTAGTAGCAGGACACGTATTCACACGTTACGTGCAATGAGTGGAGGGTATGACCTCTATTAGAGTGGAACCGCGGATAACTTCGTCTCTAGGGATGAAAGTTATCTTTTTTTGTTTATTAAAAGAGTGCAAGGCATATGGATATTTGATTTTGAATCGGACTAAGGGAGCGATTATTTGGGATTTGTTAAGAAGATTAAAGAGGAAATTGAAATCATCAGACAGCGTGACCCCGCAATCCACACTGCTATGGAAGTGTTTCTCTATCCCAGTTTTAAGGTAATGCTGCATTATCGTGTTGCACATAAGCTGTATCTGAATGAACACTATTTTCTGGCAAGATGGGTTTCTCAGCGAGGGGTTAGAAAGACCGGAATTGAAATCCATCCGGGTGCACAGATTGGTAAAGGCTTCTTTATCGATCATGGAAATGGAGTCATCATTGGAGAGACAACGATTATCGGAGATAATGTCACCTTGTACCAGGGAGTAACCTTAGGAGGCACAGGGAAAGAACAGGGAAAGAGACATCCTACCCTCGGGAATAATATTATGATTGGTGCAGGGGCGAAAGTACTTGGATCATGCACCATTGGAGATAACTGTAAAATCGGTGCAGGAAGCGTGGTACTTTGTGATGTCCCTTCAGGTGCTACGGTAGTGGGAGTACCGGGACGGGTAGTAAGGCGCAATAATCAGGCACTGCCGCAGGAGGACTTGGATCAGGTTCATCTTCCTGATCCGATTATGGAGGACTTAAGCGGTCTTCATCATGCCAATGCAGAACTGACCAACCGTATCCTGGATCTGGAGAGAGAACTTAAAGAAATAAAGCGTCAGAACAGCAAAGCGTAACCCATCCATGGAAGTAAAATACAAATGTACTGTAAGAAAGGAATGGACATAAAATGAAAATTTATAACACTTTAACAAGAAGAAAAGAAGAATTCGTGCCGTTAGAAGAGGGCAAGGTAAAAATGTATGTTTGCGGACCTACCGTATATAACCTGATTCATATCGGAAATGCCCGCCCTATGATCGTGTTTGATACGGTCAGAAGATATATGGAGCACAAGGGCTACGAGGTGAATTTCGTGTCCAACTTTACCGATGTGGATGACAAGATCATCAAAAAAGCCATCGAGGAGGGCGTGGATGCCTCTGTGATCTCAGAGCGCTACATTGCGGAGTGCAAGAAAGATATGGAAGCAATGAATATAAAGCCTGCCACCACCCATCCCAAGGCAACAGAAGAAATCTGCGGTATGCTGGATATGATCGGAACCCTGATCGAAAAAGGTCATGCTTATGTGGCGCCGGATGGCACTGTGTATTTCAGGACCAGAAGCTTTAAGGACTACGGAAAGCTTTCCCACAAGAATCTGGATGATCTTCAGGGAGGAAACAGATCCCTCCTGGTGTCAGGGGAAGATCAGAAGGAGGATCCTCTTGATTTTGTACTCTGGAAGCCCAAGAAGGAAGGGGAGCCCTACTGGGAATCTCCCTGGTGTCAGGGACGTCCCGGCTGGCACATCGAGTGCTCCGTTATGAGCAAGAAGTATCTCGGTGAGGA
>JAQXYZ010000160.1 GCA_029226935.1 Bacillota bacterium | reverse complement strand
CCTGACCTACATTACGGCGCTTGTTCTTACTGCACGCTTTACCAACGGTTACCTGTACGGAATCATTGCCTCATTGGTCAGTGTGGTCAGCATCAATTACCTGTTTACTTATCCTTTCTTTGAAGTAAACTTTACCCTCACCGGTTATCCCGTAACCTTCTTGTTTACGCTGACGATCGCTCTCATTGTCAGTGCCATGACAACACAGATTAAACGTCAGGGCGATATACTGCTTGAACGTGAAAAAATGCTGATGGATGCGGAAAAGGAAAAGATGCGTGCCAATCTGCTTCGCTCTGTTTCCCATGATCTTCGCACTCCACTGACCGGAATTATCGGCAGCAGCTCCGTCTACATTGATAACTACCTTTCTTTAAGTGAAGAAGAAAAACTTGATTTAGTCAGCCATATCCGTGATGATTCTAACTGGCTTCTTAACATGGTGGAAAATCTTTTGTCTGTAACCAGGATCGACGAGCATTCCATGAAAATTGCCACTTCCATGGAATCGGTAGAAGAGGTAGTTGCAGAGGCTATCAGCAGATTTCACAAACGGTTTCCCCACGCTGACGTGAAAGTCCATGTTCCTGATGATTTCGTGATCATCCCCATGGACGCAATTCTAATTGAGCAGGTAATCATTAACCTCCTTGAAAATGCCATCGTACACTCATGCAGCGAACTCCCTGTTGAACTCACGGTTTCCTATTTGAACAGGCAGGTTTCCTTCTGCATAAAGGATTACGGCATCGGCATTGCTCCTGACAGGCTTAGTACAATATTTGATGGCTCCTGCTATGATCCGAAGGGAAGCGCAGACGGACATCGGGGTATGGGAATCGGACTTTCCATCTGCAAGACAATTATCACGGCGCACAATGGAACGATTACTGCCAAAAATCATTCAAACGGATGTCAATTTGAATTTACATTACCCATGGAGGATAATCATGAATAAAACAACTACCGGCAAAAACAATATTTTGCTGATTGAAGATGAAGCAAGTATACGCACTTTTATCTCCACCACACTGAAAAATCAAAACTACAAAATTACCACTGCCTCGGATGGCACTTCCGGTCTGCATCTAACCGCCTCACTTTGTCCCGACATCGTTTTGCTTGATTTAGGACTTCCCGATATGGATGGTATGGATGTGATCAAAAAAATCCGTGAATGGACTTCCATTCCGATTATTGTCATCTCTGCCCGGAATAATGAACACGAAAAAGCAAGGGCTCTTGACTGTGGTGCAGATGATTACATAACCAAACCATTCAGCACTGTGGAGCTTCTTGCAAGAATTCGAACTTCCATTCGCCACAGCAGCCAGATGCAGGATTTGTATTCCATAAAGCAAAAATCCTACCACCATGGGAATCTTACCATCAACTTTGACGATCATGTGGTACTGCTTAATGGAACAAATATTCATCTGACACAGATTGAATATAAGCTGCTTACCCTTCTTGCCAAAAATTCCGGCAAGGTTCTCACTTACACCTTCATTATGGAAAAAATCTGGGGGCCTTATACAGACAATAACAATCAGATTCTGAGGGTAAATATGGCTAATATCCGCCGTAAAATCGAGCAGAATCCCGCCACTCCCGAACATGTTTTTACAGAAATAGGAATTGGTTACAGAATGGCTGAAGGGGACTGATTACAGTCCCCTTCCCGTTTATTTATTCTTTTGATGCGTCTATCTTATTTCTGATTTCCTGCATCTGATAATCCAGCTGTTCAATAGAATCCGAACAGGCTTTTAACTGACTCACAATTTCCTCCGCATCTTTCACATTCTTTTTATATTTTAATTTGTGCTCAAGACTTGCCCAAAAATCCATGGCAATTGTGCGGAACTGAACCTCTACCTTCATATGCTTTTTTTCATGTGACAAGAAAATAGGGATATCCAAAATCAAATGCAGACTCCTGTATCCATTTGGTTTTGGTTTTTTGATGTAATCCTTCTTTTCAAGGACAATAATATCATCCTGTCTGGTCAGCAGTTCTGCCAGCTGATAAATATCATCCGGGAATGAGCAGATCACCCGAATTCCAGCCACGTCAGCCAAATGTTCCTCAATACTTTCTACCGTAATCGGATATCCTTTGCGCCGTAGTTTTTCATAAATACTCGCCGGAGACTTTAATCTGCTTTTAATGGATTCAAACGGATTCCTGTTAAACTCCTGTGAAAACTCTGCGTCCAGTACCTTGAGCTTAGTCTCAACCTCCATAATGGCACACTTATACTGCATCATCAGGTTAATGAACGGTTTTGCCTCCGCCAGCATATCCTGATCCTCGTCAAGTATCTGCTCGATTTTATTTACTTTTTTCTTCTCTCTTTTCTCTTCTGTCTCCACTCTTTTACTACGTCCTTTTTCATTTTGATTTCAAAATCTTCATCTGAAAGTACCTGCGGCACAAGGCTTGGCACTAGCCTTCCCCTTCCTTTATACTTCACATAGAAGTAGCCTACAATGGAAAATACCAATGCTCCAATGAAATTGACAAATAAATCCTTCATAGTGTCAAGAAGCCCTATATCCAAATATCCTGAAAGCCCCAGATCCTGTCCGTTTACCGTTACGCTCGTAATATTGTTAATTCCTACAGGATGATTGCCTCCAAGGGGATCAAGCATCACGGAACTAATGCTGTGCACAATGGTATCCTTCTGCATATCCAGTCCGAAGAGCAAATCCATTGAACATTCGAAAAATTCCCACATTACCCCAATGGTCATGGAAAAACAAAATGCAACCACAGCCATAAATATGGGGGACATTTTAAAAGAAATTCTCTCATTACGGTTCAGCAGATCCACCATGGAAAATCCGATTGCCGCCGCAAGAAAACCATTTAAGGTATGCAGCATGGTATCCCAATAAGGGAAGGTAATGTAGTAAGCACTGATTTCTCCCAATATTTCGGCAGCAAATATAAATAATAAAATAATAATCTCAAGAGCGTCCGGAATATCGATTCTGAAATTTACCTCAATGAAGCTGGGTACCATAAACAGAATCAATGTCAAAATACACAAAAACACATTTTCATAATTACCGTTAAAAAACTGGGCGATCATGACACCCACTACCATAATTCTCAAAATTGCATAAATCGCAAATACTTTCTTATTCTCGGTAATGTGTCTGCCAAGCAGCTTTCGCTTCAGCTTTCTTGTTTCCTTGTTTTCTTCTTTAGAGAGTTTTTCTTCTTGGGTCTGTTCGTTCATCGTCTGTTTCTTCCACCTGTTTTATTTTATCAGTTCTTGCTGTTTATAATGTCTTCCGATTTTTCTATTTTACTATTTTGCTGACATTCAGGCAAGACTTTCATTACAAGAGGATTTGCAATTTTCTGTCCCCCCTCATAACCGCAGCACTGAAATCCTTCCGATATAACCTTATACCATGCTTCAACTCTCTTTCACATTTCCGCATCCTTTACCAGTGCAATGACCGGCAGAGGGACATCCGATACATCTTGTACCTTTCTTCTTTTCTTTCCATATATAAAGAACTGCTGCACCTACTAAAACCAATAGGACTCCTACAACAATCAAATTTTCCATCGCCGCTCCTTTCCGACTGAGCCTATAAAGCAGTCATGCCTATGCTGCCTTTTTTAATTCGTACTCCGCCTCGAACTGCTTATTTGTTCTATGGATCAGCCCCACTACAATAGCCACAATAACAAGCACTGCGATAAGTCCCGGGATAAATCCGTTTCCAAGCTTACCTGTTGTAATTAACGTACCAATCTGATACACCAGAAAAGCTACCGAATAACCTGTTCCTAATTGAAGGGCAATGCCTCCCCATAACCACTTTGGGCTCTGCATTTCCGAATTCATAGCACCAAGTGCTGCAAAACAAGGAGGTGTATATAAGTTAAACATCAGATAAGCAAGGGCTGCCACTTTCGTAATTGCCATTGCAGACGCAACCACATTACCATCACCAACAAGTGCAAGCTCTTCTGTATCAATAAATGCACTTAAACCATAGCAGACGGCAAGCGTTCCTACCACATTTTCTTTTGCGATAAAACCGGTTACTGCTGCTGCTGCAAGCTGCCATGCCGCGATACCAACGATTGGCACTAAGATAACAGCAATTGGAGAAGCGATTGAGGCAAGGATTGAAGCGCTCTCCATTCCTTCCTCCACCACCTGTAACCGCCAGTCAAAGGACTGCATAATCTGAACAATAGTGTTACATACAAGAATAATAGTTCCTGCCTTGATAATATATGCCTTGCCTCGTCCGAGCATGGAAATCACAGCTCTTTTAAGACTTGGAATTTTATATTCGGGCAATTCAATGATAAAGAAAGATTTTCTGAATTTATATCCTGTAATCGCCTTTACCAACAATGCTCCAAGCAAAATCAGAATAATTCCAACAAAATACATCAGTGTACCTACCCACGGCGTATCAGCAAAAAAGGCTCCAACAAACAATGCGATTACCGGAAGCTTTGCGCCACAAGGCATAAACGGTGTCAGCATGGCGGTTGCTCTTCTTTCTCTCTCATTACGAATCGTACGACATGCCATGATACCCGGAATGGCACATCCGGTACCGATAACCATAGGAATAACGGATTTTCCGGAAAGGCCTACCCTTTTAAAAATCGGGTCCAGTACCACAGTTGCCCTTGCCATATATCCACAGTCTTCCAAAAGAGCAATCAGAAAATACATGACCATAACAAGTGGAAGGAACCCTACAACGGCGCCTACACCACCGATGATGCCATCAACCAGGAGCGACTGTAAGAACGGATTCGCATTTTCCACCATACCTGCAACCCATTCCTGAAATGTTTCAATCCATCCCACCAGCCAGTCTGCAATCCATGTACCTACTGTAGACTGTGAAATGTAAAACACACCAAACATCACCACTGCAAAAATCGGAATTCCAAGCCAGGGGTTTGTAAGAACCGCATCAATTTTATCCTGCCCATTCTTTTCTTTGGTTAAGACTTTACGCTTTTCAACTGAAGAAACAATCGACTTAACAAACTCAAAACGTTTTCTGTCAGCAGCTTCTACTTCGCTCTTATTATGTAGATCAATCTCACCCTGCACATAAGGCGCCTTCTGCTCACAATCCTTTAGAGAAGCAGCTTTTGTTACTACATCTTTTAATCCAATATGTCCGGCAGAGGTTGACACCGTTTTTATAACCGGACAGTCAAGCTTTTTCGATAAAAGATCTACATCAATCTGTGTATCCTTCTTTTCATTAATATCGCTCTTATTCAGGGCAACAACCACCGGAATACCAAGTTCCAAAAGCTGTGTAGTAAAGAACAGGCTACGGCTTAAATTCGTGGCATCCACAATATTAATGATTGCATCAGGATTCTCATTCTTTACATAGGCACTGGTAATGCTCTCCTCTGATGTAAACGGCGACATGGAATAAGCTCCCGGTAAGTCTACCGCAATCAATTCTTCCTTTCCATCATAATAAGTTTTTTTAATCAGGCTCTCCTTCTTTTCTACGGTAACGCCGGCCCAGTTTCCGACCTTTTCATTTCTTCCGGTCAGGGCATTATACATGGTGGTCTTTCCACTGTTGGGATTACCCGCTAATGCGATTCTCATGACACATCCTCCTTTGATATGCTTTGTTTCAGCTGTTGTTAGTTATTACTAACTCGAAACCATAAAAAATAGTGATGCAATCACCATTTTAATTTATATTGAAATAGCTTTCGCCAAATCAGTATCAATGTTATATCTGGCATCCTTGATAGAAACAACGCAGCCACCCTTAATATGGGAAATTACAGTAATCGGTTCTCCACTATAACATCCCAGTGAAAACAGAAAAGACTTCAATTCTTCATCCCCGGCGGTAATATCTCTCACGATATATTCTTCTCCAATTTTTGCATCCTCTAAATTCATATCTTCTGCCATACCTTTCCATAAGTACTATATTAAATACAAAATAACTGCCTTAAACATAAATCCTCTGTGGTTAGTTTTTTCTAACCACATTGAGTTTAGTATAACTAACTTCTTTTGTCAATATATTTTATTATTTAAAATCTTTATTGATATATTTTCTCAATAAGCCCTCGTTTTACCCCTCGTTTTATCCCAATTGTTTTTTCTATTAAAAAATGCTATGATATACAAAAGAAAAGGAGAAATTTGATGTATGAGTTATATTAAGCATCGTTCAGACGAATCACTTGAAGATTATCTGGAGACAATATTATATTTGCAGAACAAGCATGGACAAGTCCGTTCTATTGATATTGCAACTGAAATGAATTTTTCTAAACCAAGCGTAAGCGTTGCTATGAAAAATCTGCGGGAAAAGAATTACATAACCATGGCTGCAGATGGGTATATCACGCTAACAGCAGATGGAAAAAAACGTGCAGAAAGTGTAATGGAACGTCATACATTACTTTCCGACTGGCTGATTAGTATTGGTGTAAGTAAAGAAATCGCTTTGGCCGATGCCTGTAAGGTTGAACACGATTTAAGCGAAGAAAGCTTTGAAGCGATTAAGCGTGCGCTTTATTCTAAAACTTATCTTTAAAGAGCCGTTAGCATAAAACAAAAAGGAACCCAAAATGGATTCCTTTTTGTCTTTCTTAAACCAAGATTTGCTATTTTATTTAGAGCCTTGACTGGAAATCTGTTCCGCAAGCTTCTTTCTCTGTCTTCTTTCATGAGCAAGATTTTCCTGAATTTCATCCATTCTTCTATAAATATCAGCAATTGCTTCCTGCTCATTCTGCGGACGTTCTGGCAATTCTTGTGAATTTCTGGCAGCAATATCCTTTGCAAAAATTTTTCTAAATGCCCCTCTTACAAAAGGTTGGATAAAAAATATTTGTGAAAAAAATGCAAATGGAAAATTAAAGCATATTAGCTTTAGCCAGTTTGCCAAGAGCGTTAAAATACTAAATCCAGTATAGTATGGATAATACATCCATGCAGCTAAAAAGCTCATTAATGGACACATAATAAGTACTGTACAACTGATGATAACCGTTTCGAATGTGGTACAGATATATCTCACTGCCAACGTAACCATAGCAACCATTAAAGTTATAATAAAATGTCTTGTTTCTGCCGTTTTTTCAAATAACTTTGCGAAAAAGCCCGTTATATTTGCCATCATAACAATGTTTGCCACGAGGGAAATCCACTGGCACGCCACATTTCCTGCAATATATTTCTTACTTTCACTGACTGTTTCAATCAGCCTCTTATTTATCATCATTTTGTTTTTGCCTTTCCATGTATTGTTTGTATTTTAGTTAGTTTTTGCTAACCCATTCTATCATTTAAGTATTTACATGTACATATGTGTATTTGATAATATTTCTCAATATGAAGTACTTGAATCGTCCACGGATTCCCTCAGATGGTTGCTACATGACTTCATCTGAATCCTTCCTGTTCGTATCATCATCTATCTCATTTTGTTAAAAAAATAAAGAACTCTATTAAAAAACCATGGCTGATACAATATCAACCATAGTTCTTTTTTTCATGTCTGCTCTGTTGCAATCTCTTTTACTAATTTAAATATCGCCCACTGTTCCTCTTCTGTCAACTTGTTACCAATTTCCCAAGACGCAAAACCGCACTGCAGACTTAAGCACAATCTGTCGAGCGGAACATACTTTGCTGCCTCATATATTCTTGCAATAACCTTCTCCTTATCCTCTAATACAGGTGACTTTGTAGTAATAAGTCCCAGTACAGCTTTCTTATCCTTTGATATTTCACTGAATCTCCTTTTATTTTACCTCTCTATTCTTTAATGTCTGCACAATCTTATCATAATTTTCTGGCTGATGCGGAAACATACAATCCGTACAGACTTTTACTGTTTGTCCTTCTTTCTCCACAAACTTAGGCTTTCCCGGACAATTCTCCTGATGATATAAGGGACAATAGCAGAAAAGACAGTTAAAATCCTCCAATCCCTTATGGCAGGGAAAATATTTACATTCTCTATTTTCAAAAAATCGATGTGAATTTTCCATTTATGTAGACTCCTTCACTTTCTTATATTTCTCTGCCTTTTTTACAAAGCTTTCTGTAAAAAACGGATTCGATGGATAATAAAGATGTGGAAAGCCCATCCAATAGTTTTCTCCTTCCATCACACAAGAATACTCTCTGCCTGTGGTTGGCTTTGTAGCAATGCAACACTCTCCATTATTGGTACTGTCAAAATAATGGAACTCATGCCCTTTTATAAGCTGTCCCTCCGGCAAAAAGAAACACCTTTTTTCTCTTATTTCCACATAACCAAAACGTACTAATTTTTCTTTATAACTGCAAGTTGCAGGAATTACCCCTACCATTGCATAACTTACCCCATTCTTATCTGTAATCGCATCATGCAAATACATGAAACCACCACACTCTGCCACAACAGGCATTCCTGTATCAATTGCCTGCTTCATTGATTTACGCATAGTAACATTCCTGCTCAATTCACCTGCATACAATTCCGGGTATCCACCACCAATTAACAGTGCATCGCAACCATCCGGCAATTTTGTGTCATGCAAGGGAGAAAAATATGTTATCTTTGCACCATTTTCCTGCAGCATGAGTAAGTTATCTTCATAATAAAAGCAAAAAGCTTCGTCCTTTGCAACTGCAATCACCGGTCTGCTACTTCCTTTATTATAACAACTACATACGTTCATCTGCTTCTTCGTGATTAAGAGTTCTTTTGCCTGCTCTGCTATATTCTCTATTGCTTCCACATCTACAGTCTTTTCAAGTTCTTCTGAAACAACTTGCAGTTGCTTTTGGATATCTGCTAACTCGCTTGGCATTACAAGACCCAAATGCCTGCTTTCTATATGAATATCTTTCTGCTCCGGAAAATATCCAAGTACTCTTATACTTAATTCAGCTTCTATCAGCGGTTTTATAATTTCATAATAAGATGTTGACATCTTATTTAAAATTACCCCTTGAATAAGATGCTCCTTATCATATGCCAGAAAACCAGCAATCATAGGTATGACAGAGCGCCCCATTCCCTTTGCATCGATTACCAATACAATCGGTGTCTCTGTCACTTTTGCCAGATGATAGGAACTCCCTTCTTCTCTGATTCCTCCAAGTCCATCAAAAAGCCCCATTACCCCTTCCATCACAACAAAGTCTTTTTCTGTTCTGTTTTTAAGAAAAAGCTCCCTGGTTGCATCTTCTCCGGTAAAAAAGGTGTCCAGATTCTTGGATGGAATACCGATTACCTTCTCATGAAACATGGGATCTATATAATCCGGTCCGCATTTATAAGAAACTATCTGCTCTCCTCTTTTTTTTAGTGCCTTTAACAAAGCGCAGGTAATCGTTGTCTTGCCGCTTCCGCTCCCCGGTGCAGCAATCATAATTCGGTTTAGTTTCATATCAGACCTCACTCCTTGCGAAAGTCAAATGAACAGATCCATACCGGATTTTCTGCCTGCATTAAATGATACTTGCCTGCTTCTTTCGCCCTGTTAACCTGTATTTGCACAATTTCCTCATTTTCTACCGGATACAACGTCAGTATTTCTTTTATTTCACAAATTGTTTCCATGCTAATCGCATTAAGGACAACTCGCATATTTGGATTCATTTCGTGCAATGCCTTTAATATCTCTTTTAAATATCCTCCACTCCCGCCTATAAATGCATGCGTTGCCTTCGGCAGATTCTGTAACCCTCCCGGTGCCTTTGCCTCTATCACAGTTACATTCTCAAGCTGAAACTTCTCCCTATTCCGCCAAATGAGTGACACAGCTTCTTTCTTCTGTTCAATGGCATATACCTGTATATCAGGAGAAAGCCCTGCTATCTCCATTGCAATGGAGCCTGTTCCGCTGCCAATATCATAAACAACTGCCTCTTGATACAATTTTAGTTTACAAATACTGACTTCTCTTACTTCTTCCTTTGTCATAGGAACCTTGTCCCTGATAAATTCTCCGTCAGCGATGCCATGGGTCAGCCTCTTTTGTATTGCATTGGGATTCTTTACAAAACAGGTATATAGCCCTTCCTCTTTCAGAGCAATGCACTCACTTGGTGTCCTTTTTTTAATCTGTTGCTCTGCATAAGACAGTTGATAACCTGTAATAATTTCGCAGTCGCTCATTCCCGCCTTTATGAATGATTCTCCCAGCTTGTTTACATCTTTCACACCGGACATAAGCAGAAATGTCTTTCGCTCTGTTTGGATTCTGCGAGCAAGATTATATATTTCTTTTCCATGCATACTGTAAACAGCCGCATCCTGATAGCTTTCCCCAATACAAGATGCCAGAAACGCCACTGAGGAAATTCCTGTCATAACATGCATCTTAGCTTTTAGCTGTCCTGCATTTATTTCTTTCTGCAAAGCATGATATAATGACTGGCACCCACTATAAAAACCACTATCTCCAGAGAACAGAACGACCACTTTCAAACTCTCCATAGGATGTTTCATCTGAACTTCGAGCAAATACGGAATAATCTGTTTCGCCAGATAAAACGGTTTTTTCTCCATTCTTGGCTTATAAGGCTCCAGCATTCTCTCTGCCCCAAGTAAAATATCTGCTTCCTCTATCTTCTCGCAAACTTCTTTCGTCAGGCAATTCCGGCTTCCCATACCAATTCCGGCAAGCGTAATTTCCATCTCACTTTTTATTTGTATTTTTTGTTGACAAATTTTCTCTAATTCATTGCACACCTCAAGGAAAGAATATCCCGCATCTTCCCCCGAATGCCCAATAGCAAACACTGAAATTCCTGTTTTCTTTGCAGCCGCTAACTTTTCAAAATAACCACCGGATGCACCACTTTGTTTGGTGACCAAGCATGAAATTCCATACTGCCGAATCATAGCTTCATTCATTTCGATTGAAAATGGTCCCTGCATTGCTATAATCTGTTTTCCTTTGATTCCCTGCTCTATACAAAGTGACAGACTTTCAAGCCCGGGAAGAACTCTTACAAAAAGCCTGCTTTTTATATTCTCAGAAACACAATACTTTACCAGTTCCTTGCTTCCAGTAGTAAGCAGAATATTTCCCTGCATTTTTTCTAATGCGTTTGCACACGCTTCATTTGATTCAAAATAAAATACATTGTCTTCTTTCTGTGAAAGATCCATCTCTCTTTTTAAACGCAAATATGGTATCTTCATTCCTTCCATTGCCGTCTTGATATTCTCGGTAACAATATCAGCATAAGGATGCGTTGCGTCCACTACTGCCTCAAATTTACAGTTCTGAATAAATCCCTTTATTTGGTCTTCATTCATTCTTCCACGATGAACAGTCATAAAAGGATTCTCTTTTAATACAATCTCACCATATTCCGTTGCAACACAGATTGTATGATAAATCCCGGAGGCAGCCAGACACTCAGACAATTTTCTTCCTTCAGTTGTTCCCGCAAATATTAGTATCTCGTTCAATCTGGTAACCTCGCTTTGTAATCAGCTTATCGTTTATAATTTCACTTCCCGCATTTCCAACAAACACCGTAGTAAACATATTTACTTCTTTATCTCTTAATTCTTTCAATGTACAAGTCACAGCCTTTGTTCCTTCTCTTCCAATGTTCTCCACATAACCGCAGGCTCTTTCCTCTTCCAGAAACGCAAGCAAGATATCACAGGCTCTCTGTAAATAGTCCTTCCTCTTATGGCTGGATGGATTATAAATTGCTATTGCAAAATCCCCTTCTGCAGCTGCAATCAGTCTTTTTTCAATTTTCTCCCACGGTGTCAGATGGTCACTCAGACTAATCACACAAAAATCATGATTTAATGGTGCCCCAAGTACTGCTGCTCCACTACTAGCTGCCGTAATACCCGGAATTACTTCAATGTCTATATCAGGATAGTTCTTCCCGATTTCATACATAAGCGATGCCATTCCATAAATGCCGGCATCGCCACTGCATATCAAGGCTACCTTTTTCCCCTTCTTTGCTTCTTCAAAAGCAAGCCTGCACCTTTCTGTTTCCTGTCGCATAGGAGTGGACATCTTTTCTTTCTCTTGAAAGCGTTCTCCAAGTAATTGCAGGTAAACGGTATAGCCAATAAGCACATCTGCCTGATCTAATACAGACAGTGCCTCCCCCGTCATCATTTCTTCCTTCCCCGGTCCCATTCCGACCACATATATTTTATTCTTCATCAAAATGCACTCTCCATTCTCTTCTGGCAATGGCGATCGTCATTCCATCCTCTGCATGCTTTTCATAGATTAATCTACCTTCTGGTTCGCACATTTTCATTGCTGCCCTCTCGCAGACATTATCTACTCCAACCTGTTCCTTTACAAACTCTGACCTATGAAAATCTCCCTTTACAGACCTTAATTCCTCTGCTGCATATGTAATAAACGGAATCTTTTCCTTTCTGCTCCATGCAAGAAGTCCCGGCTCATCCCGTTTTACATCAATGGATGCCATCCCGAATACTTGCATCGGAATAATTCCGGCTCTTTGCAAATGACTCATAATAAAGTCTTCTATTTTTTCTGTTTCTTTTCCCTTTTTACATCCAATTCCAACTGCATATTCCTTTGGCCCAAGAAGCAGCATTGCATCAGATTCCCTATTTTCAGAAGAGATCACAACATCAACCTTCTTTAAGGGTGGATATTCTACCAGTTCTATTTCCCTTGGCAGCTTACAATTTTTTTCAAAATGCTCCTGCTCAATTGACATGGTAATAAGCTTTCCTGATAATACCTTTGATGACACCTTTGCAATGCCATCTTTATTCACAATAGTGAGTCCATTTTTCTTTGCAAATAAATCGATTGCAAATTGATTATGAATATCCGTTGCTGTGGTAATAATCGGCTTAGCTCCTATTTTTTCAGCTAAAGAAACCGCAAGCTCATTGGCACCGCCCACATGACCGGACAGTATCGGAATCACATATTCTCCTTTTTCATCCATTACCAGAACCGGACTGTCATGGAGTTTATCCGTAATGTGAGGCGCAATCGCTCTGACTGCAATTCCACAGGCTCCAATAAACAGTAAGGCATTTCTTTCTTCAAACTGTTCTTTTGCCCATTCTCCAACACTTTGCGTAATAAATTGCACTGTCTGTTCTTCTCTACAGCAGGCTTGGCATTTGGTATATAATGCATATTCTGTTCCATCCAGTATCTTCGCAATATTTTTAGAAAGCACTATTCCATTTTGGGTAAAGCTGATGATACTTAACTTCATATCCTTCACGTTTCCTTTGCCTGTCTGAATTCTGTAAAAAAATCAGCCGCATATAATCTTGATTTTTTATAGTTTTGATGCGTAATAACCTCTCCTACTAAAACAAGTGCTGTCTTTGTGATTCCATGCTCTTTTGCTGTATCATAAAGGGTTTCAATCGTACAAATATACGCTTCCTCCTCCGGCCACGTTGCCTTATAGACAAGTGCCGCAGGTGTCTCTTTGCGATATCCGCCAGCCACTAATTTTTCACTTAACTCTTTCAGCATTCCTGTACTAAGATAAATTGCCATTGATGCCTGATGTATGGCAAAGCTTTCGATACTTTCTTTTTCCGGTACCTTCGTTCTTCCTTCCATTCGCGTAATAATCAATGATTGGGAGATTCCCGGCAAAGTATATTCCAAATTTAAGGATGCCGCTGCTCCAAAACAGGCACTCACACCTGGGCAACTTTCGTAAGAAATTCCAAGTCTGTCCAGTTCGTCCATTTGTTCCCTGACTGCTCCATAGATACTCGGCTCCCCTGTATGCAATCTTACCGTTAATTTTCCATCCGCTTCTGCTTTTTGCATGACTGTCAGGACTTCTTCTAAAGTCAGCTTTGCACTATCATGAATTACGCAATCTTTTTTCGCATATTGTAACAGTTCCGGGTTTACCAAAGAACCGGCATAAATAATCACATCTGCCTGCTCTAATAAATGCATTCCCCTTACTGTAATCAAATCTACTGCACCTGTTCCTGCTCCAACAAAGTAAACCATTTTACCGCCTCCTTACTTTTTGCCAGTTCTCCAAATTCATTCGAATATAAAATACAATCAATCTGAAGCTTTCCTTTGGCACGCTTCTCTAAATAAAAGCAAATACGCTCTACGATTGTTTCCATAATAGCTGATAATTTCCCGCTGTCTTCCAAAATATGAATCGCTTCTTCTGTGGTAACACAATCTAATA
>JAQXYZ010000159.1 GCA_029226935.1 Bacillota bacterium | reverse complement strand
CCTGAAAACGGATAATAATATCCGCCTGCTGTGCAAGCATATCCGTGATTTTACCTTTTCCTTCGTCGCCCCAATTGGCTCCAACTACTGCTTTAACCATTTTATATCCATACCTTTCCCACCTGAGCGCTGTCTTAAGCCGAACCCTCAGATGTTTTTCATACCCTGTTACGTTCTGATTATACACCGCATACAAATATAAGTATAATCAATATTTATTATAATTAATATAACTTTTATTTATATTTTCCCATCTTTTTAAAAATACTTCCTACAAGGTCTACTGTCGGACCCAAAGTCAAAATCATGCCAATCGTAACAATCCCCACCTTTCCTCCTAGCAGGAAACCTATCAACGACATGGAAGCATCATAGACCATGCGCACATTTCGAAATTTAATTTCCTTTTCAGTTATCTGGCAGAGCTTCTTATGAATCAAAAAGCAAAATGCATCATAAGGGGCGGTTCCCATATCACAGTTCATGTAAACTCCGGCGCATGCCACAAAGAAAGCAAGCGCAAAAATCATTACAATGATGCGCTGCAGCATTCCCGTAAGCTGTATCGTTCCAAAAACATTTCCCAATATCCAAGTTGTAAAATCTGCCGAATATCCCACTAATACCATATTGCAGATTGTTCCGAGCCCCAATAAAGATTTATCCCACACGACCACAATAATCAGCAAAAGTAAATTTATGAGCAGTTGGCAGGTTCCAAAAGAGATTCCTGTTCTTCCTGAAATTCCTCTGTTAATCGTCGAACAGGGATCTGTCCCCAAATTGGTCATAAGAAGAAATGAAATAGCAACCCCTATTCCAATTGTACTCAATACCACCTGTATGGCTCTTATCAAATAATTTCTGTTCACTTTCATGCTCCTATCCTTCCGCTATTTTAACCTATACTGCGTTTTTCAATACATCGTATCAGCTTCTTTTGTGAGCGCAGAGCCTGCCTGACACTTTCATATAGACAATAAAAGGCATCCAAACTGATAAGCCTGAATGCCCTCTGACTCTGATTATCACTTCGATGAATCAGGTAATTATTTGATTTCTACAATCCATCCTTCGGGAGCCTTGATTGTGCCCATCTGGATACCTGTAAGTGTTTCATACAGCTTTCTGGTAACCGGTCCCATCTCCGTCATACCACTTGGGAAGCAGATTTCCTTACCGTGATCCACTACCTTACCTACCGGTGAGATAACTGCTGCGGTACCGCAAAGCCCACATTCTGCAAAGTCCTTCAGTTCATCCAGGTAAACTTCTCTCTCCTCTGCTTCCAGTCCTAGATATTCTCTGGCAACCTGTACCAGTGAACGTCTTGTAATAGAAGGGAGAATGCTGTCTGATTTAGGTGTTACTACCTTGCCATCCTTCGTAACAAACAGGAAGTTTGCTCCACCTGTTTCTTCTACCTTAGTTCTGGTTTTTGCATCCAAATACATATTTTCATCATAGCCCTGCTTATGTGCGTCTACAATTGCATGAAGACTCATTGCATAATTCAGACCTGCCTTGATATGACCTGTCCCATTCGGTGCTGCACGGTCAAAATCACTGACACGGATAGTCAGAGGCTTTACACCTCCCTTGAAATATGGACCAACAGGTGTTGTGAGAATTCTGAACTGATATTCATCCGCAGGCTTAACACCAATTACAGGGTTACTTCCAAACATATAAGGTCTCACATAAAGGGTTGCTCCGCTTCCATAAGGAGGAACATATGCTTCGTTTGCCTTAATGGTTTTCACAACTGCTTCAACAAATTTATCTTTAGGGAAAATGGGCATTTCAAGACGGGCAGCACTCTGCTCCAACCTCTCGCCGTTTAAGTCAGGACGGAAAGTAACAATACGTCCATCAACGGTTGTATAAGCTTTCATGCCCTCAAATACTGTCTGCGCATATTGTAAAACGCCTGCACATTCATTAATAACCACGTTGGCATCCTCTGTCAAAATGCCGTCGTCCCAGGCGCCATTCTTATAATTGGATACGAATCTGTAATCTGTCTGGATATAGCCGAATCCGAGATTGGCCCAATCGATGTTTTTCTTTTCCATTTTCTTGCGCTCCCTCTTATGTTTTCATATTTTTGTTGCGATAAATCTTACTTATTATCATACTTTTTCCTTTAAAAGTCAATAGGTTTGACTGCCGCATATAGGCTTGACTG
>JAQXYZ010000158.1 GCA_029226935.1 Bacillota bacterium | reverse complement strand
GCCAGTATACCATAAATAACCGTAGGGTTCAACTGAAAACTTCTGATAAATTCTCCCTGAAAAAGATAATAGAAGGCCCTGGTTCCGCCGCACCCTGGACAAGGGAGCCCACACATTTTTCGTATTGCACACGCAACAAATTCCCCATATTGCTCATATCCGATGTGGGCAAACCAAACTCCCAGCACGCAAAAAGGCAGCCAGATAACCTTTCCTATCTGGTAAAAGACCTCATCCACTCGCAGCTTTCCTTGACAGGTCATTCTAATAAAATGCTCCTGAAAATGCATCTAAAAATTCACTGTATGCTACTGATTTACTGAATATTATGGCAAAAATAAGAATTGCAAGTGCAATACCTCCTGTTATAATACCCGCAATTGCCATACCTTTTCCATCATACTTAAAGCACAATGTAACAATACCCAGTACCACCGCTGCAATTGCCAGAACAGCACTGAAAAGTCCCAGACAACAGCATAATAAAGAAATAATACCACATACAAGAGAAGCGATTGCAAAACCAATATTGCCTCCACCCTGAATCTCATTCTTAACAGGTTCAGAATAATACTTTGGCTCCTCTGCTCTAAAAACTGAGGACTGTTCAGCGCCATAGCTGGTATTACTTTCTTCTTGATATGCAAAATTCTGTTCAGGTTTAATTTCTTCCGCATCTGCAATTTTTTCATATACAGGCTGTGCAGTCTCACTTGAAAATACGCCTTCCGCAGGAGCCGCTTGTTCCTGACTCTGCTCTACAGGCTGCACTAATTTGGTACCGCAGTTGCTGCAAAATTTAGACGAAGCACTGTTCGCACTTCCGCATTCTGTACAATAAATTGTTTTATTTTCTTCGCTCATTTTCTCCTGACTTTCCCGCATGAGCACTATGCTGAAGCAACAGGCTCAAATGCGTAAGCATTTTTACTTATATTAAATCATTTCATCAGAAATGTCTATACTTGAACAGAATGGTTTTCTAACTAAATAAATAAGAAAGAGAGCTCTTCAACCCGCATAACGACTTGAAAAGCTCCCTAAAACACGCTCTTTTAGAATTTACGTTAGTTCTTTAGAACTTGCCAGCCTTAGCTGCTTCTTCGATGGAAACTGCGACTGCAACAGTCATACCAACCATCGGGTTGTTACCTGCACCAATCAGACCCATCATTTCTACATGGGCAGGTACAGACGAAGAACCTGCAAACTGTGCATCAGAGTGCATACGTCCCATTGTGTCGGTCATACCATAAGAAGCAGGACCTGCAGCCATATTATCAGGATGAAGTGTACGACCTGTACCACCACCTGAAGCTACTGAGAAGTATTTCTTACCCTGCTCGATACATTCTTTCTTATATGTACCTGCAACAGGATGCTGGAATCTTGTAGGGTTAGTTGAGTTACCGGTAATGGAAACATCAACACCTTCTTTGTGCATGATTGCAACGCCTTCGCAAACATCATTTGCGCCATAGCAGTTAACCTTTGCACGAAGTCCATCTGAATAAGACTTACGATATACTTCCTTAACTGTATTTGTGTAAGGATCATATTCTGTCTCAACGAAAGTAAATCCATTAATTCTTGCGATAATCTGAGCAGCATCTTTTCCGAGACCGTTCAGGATAACTCTTAAGGGTTTCTTACGAACCTTGTTTGCCTTCTCTGCAATACCGATTGCACCTTCAGCAGCTGCAAAGGATTCATGTCCTGCTAAGAAAGCAAAACACTCGGTCTCCTCTTCCAGAAGCATCTTTCCGAGGTTACCATGTCCTAAACCAACCTTACGTGTATCAGCAACAGATCCGGGAATACAGAAAGCCTGAAGTCCTTCTCCGATTGCAGCAGCTGCATCAGAAGCCTTTCTGCAGTCCTTCTTAATTGCAATAGCAGCACCTGTGATATAAGCCCAACAAGCATTTTCGAAGCAGATAGGCTGAATACCCTTTACCTGTGCATATACATCAAGACCTGCATCTTTAGTAATTTTCTCAGCTTCTTCAAGAGAAGCGATTCCATAGCTATTTAATACTGAATTGATTTTGTCAATTCGTCTTTCATATGATTCAAATAATGCCATTATTTTATGACTCCTTTCTTCTGGAGGCGTTCCTCCGCTTCTCTGTTATTTTAAAACTTCGTCTGTTCTGGGATCGATAATCTTAACAGCATCTGCTACTCTGCCGTACTGTCCGCTTGCCTTCTCATAAGCAGTTGTAGGATCATCACCCTTCTTAATAAAGTCAGTCATCTTTCCTAAGCTTACAAACTTGTAACCAATGATCTGATCTTCAGCATCAAGGGCAATACCTGTTACATAACCTTCAGCCATTTCAAGGTAACGGGGACCTTTCTTCAAAGTTCCGTACATTGTACCAACCTGGCTTCTTAAGCCTTTTCCTAAATCTTCCAGACCTGCACCTACAGGAAGTCCATCTTCAGAGAATGCACTCTGGGTTCTTCCGTAAACAATCTGTAAGAATAATTCTCTCATAGCTGTGTTAATAGCATCACATACAAGGTCTGTATTTAATGCTTCCATAACAGTTCTTCCAGGTAAAATTTCAGCTGCCATAGCTGCTGAGTGAGTCATACCTGAACATCCACTGGTTTCAACCAGTGCTTCCTGGATGATACCTTCTTTCACATTTAAAGTCAGCTTACAAGCTCCCTGCTGAGGTGCACACCAGCCAATACCATGTGTAAGACCGGAGATATCTTTTACTTCTTTTGCTTTTACCCATTTTGCTTCTTCTGGGATAGGTGCACAACCATGGTTAACGCCTTGGGCAACTGTACACATTTCTTCAACTTCTTTTGAATAAATCATGTGAAAACTCCTTTCAATATGTAGATAGTATCAAATAATCACGACTTATATTTTCGCATATTTCATACAAAAAATCCAGCCTTTTTGATAAATTTTTACATTAATATTTTTCAGCAATTTCTCCCATTTTTTTGTAAATGCTTCCTGCCGGAATACAGCCGCGCACCATACTGGTAGGATAGACATTAGAATTTCTTCCAATTACAGTTCCGGGATTCAATACGCTGTTGCATCCCACCTCAACATGATCACCAAGCATTGCACCGAACTTCTTCAAACCGGTCTCAATCTGTTCTTCACCATTCTTTACGACTACCAGTGTCTTATCGCTCTTGACGTTGGAGGTAATGGAGCCTGCACCCATGTGAGACTTGAAGCCCAAAATACTGTCACCAACATAGTTATAATGCGGAACCTGTACCTTGTTAAATAAAATCACATTTTTAAGTTCTGTGGAATTTCCCACAACAGCACCTTTTCCCACAATAGCATTTCCTCTGACAAATGCACAATGTCTTACCTCTGCCTCCTCGTCAATGATAAGCGGTCCATTCAGGTTTGCAGTGGGTGCAACTTTTGCGGAATTGGCAACCCAGACATTTTCCTTGACTTCGGTAAATTTATCGGCAGGCAGTTTCTGACCAAGTTCTATAATAAAACTGCTGATCTTTGGAAGGAGCTCCCACGGATAAACTGCTCCGTCAAACAACTCTGCCGCAATCGTTTCATTCAAATCGTAAAGATTTTTAATTGTAAACTGTTCCATTGTACCCATATTCCTTAACTTTTTCCTCCATTTTTATAGTTTTGTGCAGCCTTATGAAACTGCTGATTTAAAACTGACTGATTGTTCAGTTGTTTTACAATATTGGTTCTTCTTGATACAAAATCATCCAGCTTTTTCATATATTCCTCTTCTGTTATGGTTCCGTCCGCCACCATGGTAAGTCCTTTTTCCCAGCTTGCTGTAAGTGCCGGATCTAAAAGAGGTCTGATAGAATGATTGACTACCTCATAGATCATTTCTCCCATCAATGTAGGTGTTATAATCTGTGTTTTTTTATTTAAAGCAAGATATTTAATGTTAATCAATTTCTTTAAAATTTCTGCCCGGGTCGCTGAAGTACCAATGCCGCTGCCCTTAATCTGTGCCCGCAGTTCTTCATCCTCTATCAGCTGTCCTGCATTTTCCATGGCAAGAATAATCGTTCCTGAATTATAGCGTTTTGGTGGAGAAGTCTCTCCTTCCTTAATCTGCATTTCTTTTACCGGAAGCTGCATTCCCTTTTTCAGATGATTAAGGATTTCCATAAAGTCCTGATCTACACTGGCATTTGCTTCCTCCTCACCACTATTTCCCTTTTCATCGTTTTTATCATCAGACTTATCTTCTTTAACCTCTTTCTTTTTGGCAAAGGAAAAGGCTGTCGCTTTCAAATATCCTTCTTCCTCAAGTACCTTAAAGCTGGCAAAGAACTGTTCTCCTTTAACAGATAAATTCAAAGATATTTTTCTGTAAATTGCAGGTGGATAAAAAACACTTAAAAATCTACGTGTTATAATCTCATAAACCTTGGCTGCCGTAGGACTTAAATTATTTAGGTTGTTCATTCCCTGACCGGTGGGGATAATTGCATAGTGATCGGTTATCTGCTTGTCATTAACATATCTGGTTTTTGCAATTCCTTTATAGTTTCCACTCTCAAGAACCTGTGCTGCAAGCTCACGAACCATTCCAAAATTAGTAAGTCCCTTAATGTTTTTATAGATTTCCTTTGAAACCGCCGTGGAGAGAACTCTTGCATCCGTACGAGGATATGTAGTCATCTTTTTTTCATACAACTCCTGGGCAATTCTTAAGGTTTCATCAGGGCTGATTTTAAAATATTTGGAACAGTCATTTTGAAGCTCTGCAAGATTATATAAAAGAGGAGGGTTTTTGGTCTCTTTTTTCTTTTCGATGGTTTCAACTGTTGCCATTACCGGAGGATTTTCCATCAAAAAACCAATCAGTTCCTTTGCATCCTTCTCTTCCTTAAATCCATTTTCTTTGTACAAAAGAGGCGAATCAAAGTATCTGCTTCCTTCAACCGCTTTCCACTCGCATTCGCAGCAGTTGTCATTTAATGCAACATTTGCAAGGATGCGGTAAAAAGGGGTTTTTACGAACTCTCTGATTTCCCGCTCTCTATTTACCACCATCCCAAGAACGCAGGTCATCACACGACCAACACTGATTACTGCTCTGTCCGCTTTCAAATAGGATTTCACGGAATTTCCATATTTCAGGGTAAGCACTCTGGAGAAATTAATTCCCATAAGATAATCTTCTTTGGCACGCAGATAGGCTGCCGCTCCAAGATTATCATATTCAGACAAATCCTTTGCTTCCCGAATCCCCCTGATAATTTCTTCTTCTGTCTGGGAATCAATCCAGACTCTTCTTCGCTTCTTACCGGTAACATGTGCCTGTTGTTCTACAAGCCGGTAAATATACTCTCCTTCACGCCCGGAGTCTGTGCAGACATAAATGGTTTCCACATCCTCACGGTTCAAAAGACCGCTCACAATCCGAAACTGCTTTTTTACACTGTCAATTACCTCATACTTAAATTCCGTAGGGATAAAGGGTATGGTATCAAGTGACCATCTTTTATATTTTTCATCATAAGCCTCCGGATAGCTCATGGTTACCAGATGTCCAACACACCAGGTAACAACCGCATCGGCTGATTCCATGTATCCGTCTTTATTGCTGGCATTTATTTGAAGTGCTTTGGCAAATTCCCTTGCCACGCTTGGTTTTTCCGCTATATACAGATTTTTTCCCATTACATTTCATCCAAACTGATTAATTTTAAATTCTGCTTTACCTTAGCTTCCAGATTTAATTTCTCATCAAAACGACGAACCGAAAAAAGATAAACATAATCTGTACGAAGCTTTGCTTTTTCGGCACAGAAAAGAAGCCATTCATAATCATCATACCGCATCATGGGTTTATCCCAGTTACAGATACCTACAATCGTCTCCCCATTTTCATTCTGTGCAATCACGTCAATGGTTCCAAGCTTTCCAACCCACTCCCCGATACGATCCACTTCAAAGGGAAGCCTGCCCCATTTATTCCACTTTTCAATCTGTTGCTTACATACCGTCTTAAAGTACTCTGCCACATAGGACTTAAAGGTAGGGGCAATATATTCATTATAAAATTCTCCCGGTGTCATCTTCTCCAGGCTGCTTAAATTAGGATATAGATACGTAAAATAAAAGTGAACAAAATGATTGCTGATTCGATAGATACCTTTCTGGGTATTTGCCTTACCCTCTGTATCATAGGAAAAAATTTTCTCCACCAGTTCAAGTTCCATTAAATTTTTTAGGTAAACACTTATCTTAGCCCGTGAAAATTCTGTATGGAGATACAAATCATTCAGCTTATGATTTCCAGCTGCAATGGACGCAAGAATCGTGTTATAAACCCCGGTTTCCCGCAGTTCTTCTTCTACAATTCTCTGCCCTTCCCCATACAGGAACGCGTCTTTGTTCAAAATATTTCTGCAAATATTTTCTTTTATACTAAGCTTATCATTAAAGTGCTTCCACAACCCGGGAATTCCTCCGAGAACCGCATAAGCCTCAATGCACTGTTCCATGGAAAACCCGGAAAAAAATTCCAGCATGCTTTCAAATCCAAGTTCTCTGATCTTCAGAAATCCTGAAAGTTCATAGGCCGCTTCGCCAATTTTATTAATCATGCTGTTCTCTACCCATCCAATGGAAGAACTGCATAGAATAACCATAACCTGAGTGCTCACCCAATTATCATGGACAAACTTAATCAGTTCCCGCATAAACTCATCGCTGGATTTAATAATATATTGAAATTCATCAATAATAATTACTTTTTTACCATTTTTTTCTCTGATAACAGATTGAAAAATCTCTGTAAATGTTGGGTATTTTAATACTTTGATTTCTTCTTTTCCAAGCTCTTTTCCCCACTGGTAGCGTTGTTCTCTTTCCGATGCAGATCTGGCTCTGTAGTAGTAGTAAGGCTTGTCCTGAACAAACTGCCCAAGCAAGGAAGTTTTTCCCACATTCTTTTCGCCATACACCACCATAATCTGGCTTCCGTCACGGTCATAATATGTATTTAAATATTTAAGTTCTGACGTACGACCTAAAACCATTTTGTCCCCCAATTTTAAACCTGTCTCATTAAAAGCTGCTCAATATCTTCTTTCGGCAGAGGTTTCCCCAACAAAAATCCCTGAATACAGTCACAGCCAATCTCCTTCAGATAATTAAACTGTTCGTTATCTTCCACACCCTCTGCCACAGTTTCAAACCCCAGTCTTTTTGCCATAAACACAATAGACTCAGTAATAATTTGGGTATTTTCATCGGTAATGATTGTATCAATAAAGCTTTTGTCTATCTTCAAAGTATCAATCGGCAAGCCCTTTAAATAAGAAAGAGAGGAATACCCTGTTCCAAAATCATCCAGAGAAATTCGTATGCCATAATCTCTGAGAATACACATTTTTTCCGTCATTTCCTTAAAGTTCTCAATCAGCACACTTTCCGTTATTTCCAATTCAAGTTCTTGCGGATTCACGTCATATTTTTTGATAATCCCCAATATGTTGTCAATAAACTCATCCTGCATATACTGAATGGCAGAAATATTGAGGGAAAGAATAAAACTATAATCAAACTTCTTTTTCCATTGGGAGAAGGTTCTGATACTCTCCTCAATGACCCATGTCCCGATAGGAACAATAGTTCCATTTTTCTCTGCAATCGGAATAAACACTGCCGGACTAATCATTTTCCCATCGTTGTCACGCCATCTGATAAGAGCTTCCATTCCGCGAAGTTTTTTTCCGTCCACATAGTATTGAGGTTGGAAATTCATTACAAAATTCTGGCAGAAAACAGCTTCCTTCAGTTTATTTTCTATAGACACATTCTGAAGAAATTCATTCAAAATAGGTGCATCAAAATATTGCAGAGAATCCTTTCCATGCTTTTTTGCTTTAAACATAACAATTTCGGCACAATTAATCAGATCCAACGTTGTCTTTGCTGCCTCGGGATATTCTGCAACACCTACACTTACCGTCAGAGTGAGTTCCTGACCTGTACTTAAAAGAAACGGCTTCTTTATCCTCTCATGTATATTTTTATAAATGTAATCCACGCTTCGGTTTCCGCCCGGTTCATAAATAGCAATACAATAAATATCAGCATTAAAGTGAGACACCAGCACATTCTCCCCTTTAAAACCGGATAAAAATTGTCCGAACTGCTGTACTACTTCATCCCCTACAATAAGTCCCAGGCCGTCGTTAATCTTTCTGAAGTCGTCAATATCAACAAACATAACCGCAACTACAGCATTCTCATCTTCCGCTTTGCGGACAAAATCAGCAAGAAGTCTGACAAAATAATTTCTATTATATAGCCCTGTATGCACATCATAGTATGCCATATAGGTCAATTCATCATTCTGATTTTTAAATTTAGATATATCTTTAAAACGGATAACCTTATCCGTTGCCTTTCCCTCTTCATCATAGAGAATGGAAGCTTCACACTCCACCCATGTCCTGCCATCTTTAAGCTTAATGATTCCGCTTCCGGCATTCATTTCTGTTTTTTCAAGGAACAGAAGATCCCGAAGTGGAAGGACGTATTTATCCTCCACCTGAGAATAAAGCTTTGCTATATCCTTGATGTAATGTATTTCCACGTCTGGAAAAAAGAAATTCCAGTTTGCCAATGTCTTTATCTCATTTTCGAGAAAATTTACATACAAAAATGCATTGCTGGATGTATCGCAGATCAGACGATACATCTTTTCATCATTTGTCAATCTTTGATTCATTGCGTTTAGCAGATCTACCTGATAACGTAACTCGTCCATAAAAAGTACCCTTCTACTCTTTAAACGCTGTGTATGAAGAATTTTTACCTCTTCACACACAGCATAAAGATTCCCTCATATTATTTTTTGGTAATATATCCCTGTGCCTTTAAAAGCTCTGCACAAAGTACAGCTCCCCCAGCTGCACCACGAACAGTATTGTGGGAAAGTCCCACAAATTTCCAATCATAAACGCTGTCCTCGCGGATACGTCCTACGCTGATACCCATTCCGTTTTCAAAATCAACATCCAGCTTGACCTGAGGTCTGTTATCCTCCTCCAGATATTGAATGAATTGCGTGGGAGCGCTTGGAAGCTTAAGCTCCTGAGGCAGCCCCTTAAAGGAAACAAGCTTTTCAATCAACTGTTCCTTGGTAGGTTTCTTTTTGAACTTTACAAAAACAGCTGCTGTATGTCCATTCAATACCGGTACTCTGATACACTGACAGGTTATTACCGGTGTAGTTGCGGGAACAATCACTCCATCCTTAATTTCTCCCCAGATTCTCAAAGGCTCCTTTTCACTCTTTTCCTCTTCTCCTCCAATGTAAGGAATAATATTTTCAACCATTTCCGGCCAATCCTTAAAGGTCTTTCCTGCACCGGAAATTGCCTGATAAGTGGTTGCGACTACCTCATAAGGCTCAAATTCTTTCCACGCAGTAAGCACCGGTGCGTAGCTCTGGATTGAACAGTTAGGTTTAACAGCAACAAAACCTCTGGTCGTACCCAGCCTCTTTTTCTGAAATTCAATAACCTTCATATGGTCAGGATTGATTTCCGGTACTACCATAGGAACATCCGGTGTCCAACGATGTGCAGAATTATTAGAAACAACCGGTGTTTCTGTTTTTGCATAATCTTCCTCAATCTTTTTGATCTCTTCCTTAGTCATGTCAACTGCACTGAAAACAAAATCTACCTGAGAGGCTACTTTTTCCACTTCATTTACATTCATAACTACAATATCCCTGACTGCTTCAGGCATAGGGGTAGTCATTTTCCATCTGTCACCTACTGCCTCCTGATAAGTTTTTCCTGCAGATCTTGGACTTGCCGCAATTGTGGTTACCTCAAACCATGGATGATTTTCAAGAAGAGATATAAATCTCTGTCCCACCATTCCGGTTCCGCCTAAGATGCCTACTTTTAATTTGTCACTCATTTTTCTAATCTCCTCATTTTTTAATATCTCAAGACGCATGCGTCTGTTTAACTTAATTGTCATCTATGCTTTCAACTGATTAAGAAACTCTTTATTGATCCTGATGACCTCTTCCATTGCCTTTTGTCCCGGTGCACCAATGGTCAGCCGCTTTTCCACACAGGTCTTTAAACTGATTGCATCATAAACATCAACATCAAACACCGGGCTGATTGCTCTCAGTTCCTCGATACTTAATGCATCAATACTACTGTTCTTTTCAATACAATAAAGAACCAGCTGTCCGATAATACCGTGGGCATCCCTAAACGGTACGCCTTTGTTTACCAGATAATCTGCCGCGTCCGTTGCATTGGTAAATCCCTTCATTGCACTTTCTTCCATAACCTTATGATTAAATTTCATGGTAGAGAGCATTCCGTTAAATAACACAAGGCAGTTTTTAACCGTTTCAATCGCATCAAAGGTAACTTCTTTATCCTCCTGCATATCTTTGTTATATGCAAGCGGGAGCCCCTTCATGGTAGTAAGAATAGACATCAACGCACCATATACACGCCCGGTTTTTCCTCTTACCAGCTCTGCAATGTCCGGATTCTTTTTTTGAGGCATAATGCTGCTTCCTGTAGAGAAACCATCATCAATCTCAACAAACCGGTACTCATTGGAATTCCAGATAATAATCTCTTCTGAAAATCTGCTTAAATGCATCATGATTGTAGAAAGAGCTGACAGAAACTCTATAATGTAATCCCGGTCTGCTACAGAATCCATACTGTTAAGTGTTGGTCCCTCAAATCCCATAAGTGATGCTGTGTAGGACCGGTCCAGCGGATAAGTTGTCCCGGCGAATGCACCGGAACCAAGGGGACAAACATTCATTCTTTTATAAATATCCTTTAGGCGCAGGACATCTCTCTTAAACATTTCAAAATAAGCACCCATGTGATGTGCCAGTGTTGTGGGCTGTGCCTTTTGAAGATGGGTAAAGCCCGGCATATAGGTTGTAAGATTTTCTTCCATAATAGAAATCAGCGTTTCCAACAATTCCTGCAAATGCTCTGAAACATGCAACACTTCAGATCGCACATAAAGCTTCATATCAAGAGCAACCTGGTCATTGCGGCTTCTTCCTGTATGCATTTTTTTACCTGCATCGCCAATTCTGTCGATCAAACTGGCTTCTATAAAGCTGTGAATATCTTCATATTCATCCGTAATGAAAAGTGTTCCTTCCTCAACATCCTTTCGGATACCGGTTAGTCCTTTTACGATTGCATCCTTCTCATCACAGGAAAGAATCCCCTGTTTTTCGAGCATAACAACATGGGCAATGCTACCCTCAATATCCTGCTCAAAAAGTTTTTTGTCAAAGGTTATGGATGCATTAAACTGATAGACCAGCTTGTCTGTTTCCTTGGTAAAACGACCTCCCCATAACTGAGCCATAGTATTTTCCTCCAAATATTAAATCTGAATTTGATACTACCATACTTTTAATGTTATTTCAATGTAATTTCAATCTTTTCTTATAAACATGTTTTTCTGCACACAAATGTCGAATAATCATATCTTATAGGTATAAGAACCACACACTTTATTTATGTATGGTTTGATATTTAGAAGGAGGAACTATGACCGAACCAATCCTGAGATGTCAAAATATCTGTTTCTCTTATCATAACCTAAATGGTGAAACCAGAGCCTTGACTGATATATCATTTCATGTGAATAAGGGGGAATTTCTTGCCATTGTAGGGCCAAGCGGCTGCGGAAAATCGACACTTCTTTCTATTATTGCCGGATTACTCAAGCCTGAATCAGGAGAAATCATAATGAATACTAACGAAAATCTGAAAATTGGATATATGCTGCAGCAAGATCACTTGTTAGAGTGGCGAACTATATGGAAAAATATACTTTTGGGACCCGAGATTACCAAGACCCTAACCCGAGAAAAAGAAGCCCTGGCTCAAAAACTGCTTTCCGATTACGGTCTTCTCAAATTCAAAGATAAAAAGCCCGGAGAACTGTCGGGCGGCATGAAACAACGTGCGGCCCTGATCCGAACCATGGTAATGGAGCCCGGGCTTCTTCTTTTAGATGAGCCGTTTAGCGCTCTTGATTATCAGACCAGATTGATGGTTTCCGCGGATATCGGAAACATAATCAGAAAATCCGGCATCACTGCTATTTTGATTACTCATGATTTGTCAGAGGCTATTTCCCTAGCGGACAGAATCATTGTACTTACAAGGCGACCTGCCACGGTCAAAAATGATATACCTGTACATCTGACGCTTTCGGACGATTCACCGCTTTCTGCCAGAAACGCCCCCGAATTTAATGATTTTTTCACTTTATTATGGAAGGAGATTTCTGATGAATATTGTGGAGAAAACTGTTGATGTTTCCACTTCTCAACAAATTTATATGAAATTGCACCGACGCCACCACCATATTGTGACATTAATGCGTCTGATTGTTCTAATGCTATTTTTAGGTTTATGGGAATACTCTGGTCACACCGGGCTGATTGATACCTTTTTTTTCAGTTGTCCAAGTATGGTAATTTCCTGCTTTGCAGAAATGATTCTGGATGGTTCCTTCTTCGTTCATACCGGAATTACCCTGCTTGAAACTCTGCTGAGTTTTCTGATGATCACACTGATTTCCATGTTTGCTGCCACTATACTTTGGCATTCAAAAACTTTCTCTGAAATTTTAGAGCCCTATCTGGTAGTCTTGAACAGCCTGCCCAAGTCTGCTCTTGCCCCACTTTTTATTGTATGGCTCGGCACCGGTATCAACACGATTATTGTTGCCGGTGTCTCAGTAGCTGTTTTTGGTTCCATCATTAGTCTATATGCGGGCTTTAAGCATGTAGACAGCGAAAAGCTTAAACTGATTTATACATTAGGCGGCAATCGATTTGTAGCATTTCAAAAGGTCGTACTCCCCTCATCCATCCCTACTATCCTCAGTAATATGAAAGTAAATATCGGGCTTGCGCTTGTGGGCGTAATTATTGGAGAATTTCTTGCTGCAAGAAGAGGGCTTGGTTATTTGATTATTTATGGTTCACAGGTATTTCAGCTCAATATGGTCATTACTTCCATTATTATTTTATGCGTGATTGCCATGGCATTATACCAATGTATACAATGGATTGAACACCTTTACAAAAAAAGAATGTGACTTTTCTGTCACATTCTTTAAAGAGCTACTGAGGGGACTTGAACCCCTGACCTGCTGATTACGAATCAGCTGCTCTACCAACTGAGCCACAGTAGCACTAAAAGTTATTATAATGGCAGCAGTTATTTTTTGCAAGGAAAAATTATAACTGATACCCAAAATCTGCAATTCCTCAGCCTTGAATTTAAAGTTTCGCTCAAGGCTGAGGAACATCTGTGCTATTTTTATGACTTGTCTAAATGAACATCCACCTGGGGAAAAGGAATTCTGATGTTGGCATCGTCCAGTGCATACTTAATGGCTTCCGTTAATCTCCACTTGGTTTCCCAATAATTCTCCTGCATTGACCAGCATCTTACATTCAGATTTACGCTGCTTTCTCCAAATGTATCTACAAATACCCTAATTTCTTTTTCTTTCAGAACATCTGGGTCATTTTTAATAACCGCTTCAATTACTTCCCTCGTTTGCCTGATATCCTCTTCATAAGCAATTCCCACTGGAATATCAATTCTTCGATCCTTACTTCTGGTAACATTGATAATCGTTCCATTTGCAAGTGTTCCATTCGGCAGCACAATCAGTTTATGTTCAAGCGTAATCAATTGTGTATAGAAAATGTCTACTGCTTCAACTGTTCCTTCATTTCCCTGCCCGTCAATAATATAGTCCCCTGTTACAAAGGGCTTTAAGATCAGCAGGAGAACTCCACCCGCAAGGTTACTCAGACTTCCCTGTATTGCCAGACCAACCGCCACACCAGCAGATCCCAAAATAGCAAGAATGCTTGCAGCATCTACACCCATTTGAGATGCTATGGTAAAAATAAGAAGCAGATACAGCCCAAATTTTACAAGAGAATCTATGAAACGTGCCACTCCATCATCTATACGGCTACGAAGAAGTGTCTTTTTTACAATCTTCCTGAACAGCTTAATTAATTGCACTCCTATTATAAAGAACAATGCTGCAAAAACAACCCTGAGTCCAAGATGGAATGCCTTTTCCGGGAGCTGTTCCAAAAACTGATCTATCACTCCCGGTTTTAATTCTGTATCCAGCGCATCTATTTCCATTTACATGCTCCCTTATTTCTTTTTTTGGGCAGAGACAGATTTTTCAAATGCCTCCTCTTCCCTACGCTTGGCTTCTGCCTTTTCTTTTTCCTCCTGAGCTTTTTTGATTTCTTCCATCGCTTTCTTTTCTGCTTCTTTTGCCCTTGCTACCGCTTCCTCTGCCTGACGTTTTGCCTCTTCTGCCTCTTCCTTCGCCTTGATGGCTTCTGCTTTTGCTGCTTCAGCTTCACGTCTGGCTTCCTCTGCCCGTGCTTCCGCTGCGAGTTTTTCCTTTCTTTTGGCAATCTGCAATTTTTCTTTTTCGGTATATGGCACATATGCAAAAATGCTGACTGACAAAGGAGCGCTGGTCATCTTAAAGGAATATGGCTTTCCATCTGTTTCCTCTTCTAATACATACTTCGCCCTGCCGTTGACTCTTCCCTGTCCTCCATAACACTTCGCATCAGTATTTAAAATTTCTTTGTATTTGCCTTCTATAGGCACACCCACCGTAAATTCCTGCTCTACATTTGCAAAGTTCACAACTACAACCAGCATCTCTTCCGGTTTTTTGCTCTTACGAATAAAAGAAACCATGCACTTTTCATAGGAAATACAATTAATCCACTCAAAGCCTTCCCAGCTTGTATCCAGCTGATGCAGTGCGGGCTTTTCCTTATAGAGCTTATTCAAGTCCTTAACAAGCTTCTGAATGCCCTTGTGTGTATCATACTGAAGAAGAGCCCATTCAGTTTCTCTTGTCTCATCAAACTCTCTGAATTCAGCAATATCCTGTCCCATAAACAGAAGCTTCTTTCCCGGATGAGTCATCATATAAGCATAGGTTGCACGAAGATTGGCAAATTTATCCTCAAGAACACCTGGCATTTTTCCCACCATAGTTGCCTTGCCATGCACTACCTCATCATGTGAAAATACCAGCATAAAGTTCTCACTGTAGGCATAAATCATACTGAAAGTCAGTTCGTTGTGATGATGAGATCTAAAATAAGGATCATAACTGATATAGGTAATAAAATCATTCATAAATCCCATATTCCATTTCAGATCAAATCCAAGGCCATCATCATCAAGCCTTCCCGTTATCTTCGGCCAGGCAGTTGATTCCTCTGCGATCATCAGGACACCGGGATTTCTCTTCTTCATGATAGAATTCAAGTGCTTGAGCATTTCTACCGCTTCCAGATTTTCATTGCCGCCATAGATATTGGCAAGCCACTGACCATCCTGCTTTCCATAATCCAAGTACAGCATGGAAGCTACCGCATCCATTCTAATTCCATCTACATGGTATTTTTCTACCCAATAAAGTGCATTGGCAATCAAATAGTTTGATACCTGGGGTCTTCCATAATTGTAAATCAATGTTCCCCAATGAGGATGTGCCCCTTTTCTGGGGTCTGCATGTTCATACAGACAGGTTCCGTCAAACTGGCCCAGTCCATAGGTATCTCTCGGAAAATGTGCAGGAACCCAGTCCAAAATCACTCCAATTCCCGCCTGATGCAGAGTATCCACAAAATACATAAAATCTTCTGCGGTTCCATAACGGGCGGTAGGTGCGTAATATCCGATTACCTGATATCCCCAGGAAGCGTCAAGCGGATGTTCCATAATCGGCATAAGTTCCACATGGGTATAGCCCATCTCTTTTATGTATGCAACCAGTTCATTTGCAAGTTCTCTGTAGTTTAAATATCCGTTAGTATCCTTGTCTTTTCTGAAAGAACCCAAATAAACCTCATAAACACTGATAGGAGAATTTTCCTGTTGATGCTCTACACGTGTATCGAGCCATTTCTGATCATTCCATTGGTATTGAAAATCACGTACAATGGATGCCGTATCAGGGCGAAGCTGCTGTCCAAAGGCATAAGGATCTGCCTTAAGGTAGGTCAATCCGCCCTTTACTTTTAATTCAAATTTATAGCACTCTCCCGGCTTTACATCAGGAATAAAAATTTCAAAAATTCCACCCTGATGGTTCTTTCTCATCTGATGTATACGTCCATCCCAATGATTAAAATCCCCCACAACACTGACACGCAATGCATTTGGCGCCCATACTGCAAAAAAAGTTCCCTCTACACCTTCTACCGTCATATAGTGAGCACCCAGTTTTTCATATACAGTGTAATGAATTCCTGCATTAAATTTTTCGATATCATTTTCGCTAAGTCCAGTCTGATACCTGTATGCATCCTTCATTAAGACTGTATTCCCTTCAGGATATACAACCTCATACTCATATTCTTCCGGAATCCTGCCATTCAAAAGATATGCAAAATAGCCCGCCTCATCTACCAGTTCCATCTCATATTTATGGTTGTCACTCCTGCTGATGATGCTAACACTTTCTGCCCCCGGCCAAAAGGTCTGAAAAAGTACGTTTTTCCCTATTACATGAGGGCCCAAAATTTCATGCGGATTGTCTTCCTCCGAATAAATAATTCCCTCAATCCTCGGCCAATTCATAAGTTTATACAGTTTATTATTCATAGTTTTCATGCACCAATCCCTTCTCAATATAATTCTATTTTAGCAAAGATATCTATACAACACAAGCATCAAGTGGTACAATCATAATATGTTTAATTTACAAAAAAGGATGTGAAATCATGTTTCAGACACCAAAAGATGCGAATGGCTATGACGCTCTGACCAAGGAGCAAAAAGATATGCTTTCACGCATTAACGCTTATGCTGAAAACGTACTGGGGGAAATTGATCCTCAAAAAACAAGGATTTCTTTCCAGCTTGATAAGCTAAAGCCGGTGATGCAGGAAATTGCTGACGAAAAAGGCATTGCTTTAGAGGACGTATTTATTGAATATATGGATCTCGCAAGCATTGTTTCTGCAAAACAGGATGCTAAGCTGAAAGAAGACTTAGATGAAGCCGGTCTGGTAGACTTCTCTGGAATGTAACAAGGCGCTGCCAAAAGGCAGCGCCACTTTTATACTCAGCAACGAAGTATGTTCTTATCTTGTCTATTTTACTACGCGTACCCTGAATACACCATCAATTGCCTGAAGCTTTGCAATTATTTCATCATCCGCAGGTGTCTCAATATCTATCATAGTATACGCTACTTCTCCCTTTGATTTGTTCATCATATCTGTAATATTGATGCCCTCATCTCCAAAACATGCCGTAAACTTAGTAATCATATTAGCAATATTTTTATGGAAGATTGCCACACGTCCTGCCTGATTACAAATTCCCATATCACAGTTAGGATAATTCACGCTGTTTACAATGTTGCCGTTCTTTAAATAATTCATCATTTCCTTCACTGCCATCTTTGCACAGTTATCTTCTGATTCTTCTGTAGAGGCGCCTAAGTGAGGAATTACAATACATCCATCCTGACCTGCTGTAGTCGGATTCGGGAAGTCAGATACATACTTACGAACCTTTCCTTCCTTGATACCTTCAAGAACATCCTTCTCATTTACAAGAAGATCTCTTGCAAAATTAAGAATAATCACACCATCTTTCATCTTGGCAATGGCTTCCTTATTGATCATTCCTCTGGTAGAGTCAAGAAGGGGCACATGAATCGTAATAATGTCACAATTCTCATAAATGTCTTCTACATTCAGCACATGCTTTACATCACGGCTCAGATTCCATGCAGCATCAACAGAAACATAAGGATCATAGCCATACACTTCCATTCCCATATGTCTGGCAACATTGGCAACCTTAACACCAATTGCACCAAGTCCAATGATACCAAGCTTTTTATCCTGTACTTCAGTTCCTGCAAAACGCTTCTTTTCCTTTTCTGTTGCCTTGGCAATATTCTCGTCATCTTTCGCAGACTCTACCCAGTTGATACCACCAACAATGTCTCTGGAAGCAAGCAGCATTCCTGCAATTACCAATTCCTTTACACCATTTGCATTGGCTCCGGGAGTATTAAATACCACAATTCCCTTTTCCGCGCACTTGTCAAGAGGAATGTTATTTACACCCGCGCCAGCTCTGGCAACTGCCAAAAGATTATCCGACAACTCCATCTCATGCATAGACGCACTTCTTACTAAAATACCCTCTGCCTCGTTTACCTCTTCTGTTCTTACGAATTCATCTGTAAATTTATCTAGTCCCACCTGTGCAATGGGATTTAAGCAATAATACTGAAACATTTCTCTACTTTTCTCCTTCTGCCGCCGATCAGCCATTATTTTTTTCAAATTCTCTCATGAAAGCAACAAGCTTTTCAACACCTTCAATAGGCATTGCATTGTAAATACTTGCACGCATACCGCCTACAGTCCGATGCCCTTTCAGATTTTCAAAGCCTGCTTCCTTAGCTTCCTTAACGAATTTAGCATCCAGTTCATCACTTCCGGTTACAAAAGGAACATTCATAAGAGAACGGTCTTCTTTTCTGACAGTTCCTTTAAAAAGTTTACTTTCATCCAGAAAATCATAAAGAATTTTTGCTTTCTTCTCATTATATTCCTTCATTGCGGATAATCCGCCCATCTTCTTGAGCCACTTAAACACCTTTCCGCAAATATAAATTCCATATGCCGGAGGAGTATTATACAAAGAATCTGCATCTGCATGAATTTTATATTTCAGCATCGTCGGTGTTCCCGGCAGGGTATCCTCTGTAATTAAATCCTCTCTGATAATCACAATTACCACACCTGCAGGTCCGATATTTTTCTGTACACCACCATAGATAACCCCATATTTAGTCACATCCACGGGTTCTGATAAGAAACAGGACGAAACATCTGCTACCAATGTATGTCCTTTTGTATTAGGCAGTGTCTTGAACTTTGTACCATAAATAGTATTGTTTTCACATATGTAGACATAATCGGCGTCTTCCGGAATATCCAGATCAGAGCAGTCCGGAATGTAGGAAAATGTCTTGTCAGCGGAAGATGCAAGTTCGATAGCCTCTCCATACATCTTTGCCTCTGCGCAGGCCTTCTTTGCCCACTGTCCGGTAATGATATAGCCGGCCTTGCGGTTCTTCATCAGGTTCATAGGAACAGCGGCAAACTGCTGGGATGCACCGCCCTGTAAGAACATCACTTTGTAGTTATCCGGAATCTGCATCAGATCACGAAGATCCTGCTCTGCCTCTTTGATAATATCATCAAACACCTTGGATCTGTGACTCATTTCCATCACGGACATGCCGCATCCCTTATAATCTAA
>JAQXYZ010000157.1 GCA_029226935.1 Bacillota bacterium | reverse complement strand
TAAATATGCCTTCCAGTCAAACACTGCCTCCACAGACTTCATTGCAACCTCAACCATATCCTCATCAGGTTCTTTGGTGGTGAGACGCTGAAGCAGCATGCCCGGTGCGGAAGCAATGCGAACCAGAAAATTATCACTTCTGCCCGCAAGACGAATAATTTCGTAGGAAATACCGGCAATAACCGGAACAAGCGCGATACGAAGCAATACCTTAAGCACCGTATTATCCACCCTGATAAAGAAGAACAGAATAATACTCACAAACATAACAAAAAACATAAAGCTGGTTCCGCAGCGTTTGTGGATGCGTGAGCTTCTCATTACATTGTGCACCGTAAGAGGTCTGCCCTTCTCAATACAGTTGATACATTTATGCTCTGCGCCATGATACTGATACAGTCTGTGAATATCTTTCATGAGGCTGATGCTTACTACATATGCAAAGAAAATTAAAATTCTGATAATCCCTTCAATGATTGCCAGAAGGGATGCATTTCTAACATATCCCTCCAAAAGAGAAGAAATAAAATAAGGAAGTAAAATGAAAATGCCTACCGCCAAAATGATGGAAATAACTGTTGTGATTCCCATCAGGATACTTTCTCCCCTGCCACCGGATATCTTATCGAGAGTCTGATCCAGCTTACTTTCCTTTGCATCCTCATCCTCATAAAAAGATGCAGAATAGTTGAGCGTCTTCATCCCCAGACGCAGCGAATCCACAAAGTTAAAAACCCCTCTGATAAACGGCAGTTGAGCAATCCTGTTTCCATGGGCACACCCTCTGAAAACATCTACTTCCACTTCAATTTCTCCATTGGGCTTTCTGATTGCAACAGCGTAATTATCTTTATTTTTCATCATAACGCCTTCAAGAACTGCCTGACCGCCAATCCCTGAAGAACGGTTGCATTTATTCTTTTTCATTTTGATACTCCATTTAATTTCTATACTAATAAAGGTTGAGATGTAACACCCCAACCTTTTCGCGCAAACTTATTTGCTTTCTACACCATATTTCTTATTGAACTTATCAATACGTCCATCAGTTCTTGCAGCCTTCTGCTGACCTGTGTAGAATGAATGGCACTTAGAACAAACTTCAACGTGAATATCCTTTTTGGTTGAACCTGTTACAAATGTGTTGCCACAGTTACAAGTTACAGTTGCCTGATAATACTCAGGATGGATTCCTTCTTTCATGTTTTCACCTCTCTATAGAAACTTAATAATCAAATCGTTCTCATCCTCTGCACATAAACTGTGCATAAACATATACTCATGTATATGTAACCCGAAACAGCTTTTTAATTGTAACATAGCTTATCCTATGATGCAAGCCTTTTTTAAAACCATTTTATTTTTTTTACCATGTTTACAACTTCCTGATTATTTCTGGTTTTGGCGAACATATCAAGGATTTTATCTACTGCCTCTTCAGGCTTCAATCCATTCAGCCCCTTACGCATGATATTGACTGCCTCCAGTTCTTCGCCTGACAGAAGTAAATCTTCTCTTCTTGTTCCTGACTTTGGAATGTCAATAGCAGGAAAAACACGCTTTTCAGAAAGCTTACGATCCAATACAAGCTCCATATTACCGGTACCCTTAAATTCCTCATAAACCACATCATCCATCTTGCTTCCGGTATCTACCAGCGCGGTTGCAAGAATGGTCAGGGAACCACCCTCACGCATATTTCTTGCTGCACCAAAGAACCTCTTAGGCATATGTAATGCCGCCGGGTCGAGACCACCGGAAAGAGTACGTCCACTTGGCGGAACGGTCTGGTTGTAAGCTCTAGTCAATCTGGTAATACTGTCAATCAGGATCATAACATCTTTCTTGTGTTCTACCAAACGTTTTCCTCTCTCAATAACCATTTCCGAAACACGCTTGTGGTGCTCCGGCAGCTCATCAAAGGTAGAATAGATTACCTCTACATTCGGTCCTTCGATTGCTTCCTTAATATCCGTTACTTCCTCAGGACGTTCATCAATCAACAGGATAATCAGATGAACCTCCGGGGAATTTCTCTTCACGGACTTGGCTACATCCTTAAGAAGAGTGGTCTTTCCTGCCTTGGGAGGAGAGACAATCATACCACGCTGTCCCTTACCTACCGGGCTGATCAAATCCATAATTCTCATCGCCACGCTTGCACCGGGCATTTCAAGATGCAATCTTTCATTGGGGAAAATAGGCGTCATGTCCTCAAAATTACATCTCTTTGTGGCAATCTCCGGGGGATAACCATTGATAGATTTCACATAAAGAAGTGCAGCAAACTTTTCGCCCTGTGTCTTTATGCGGGTATTCCCTTCAAGGATATCGCCTGTCTTTAACCCGAATCTCCTAATCTGGCTGGGAGCCACATAGACATCATGATCACCGGGCAGATAATTTTCACAACGAATAAATCCATATCCATCGGGCATAACCTCAAGAATACCGCTTGCGGCAATTCCGCTGTCTAACTCCGCAGGATACTTGTCCTCATCAGACTTTGGCTCTTCTACTCTCGTTTCCGTGCACTCTGTCTTATACTCTGTTCGCTCCGGCTTTTCTTTCTTTTCCGTTTTTTCTATCTTTGCTTCTCTGGCTTCAGACTTGGCTTTATCCTTTTCATCCTCCGCAAGCATCAATTCCACCAGTTCAGCCTTCTTCATCGTTGACGTACCCTTCAGTCCTCTGGCTTTTGCAACCGCTTTAAGATCAGCAAGCGCCAAAGACTCATACTTTTCTCTCATAAAATCCTCCATTCATATTTAATCAAATTGCTATCTGTCAAATTCAAATCATTTATTTTTCTTCGGGAAATTATTACGACTTGTTATCTGAAATGTCTACATAAGGAATTATACAACAAAAGGGAAAAAATAGGAAGTCGTTTTTTACAACGGCTTCCTGAAATTTTATACTGAATCTATTCTTTTCCATCCCAGCAATAGGTGCAAAGCTTGCTCTTATCAATTCCCACAGACTCAATCATATCATCCAGCCTGTGATATCTTAAAGTCGTGAAATTCAGCTGAACCCCAATCCGCTTTACCATCTCCTGATATTCCGGAGTTTCAGGATTGGAATATGCACTTAAGTTCACATTCTTACCGTCCCCCTCCATTTCTTTGATGATTCTTCTGGTAATCAAATCCATCTCTGAGGTAGAACGGGAAAAGTTCAGGTATTTACATCCATACAGAAGAGGCGGACATGCAGGTCTGATATGAACCTCCTTCGCGCCGCTCTGATAGAGGAATTCCGTGGTCTCACGAAGCTGGGTCCCACGCACGATAGAGTCATCGATTAACAGAAGGCTCTTGTCATGAATCAGATCATGTACCGGTATCAGCTTCATCTTGGCAATCAAATTTCTCTGGCTCTGCATGGTGGGCATAAAGGACCTTGGCCAAGTAGGGGTGTACTTGATAAAAGGTCTTGAAAAGGGAATCCCCGATTCATTGGAATATCCAATGGCATGTGCAATTCCGGAATCCGGAACACCTGCTACGTTATCCGGCGATACATCATCCCTCTTTGCAAGAAGCGCGCCACAGTTGTAACGCATTTTCTCCACGCTGATCCCTTCGTAGGAAGAAGAAGGGTAACCATAGTAAACCCACAAGAAGGTACATATCTTCATGTCCGATCCGGGCTTTACAAGAGTTCTCACCTCTTCCGGCGTAGCAATCACTATTTCTCCGGGGCCTAACTCCCGCTCGTCCGTATAACCAAGGTTTAAATACGCAAAGCTTTCAAAGGAGATACAATATCCATCCTCCTTTTTTCCGATTACAACCGGCGTTCTTCCCATCTTATCCCTTGCTGCATAAATGCCCTTTGGTGTGAGAATGGCAATGGTCATGGATCCATCAATCAACTCCTGTGCATAAGTAATCCCCTCGATCAGATTTTCCTTCTGGTTAATGATGGCAGCCACCAGCTCCGTGGCATTAATGTCACCACCGCTCATTTCCAGGAAATGAGAATGCCCCATCTCAAAGATTTTAGCGACGATTTCGTTCATATTATTGATTTTTCCCACCGTCATAATGGCATAGGTACCGTGATGGGAACGAACCAAAAGAGGCTGTGGCTCATAATCAGAAATACATCCAATACCGAGATTCCCCTGCATCTCATTGACATCTTTATCAAATTTTGTACGGAAGGGTGCGTTTTCGATGTTGTGAATGGCACGGTCAAAGCCCTTTTCCTTACAATATACCGCCATTCCTGCTCTTCTGGTTCCTAAATGAGAATGATAGTCTGTACCGAAAAACAAATCAAATACGCAGTCCTTTTTTGAAGCGACTCCAAAAAATCCACCCACCGTTTAGTCCTCCTTAAACATTAATCTCAGCTTTTACACCGAGCAGTTCTTTATTTGCATCCAAAACAGGCTGAATCACCTTTGAAAGGAAATTTTCTACCTGCTCCTTAGAGCGTCCCACATATCTGGAAGGCTCCATGGTCTTTTGTAAATCCTCCAATGACATGTTAAAGGCAGGGTCAGCCGCAATCAGCTCTAAGAGATTGTTGTCCTTTCCTTCTACCTTTACGTTCTTTCCGGCTTCCATGGAAAGCTCTCTGATTCTCTCATGAAGCTCCTGTCTGTTTCCACCCATCTTTACGGCATCCATCATAATATTTTCGGTTGCCATAAAAGGAAGCTCACTCATCATGTGTTTTTCTATGACCTTGGGATAAACCACCAGCCCATCCACTACATTCAGGCACAAATCCAGAATTCCGTCAATGGCAAGAAAAGCTTCCGGTATGGAAAGGCGCTTGTTCGCCGAGTCGTCCAGCGTTCTTTCAAACCACTGGGTAGCGGAAGTGATGGCAGGATTCAACGCATCAATCATCACATATCTTGACAGGGAAGCAATTCGTTCACTTCTCATAGGATTTCTCTTATATGCCATAGCTGAGGAGCCAATCTGACTCTTTTCAAAAGGCTCTTCCACTTCCTTCAAATGCTGCAAAAGACGGATATCGTTAGACATCTTATGTGCACTGGCCGCAATTCCGGCAAGCACATTGACAACTCTGGTATCCACCTTACGCGAGTAGGTCTGTCCTGACACAGGATAGCACTCTTTAAAGCCCATCTTCTCTGCAATCATGGGATCTATCTTGTCAATGGTTTCCTGATCCCCATTAAACAGTTCAAGGAAGGATGCCTGTGTTCCGGTAGTTCCTTTAGAACCAAGAAGCTTCATTCCCGACAATACATAATCAAGGTCTTCTAAGTCTAAAGAGAACTCCTGCATCCAGAGGGTTGCACGCTTTCCTACAGTTGTAGGCTGTGCAGGCTGAAAATGAGTAAACGCCAGTGTAGGCTGTGCCTTATACTTATCAGCAAATGCCGCCAGTTCTGCAAGTACATTTACCAGTTTCTTCTTTACCAGCTCCAGCGCTCTGGTCATCACGATAATGTCTGTATTGTCGCCCACATAGCAGCTGGTAGCTCCCAGATGTATGATTCCTGCAGCCTTGGGACACTGCTGTCCATAAGCATACACATGGCTCATCACATCATGGCGCACTTCCTTTTCTCTTGCCTTTGCCACATCATAGTTGATGTCCTCGGCATGCTCCTTCAGCTCGTCAATCTGCTCCTTCGAGATGACCGGCTTACCATTCTGTGAAAGTCCAAGCTCCATCTCTGTTTCTGCCAGTGCAATCCAAAGCTTTCGCCAGGTTTTGAACTTCATATCCGGTGAAAAGATATACTGCATTTCCTTGCTGGCATAACGCTCAGACAAGGGGCTTACATATCTGTCTGTACTCATATTACCCTCCAAAGTTTATTTTTCATATTTCTTCTTTCTGCTATTTTTCAAATTCTCCTCTGATATCCTCCTTGGGCGGCTCTAATGGATAATTTCCGTTAAAGCATCCCTTACAGATACCAAGGTCTCCTACCAGCTCCTGAAGCCGCTCTTCCTTAAGATAACCAAGGGAGTCCGCTCCTATGATGCTGCAGATTTCATCCACCGTCCGATTGTATGCAATCAGCTGTTCCCTTGCAGGTACATCCGTGCCAAAATAGCAGGGCCACAAAAAGGGCGGAGAACTGACTCTCATATGAACTTCCTTTGCACCCGCCTGACGCAGCATATGCACAATTCTGTCGGAAGTCGTACCTCTTACAATGGAATCATCAATCATGATAATGCGCTTGCCCTCTACTGCTTCCCTTAACACATTCAGCTTAACCTGAACACTGCTCTCTCTGCTTTTCTGCTTGGGTTTAATAAAGGTGCGTCCCACATAGCTGTTCTTCACAAATGCCTGTCCGTAGGGAATTCCTGACTGCAGGGAATAGCCAAGTGCCGCACAGTTTCCTGATTCCGGCACCCCCACCACCAGATCTGCCTCTACCGGCGAATCCATGGCAAGAAACTTTCCTGCCAGAATACGGGAATTGTATACGCTCACTCCATCAATGTAGCTATCCGGCCTGGCAAAATAAATATACTCAAATATACATCTTGCATGCTGATCTTTCGGAATACACATGCTCTTATCTGACTCAATCCCTTTTTCCGGGGAAATTGTCACGATTTCTCCCGGCTCCACATCCCTGATAAAGGTCGCTCCTACTGTGTCAAGCGCACAGGTTTCCGATGCAAGAATATAGGCATTGTCACGTTTTCCGATACACAGGGGCTTAAAGCCAAAGGGATCTCTTGCACCAATCAGCTTTCGGGGTGACATGACGATCAGGGAATATGCCCCTTTAATCTTCTTCATGGCACGCCCCACTGCTTCCTCAACCGACTTGGAATTCAAGCGTTCTCTTGCAATGAGATATGCGATAATCTCCGAATCAATGGTGGTCTGAAAGATTGCTCCGGTATACTCCAGTTCATGCCGAAGCTCCGGTGTATTGATCAGATTGCCGTTATGAGCCAGTCCCAAAGTACCCTTCACATAATTTAAGACTAGAGGCTGTGCATTTTCTCTTGTGGAACTTCCGGCAGTAGAATATCTGACATGTCCTACACCGATATCCCCTTTGAGCTTTTCCAATATTTCAGGGGTAAAGGCTTCATTTAAAAGTCCCATGTCCTTGGAACTTAGTACCTTTCCTTTAGGACCTGCGGTATCGCTGACTGCAAGACCACAGCTCTCCTGTCCTCTATGCTGCAAAGCAAATAATCCATAATAAATGGTGGATGCTACATCTGCGCCATCGAAATCATAGACACCAAACACCCCACATTCCTCTGAAGGCTTGTCCTCTGTGTACCGATTCTCTTCAGGCATCTGCATAACGCTGTCTTCTTTTTCCATAATGTCAATCCTCTAAATGTCTGTCTCAAACCTCTTTTACCGCTACACTTATGCCAGTCCGAGACGCTTAAATACTTCGTTATAAGCTTCCTCTACATTACCAAGATCTCTGCGGAAACGATCCTTGTCTAATTTTTCATTGGTATTTACATCCCACAGACGGCAGGTATCCGGTGATGTTTCATCTGCCAGAAGGATCTGT
>JAQXYZ010000156.1 GCA_029226935.1 Bacillota bacterium | reverse complement strand
AGAAGATTTCTCTGACATGTACACACAATAAATAAATAGTTGCTCAGAGCATTCTCCCCGAAAATGCCTGTTTTATGGGAAACACTATACTCTATATTTTTTGTTTTGTCAACCAATCAGCTGTTTTTTCGCTATTCCGCCATTTTGACATACCCGCTCAGCCCCTGATTCCAAAATAAACAAGTACCACAATACCTAAAACAATTCGATACCATCCAAATACTTTAAAATCATGTTTTTTAATATATCCCATCAAAAACCGAATGACAATGATGGAAACAATAAATGCCGTAGCCATTCCAATCAAAAGGATCATCAGCTCATTTCCCGTAAAGGAAAATCCAAACTTTAACACCTTTAAGAGGCTTGCTCCCAGCATAACCGGAATTGCAAGGAAAAAGGTAAATTCAGCCGCTACTGTTCTTGAAACGCCAATCATCAGTGCTCCGAGAATAGTTGCTCCGGACCGGGAGGTTCCGGGAAAAATGGCTGCAATCAACTGAAATAATCCTATAATCAGCGCGGTCTTATAGGAAATTTCCGATAAGGAGCTGACCTTCACGTTCATCTGTCTGTTTCTGTTTTCAATTAAAATAAACCCGATACCAAATACAATCAGTGCAATTGCAACGCAAACACCATTGTAAAAGAGGCTTTCAAAAAATTCGTCAAAGAAAAGTCCCACTACAGCAGCCGGAAGGCAGGCAATAATAATTTTAAACCACATTATAAAGGTGTCCTTCTTACACCAGGAAAGGAATCCTTCCTGTTTAACGGGACAGGGATTATATTTGCGCCCGAAGGGCCAGATTTGATTCCAGAACAAGACCACAACTGCCAGAATCGCACCCAGTTGAATCACTACCAGAAACATTTCCCAGAATTCCGGAGAGACATCCAGCTTGACAAACTCATCAAGTAATATCATATGCCCTGTGCTGCTGATTGGAAGCCATTCCGTAATTCCCTCTACAATACCAAAAAGCACCGCCTTTAAAAATTCTATCATTTATTCATCCTCCACATCATGAAATAATTATACATAAGTATATTCCATCTAATAGTTTTCTTTTACAAATCTTCGAAGCGCATCCAAAGACCGTTCTACCTTTTCCGTATCAATGCAATATGCCATTCTGAAGTATCCCTGTATGCCGAAACTGTCGGAAGGCACAAGCACAAGATCATATTTCAGTGCTTTCTGGCAAAAGGAAACTGCATCCTCCTCCAGCGCCTTTGGAAAGATGTAAAAGGTTCCACCCGGTTTCACACAGGAAAATCCAAGACCGGTAAGCTCATTGTACAAAAGATTCATATTGGTTTCATAAACTGACATGTCAGAAGTCTGATCAAGTACCTCCGAAACCGCCAGCTGTATGATAGAGGGAGGACAGTTATGCCCGATTCCTCTTGAAATCTGTCCGCAGATAGCACTGATCAGTTCTGCATCCGTGCACCTTGGGTTTGCTGCCACATATCCAATTCTTTCTCCCGGAAGCGAAAGTGACTTGGAGTAAGAGTAGCAGGATAGCGTATTATCATAAAATTTGGACACATAAGGAGCCTCTACCCCTGCAAACACAATTTCTCTGTAGGGCTCATCGGAAACAATAAAAATGTCATGTCCATATTCCTTCTGTTTACTGTTAAGCAATTCTGAAAGCTGTGCCAGCGTCTTTGAGTTGTAAACCGCACCGGATGGATTATTCGGTGTGTTGATCAGGAGCGCCGTAACATTCTCATTCAACATTTCCTCCAGCTTCTCAAAGTTAATCTGGAAGTCCTCTGTGTTGGCAGGCACCAGCTTTAACTTTGCACCTGTCATATTGACATACAAATTATATTCCGGAAAATAAGGTGCAAACGTAAGTACCTCATCGCCGGGCTTCGTCACACAGCGCAGAGCATGCGCTACCGCACCTGCCGCTCCGGTGGTAGGAAAAATATGATTCCCCGTATAATTCATTCCAAATCGTTTATTTAAGGATTCCGCTATCTTGTTCTTAACGGATGTAATGCCAAGACTGGGACTGTAACCATGCAGCTCCATGGAGCTTTTGGTCTTTAACAGCTCAATCATAACCTCTGTAAATTTTTCCGGCACAGGAACTGAAGGATTACCCAGACTGTAGTCAAACACATTTTCATATCCGATTTCTTTTCCTCTTGCTGTTGCAAACTCTGAAAGCTGTCTGATTACAGATTTCCCTTCCAGCATCTTTTTGTATTCTTCGTTGATCATGATCTTCCTCCCCGGAAACAAAATTTTCACGAATTACTATATCACTAATTTTTCTTTTCAGCAATCAAACTGTTTATTTCTTTCTATTTCATAAGGAACTGCCGCTCTCTCTCCAGCTCTTCCGGCACCATTTTACCCGAGGCCTTTAACTTTTGACAGAGATTGTCCATCCGGTGGCGCTTCTGTGCCATTCGTATTTCATATTTTTCTGCCAGATCACGGTACAGCGGATTTGCCTTCAGCTTTTCCCTGACAGGAGCGGCAAAGGTACAATACTGAAACAGAATGCTTCTTGCCACCCTGTTCAGTCTGGGCGCACCATTGCTCTCGTGCAAAATCCATACCAGATAGTCCATAATAAACATCTCCTTGAAGCTGTTCTTGACACGCCCCATATCTGTCCTGATCTTATCCTTGGCTTCAGGAGAAAGCTCCTGATTTTTCTTGTAGAACTGTATATAATCAAAATACTCGCTGGTAAGGGATCTTTCGGACACATCGTTCCATCTTGCACCCTGAATTCGCTTACACATCTCCCAGCGGAATTCTCCTGTAAGCCTGATCAGAATCAGTGCAAGATCCTCCATCTGAAAAATGGAACTCAGCATTCTCGCCGGTGTATTGCGGCGTTTTCCTTCAATTTCCTGCCACATGACCCCGCGAACACCAATATTGGGTGTCAAAATCACATCCGGCAGAACTTCCACATTAATGAACTCCTTATTAACTCCCTGCTCCGGTTTGGTAAAAAGCGTTTCCCGGTAAAAGGCACCAAAATCCTTTTTTCTGATGTTTTTCAATATCTGAAGCACCTGATCTGCAGACACCAGCGTGCTTTCCAAATCCTTCATCACATTGTGTTCCGAAAAGACAGGACAAAATGTACTAATTCTTCCAAAGGTAATTTTATTGACCGTCGGAAATACATTTTCCAGCTCATACATCACTTTGGACATCTGATCATGAAGCAGGACGCTTTCCTCCTCCTGCGTGATCTTTCCCATTCTCTTTTGGTCATGAAGATATTCTGTATAGTCCAGATCAAATTCATTCCTGCTGGGTTCTTTTTCCCCTCTGTAAATTGCCATCAGCCACTGATAGTAAGAGTAAACACCTTCCTTAGGTCTGGTGGGAAGCTCCTCTCCAATTCTATACATGCAGCATGCATGTTCCATTCCCGCAAGCTCTTCATCCACATAACCAAAATTAAAGAACATTTTCATGATTGTCGGAAGATGACTGTCTGTTAAGCTGTTTCGGAATGCCGCAATATAAACCTCATAAAATTCTTTTGTAATCTTCCGGCGAAGTAAACGGATATTCTCTTCTGTTCCATTTTTGTTAATGACCTTCTTATAGTCTTCTATATGACGGCAGAAAGAAGCTTCCAGTTCCTTTCCACAGTCTGCATACAGTAAAATCTGATTAAGCGACCCTGTAAGAATTTCCTGCATGGAATTGTCCGTCTGTTCCTGATCCATGGGCTGTGCACACTGCTTTTCCATGGTGCAAAGACGCTGTTCCAGAATTTCCCTGCGCTGCATGAAAAGCTCTGTTTCTTTCATCCCCTGTGTTTCCAACTGCATGATCACATCATTGATCATTCTTCGCAGGAGCATGGTTTTTTCCCCTTCGGCTCCGTCTATTTTGAGTGCTTTTCCATAAAGAACTGTCAAAAGCTCGGAAAGATCCAACCCACTTTCATTCAAAAGGATTTTACAGATATCCTGTTTATATTCCCGCATCTCGCTGCAAAGAAGAATCATCCTGTGAATGTCCTTGCTTGCCCTGATCAGAAATCCACATACAAATTCATGATCTGTTTTATTGCTGTCCCATATTGACAACATCTGTTCAAGGGTTGAATAGTATCCCCCCATCCATGTGGGAATATCTTCCTCAAGCACCAATTCTTCCAGTTCCTCATAGCCCGACGGATTTCCGGGAGATATTTTAAAATACTCACACAGCCTTACATAATCTTCATAACAGCTTCTCACATAGTCGAACAGACTGGCGCTTTCTATTTTCAAAAGCTTATACTGCCCCATGACAGCATTCAGCTGCCGAAACATAGAAGATATGAAATATCTGACTGCATCACTGTGACCATCAAGCAGCTCCGGCAGCCCTCCTTCCCCCAATGGATAGGCAATCACAGAAAGCTTGCTCTCCGCCCGGTAATCCATATAGGCTTCTCCGGTGTCCATCTCGCACAAGCCTGCCACATCTCCATTATGTAAAGAAAAGCTCCCCTCAGGGTAAGCTGCACTTGCCGCACCCCGCATAATCAAATATAAGGCATCCATCTTCTGCCCACTTTTAAAAATTGTCTGTCCCTCTGGAAATTCTTTTGTCGCCATTTTTTTCTCCATATATATGACAGACCCATCTGTCATACTCCCCCAATATACAGAAACAATGCTTTTACTCTTCTGCCCATGCAAGTGCACACTTTACTGCCTTTTTCCAGCCCTTCAAAAGCTGTTCCCTTCGGCTTTCCGTCATCTCATGAACAAATTCCCTGCTAAGCTGCCAGTTCTCACAAATTTCTTCCCGGCTCTTCCAATAACCACAGGCAAGTCCTGCCAGATAGGCTGCACCCAATGCAGTGGTTTCAATACATTTCGGTCTATAGACCCTTGCTCCTAAAATATCTGCCTGAAATTGCATCAAAAAGTCATTAGCGCTGGCACCGCCGTCTACCTTCAGCCCTGCAATAGAAACCTCTGCATCCTCCTCCATTGCTTTTAACACATCATAGGTCTGATATGCAATCGATTCCAGCGTTGCCCGGATAAAGTGTTCCTTCTTACACCCTCTTGTAATCCCCACTATCGTCCCTCTGGCATAAGGATTCCAATATGGCGCCCCCATTCCTGCAAAAGCCGGCACCACATATACCCCTGTGGTATCCTCCGCCCTGGAAGTATACTCCTCTGTCTGGGGCGCACTCTTAATCATCCGCATGCCATCACGAAGCCACTGAACTGCTGCCCCGGCAACAAACACACTGCCTTCCAAAGCATATTCCACCTGATCTGTGCAGCTGGCAGCAATGGTGGTGAGAAGCCCGTTTCTTGAAGTAATTGCTTCTGTGCCCGTATTCATCAGAAGAAAACACCCTGTTCCGTAAGTGTTCTTAACTTGTCCTTTGGAGAAGCAGCACTGACCGAACAAAGCCGCCTGTTGATCCCCTGCAATTCCCGCAATTGGGATTCTTCCTCCCAGAACTGTATTTTCCGTATATCCGTAAAGGCAGCTGGAAGGCTTCACTTCCGGCAACATGCTTGCCGGAATATGAAGCAGACTTAAAATCTCTTCATCCCAGCAAAGCCTGTGAATATCATAAATCATCGTTCGGGATGCATTGGTATAATCCGTCACATGCACTTCGCCTTTCGTCAGATTAAAGATCAGCCAGCTGTCCACCGTGCCAAACAAAAGCTCTCCCCTGTCAGCTTTTTCTCTTGCCCCAGGCACATTTTCCAATATCCATGCTATCTTTGTGGCACTGAAATATGCATCCGGTACCAGTCCGGTCTTTTCCCGTATCATGTCCCCATAGCCTTGTGCTACAAGTTCATCCACTTTTTCCGCTGTTCTGCGGCACTGCCATACAATCGCATTATAGACAGGTTCCCCTGTTACCTTATCCCACACTATCGTGGTCTCTCTCTGATTGGTAATCCCGATTCCGGCAATATCCTCCGGCGAAGCGCCTACCATTGCCATCGCCTCTATGGTCACTGCAAGCTGAGAAGACCAGATTTCCTTTGGATTGTGTTCCACCCAGCCCGGCTTTGGATAAATCTGGCTAAACTCCTTTTGTGCCATACTCTGGATTTCGCCCTTGTGATTAAAAAGTATACACCTTGAACTGGTTGTCCCCTGATCCAATGCCATTACATATTTGCTCATATGATACCCCCTTAATCCATATTTCCCGTAGCAACTACCGGAATATTGGTTCCCGCTACATTTTCAATCAGAATATCTCCTACTCTGACAGGTGCCTTTACCAAGGTACTCTTTATTTCATCCATACATGCCTGAATTTTTCCCTTCGGAATTTCAGATGCCGTCTTTACCGGAACTACTGCGCCACTTCCCCCCTGGACGCGTATCATGGATGTTACCGTGCGGACCGGAGCAGTGAACTCACTTCTCGCATAAGCTTCTCCCTTTTTACAGGTATTCCCGGTAATATCAAGACTGCCATCTTTCTTCTTCTTAACAGTGATCATACATCCTACAGGACAACCAATACAGATAACCTGACTGGAAGTATCTCTTTCCTCAGGCAGAGTACACTTGCTCTTTGCCGGAATCCTAGGACGGACTGCCTCTCCCCAATCCTCTTCTCCACTTAAAATATAGTCTGCCGCATAGGCGCCTGCCTGTGCAGCCTCTTTGGAAACATTATCCACCAGATCATGTACATGAAGTACATTTCCGCAGGCAAAAATACCCTTTATGGTAGTTTCCAGCCGTTCATTTACCACCGGTCCCTGAGTGACCTCATCCATCTGTGCGCCGGCGCCCTGGCTTAACTCATTTTCAGGAATCAATCCACAGGAAAGAAGCAGCGTGTCACATGACACAAATTGTTCCGTACCCGGAAGGGGCTTTAAGTTTTCGTCAACTCTGGCAACTGTCACTCCCTCCACACGCTCTTTTCCGTGAATTTCCGTAACGGTATGACTTAATTTCAGAGGAATGCCAAAGTCATCCAGACACTGTACAATGTTTCGCCTAAGTCCCCCCGAATAAGGCATGATTTCTGCCACCATCTTTACCTTTGCCCCCTGAAGAGTCATACGCCTTGCCATAATCAGACCGATATCGCCGGAGCCCAATACCACTATTTCCTTTCCCGGCATCTTTCCTTCTATATTGACATATCTCTGCGCTGTTCCTGCGGAATAGATACCTGCCGGACGAAAGCCCGGTATATTCATGGATCCTCTGGCACGTTCCCGGCAGCCCATAGCAAGAACCACTGCCTTTGCCTTTATCCGGAACATACCAAGTTCCCTGCTCATGGCTGTAACCATACAGGATGCTCCTCCCTGCACATCCACCACCATGGTGTTTAGCAAGCTTGGAATCTTCTTTTCCTGAACCATATCGATGTAGCGGCATGCATATTCCGGTCCGGTCAGCTCCTCCTTAAACGTATGCAGCCCAAACCCATTATGGATACACTGGTTTAAGATTCCGCCAAGTTCTTTATCTCTCTCTAAAATCAGAAGGTCGGTAACTCCCTTTTCATACGCGGAAAGGGCTGCTGCCATGCCGGCAGGACCGCCGCCTATAATTACCAAATCAACTGTTTTCATAAGCTCCTCCCTTCTTCCGGAGGCAGAAGATACCAGGAATCTGCTCCTGATTTCCTGATGTTACTTTCATCCACCTTTTGCTCTCTTGCCAGAATTTCCACTACCTTGGGATTACAAAAACCTGACTGGCAGCGCCCCATTCCCGCACGGGTACGACGTTTCACTCCATCTGTAGTGGTTGCCCCCAGGGTTCTGTGAATGGCGTTCAGTATTTCCCCCTCTGTCACCATTTCACAGCGGCATATTACATTAGCATACGCAGGGTCCTCCAGAATCAGCTTCTGCCTTTCTTCATCACTTGCAAGCGCCATACTTGGAATTCCTTTCCTTGTGGGCTTGAAGCTTTCCTTTTCTTCCGGCTTAAGCAGGCTTTTTACCATATCTGCTACATACTCTCCGATTGCCGGTGCACTGGTAAGCCCCGGTGATTCGATTCCTGCCACATCAATAAAGCCCGGCGCATCCTTTGCTTCTTCAATAATAAAATCTCCTTCTTTTCCGCTCCACCTTGTAACATGCGCTCTAAGTCCTGCAAAGGAAGTAATCACATCCCTTCCCGATATACCACTCACGCTGAGAGCGGCTTTTTCAGTTACCTGACTCATCCCCTCCTTGGAAGTGTCCACCCCTTCTTTATTCTCAATATCTGACGCCGTAGGCCCGGTAAGAAGATTGCCGTGTACCGTGGGAGTTACTAAAATTCCTTTTCCAAGCGCTGTAGGAAGCTGAAAAAGGGTGTGGCTTACCATCCCTCCCACTTTCTTATCATAAAGAAGGTATTCTCCCTTTCTGGGCGTGATCTCCATCCTCACTTCGCTGACCATATTATGAATCTCGTCCGCATAAACCCCTGCGGCATTGATAATCAGCTTTGCCTCGTAATTTCCTTTGCCGGTTTCAACCCGATAACCTTCCTGCGTCCGATTAATTCTGTTCACTTTAGCATCAAACAGAAACTCCACACCATTATCTGCCGCATTTTCTGCAAGAGCAATGGTTAGCCCAAAAGGGCAAACAATCCCTCCTGTTGGTGCATAAAGTGCAGCTACCACCTGATCTGACACCTTAGGCTCAAGAGCAGTCACTGCGTCCCTGTCAAGAATTTGAAGATCAGCTACCCCATTCTGCTCTCCCCGTGCTTTTAATTCTTCCAGCTTTCCCTTTTCCTTTTCATCAAAACAGAGCACCAAAGATCCATTCTGTTTATAAGGAAAATCCAGCTCCTCTGAAAGAGCTTTCATTTTCCTGCTTCCCTCTACATTTAATTTTGCCTTGAGCGTTCCCGGCTTCGCATCATAGCCTGCATGCACAATACCGCTGTTTGCCTTGGAGGTTTCCTCACAAACATCAAGGGCTTTTTCCAAAACGATTGTTTTTAGCTGCAAACGTGATAGTTCTCTTGCAATGGCACACCCGCTCACACCGGCTCCAATAATAATCACATCATACATAACCCCATTAATCCTTTCTTTCCATCCAACCTGAAACCGTTACCGCTACCATGTCAGAACTTCATGCCCCTCTTTGGTCACTGCCACAGTAATCTCCCACTGTGCAGAAGGCTTGCCATCCTCGGTATAAACGGTCCATCCATCCTCGTCATCCACATAGATTTCGCTGGTTCCCATATTTACCATAGGTTCAATGGTAAATACCATCCCGGGTACCATCAGCATTTCTGTTCCTGCTTTCGTCACATAGCTTACAAAGGGCTCCTCATGAAATTCAAGTCCAATGCCGTGACCGCCGATTTCCACTACAATGCTGTAACCGTTTGCCTTGGCATGATCATTGATCACCTGTGCCATATCGCCAAGGAAATTCCATGGCTTTACCATTTCAAGACCCTTTTCCACACATTCTTTTGTTACCTGTACCAGTTTTTTCTTTTCTTCGCTGACTTCTCCAATGCAGAACATTCTGGAAGAATCTGAAAAATATCCCTTATAAAGTGTGGATACATCTACATTAACGATGTCCCCCTCCTTCAGAATTCTGTCTTTAGAAGGAATTCCGTGGCAGACCACTTCATTGATAGAAGTACATACACTTTTGGGATACCCCTCAAAATTTAAAGGAGCAGGAATGCCACCCATCCTGACCGTCATGTCATGTACCAACCGATCAATCTCCTCGGTGCTGATGCCGGGAGCGATCATCTCCTCCACTGCATCCAGCACGGCAATATTGATTTTGCTGCTTTCCTTAATCCCCTCAATCTGTTCCTTTGTCTTTAAAATATCCCTGTGTGGCACAATATGCCCCTCCAGCTCATAGTGGTGGATTTTTTCATCCAAGGCCATATGACATGTTTTGTACTTTTTTCCGCTGCCACACCAGCAGGGATCATTTCTTCCTATTTTCATCATCACAAAAATACGAAGTGTGAGAAATAAATTCCTCACACTTTTCGCCCTCTCTATTCATACTCATGAAATATCTGTATAAAATCAGAAACATTTTCTTTAATACCCGGCGCTTTAAACACAGCCGAACCGGCTACAAAGATATCCGCCCCTGCTTCTATCACTTCTCTAATATTTGCCTTGCCAATACCACCGTCCACCTCTACCTTTACGGACAGATGATTATCTCTAATATAGTCCTTAACCTGCTGAATTCTGGAAGTTGATTCCGGAATGTATGCCTGACCGCCGAAGCCCGGCTCCACACTCATCATCAGCACCATTTCCACATCCGGCAAGTATGGATACACCGCCTCTACCGGAGTTCCCGGTTTGATGGAAATACCTGCCTGCACGCCGGATGCATGAATTTTATCAATGACTCCCTTGGGATCTTCCGTGGATTCCAAATGAAAGGTAATGCCATCTGCACCACATTTCACAAATTCATCAATATATCTCTCAGGATTGACAATCATTAAGTGCACATCAAAAAACTGACCACTGGATTTCCTGATGGATTGTATCAATGGCATTCCGAAAGAAATACTGGGCACAAAAATTCCATCCATAACATCAATATGAAGGTATTGAGCTCCTGCGCTTTCTGTTTCCTTAATCTGTTGTCCTAATACATTAAAATCCGCTGCAAGGAGTGAAGGGGCCAAAATGTACATAACATAATCTCCAAAATTATTTCAAATAGTCCTTAATCTGTTCATAAATTCCTTTGCCGTCTAATTTGAATTTCTCAACCAGAGCAGCGGCAGAACCGGATTCACCAAAGACATCCTGTATACCAATCTTCAAAACAGGAACCGGATATGACTTGCACAACGCATCACAAACCGCACTGCCAAGCCCGCCGATAACAGAATGTTCTTCTGCTGTAACTACTTTTCCTGTCTTCTTCGCAGATTGAACAATTAATTCCTCGTCCAGAGGTTTAATTGTACAGATATTGATTACCTCAGCGCTAATCCCTTCTTCTGCCAGCTTTTCAGCTGCTTCAAGGCTGCTGCCCACACAGATGCCGGTGGCTACAATAGTAAGATCTGTTCCTTCCCGCAGTATCGTTCCCTTACCGATTTCAAAATGATAATCCGGATTGTCATTGATTACAGGACAAACCGCACGGCCAAATCTTAAATAAACAGGACCTTCATAGGCAGCTGCTGCCTTAGTAGCTTCCTTAGCTTCAATGGTATCCGCAGGGCACATAACTACCATATCGGGAATAGTCCTCATAAGCGCAATATCCTCATTACACTGATGGGATGCACCATCCTCTCCCACAGTAATTCCGGCATGAGTTGCTCCAATCTTTACATTTAAGTGGGGATAACCCACAGAATTTCTGACCTGCTCGTAAGCTCTTCCGGCCGCGAACATTGCAAAGCTGCTGGCAAATGGAATCTTACCGCATGCTGCTAACCCTGCCGCAATCCCTATCATATTTGCCTCTGCAATACCACAGTCGAAAAATCTGTCAGGATAAGCCTTTTTGAATACAGCTGTTTTCGTTGCTGCTGCCAGATCCGCATCAAGCACTACCACATTGGGATTTTCTGCCCCCAACTCCAGCAGAGCTTCACCATATCCTTCTCTGGTTGCAACCATTTTTTTCTCTGCCATTATGCTTCCTCCTTATCAAGTGCTTCACCTATTTTTACAAGGTCTTCCATTGCCACATCATACTGCTCATCATTGGGTGCCTTACCGTGCCAGTCAGCATTACCTTCCATAAAGGAAACTCCCTTACCTTTCAGGCTGTGTGCAATAATTACGGTGGGCATTCCCTTGGTTTGTCTGGCTTCCTTAAATGCAGCACGAATCTCATCGAAGTCATGGGCATCTATATTAATCACATGAAAATTAAAAGCTTCAAATTTCTTATCAATGGGATAAGGAGAGCAGACATCTTCAACTGCTCCATCTATCTGCAATCCGTTATTATCTACAATTACTACAAGATTGTCCAGCTTACGGTGTCCGGCAAACATGGCTGCCTCCCACACCTGTCCTTCCTGAATCTCTCCATCTCCAAGAAGAGTATATACACGATAATCCTTCTGATCGATCTTTGCTGCCAATGCCATTCCCACTGCTGCGGAAACACCCTGTCCGAGAGAACCGCTGGACATATCCACACCGGGAACATGCTGCATACAGGGATGTCCCTGCAGATAAGAACCAAGCTTACGCAGAGTAATTAAATCCTCTACCGGAAAGAAGCCTCTGTGAGCCATCGCCGAATACAGACCCGGTGCCGTATGTCCTTTAGACAAAACAAAACGGTCTCTGTCTTCCATCTTCGGGTTTTGGGGATCAATATTCATTTCCTCAAAATAAAGATAAGTAAAAAGATCTGCCGCAGACAGGGAACCACCCGGATGTCCTGCCTTTGCACTGTGGACTGACGCTATAATGCCCTTACGCACCTCATTGGCAACTTTTTTAAGCTCCAGATTATTCATGATAGCCTCCATTTCAGTTGTAATTACTTTAATTTATACCATTTTATGGGATTCCTCGACCAGAACCGTGTAATATTCTATCACATTTTAAAAGTATAGTCTATACGCTAATCATGTGTATTTTTTACTTAAAAAAAACATATAATCAATGGAAACATTCCCTGAGGTCACAAAATTTGTTTCCAATTAAAAAAATATCCCGAAAAAAATGGATCTTTTGTCTCGCCCTGATTCTTGTGTCAGCATTGGCAGTTATTATCCTATATCTGCCAGGCAATGACCGTCGTAAATTCCAAAAACTGTCCCAGAATCTGTTTGTCTCAGAGCTATGCGACAATACCTTAAGTCTCCATTATACGCTGGCTTACCCGGAAAACTACGGTCTTGACACAGAAGCTGTCCTTCCATCTTATACATTTGAAGAAGATGGTGGAAAATCTCAGATTCTGGCTACTTTAAACAGTCTCTCCCAGATATCGCCGGAGCATCTAAGTGAAGATGATGCCTATACCTATCATCTTTTGGTACGCTACTTAAATCTGCGCCTTAAAGGAACTGATTACCCATTTTACAGTGAACCCTTCTCCCCTTCTTCCGGCATGCAATCAGGATTACCCATTCTGCTTGCAGATTATACCTTTCGCAGCACAGAGGATGTAGAGGATTATCTTAAAATTCTGGACCAGACGGACACTTACTTTGACGGATTAATTCAATATGAAAAGGAAAAGGCTTCCAAAGGACTTTTTATGTCCGATACTTCTGCCCAAAAGCTTGTGCAGCAATGCAGCTATATTATGGACAAAGAAGTGCTTTCTTCCGAAGAACATTTTCTTCATACTACCTTTGAAGAGCGACTCAACGAAATGCTGGAAAATGACCTGATCAATGAGGAGCAGAAAAACCTCTGGCTCTCTGAAAATGACCGGCTTCTTACAACCGTCATGGAGCCTGCCTATGAAAGATGTGCCGATGCTTTCACACTTCTTCAGGGAAGCGGGACAAACAATATGGGATTATACTATTTACCGGAGGGAAGTGCTTACTATGAATATCTGCTTGCCTCTACCACCGGCTCTGCCCGCAGTATCAAGGAAATAAAGTCCATGCTTTTTCATGACTTTCAGCAAAATTACTCTGACCTGCTTACTCTTCTTAGCCGGCATACGGAACTGACCTCCTCCTCTGATCCGGTTTCTGTTTTTCCTTATTCTGATCCGGAGGAAATGCTGACAGATCTGCAGGACAGGATGTCCTCAGATTTTCCTTCCTTCCCGACAACGGAAAACTTTGTTCCGGCATGCACCATTAAAAGTGTCTCTCCTGCCATGGAAGACTATTGCAGCCCTGCCTACTACCTGACACCGCCAATCGACGACATGAGTAATAATATCATTTATATTAACCACAAGAATTCTCCTGATGCTCTGACTCTCTATACCACTCTGGCACATGAAGGTTACCCCGGTCATCTCTATCAGACTGTGTACAGCCAGCTCTATATGAACCGTCAGGACACTTCCCCCATCCGCTATTTGTTGCATTACGGAGGCTATGTGGAAGGCTGGGCGCTTTATGTGGAAAATCTCTCTTACTATTATGCACAAACGCTTGTAGAAGAAACTGATCCATCCAGTGCTGCATGGTTTGAAGCCTGTCGCCTGAACAGAAACCTTCAACTCTGCCTTTTTTCTTTAATTGATATTGCCATTCACTATGAAGGTGCCACCCCTTCCCAGATCAGCGCTATCTTAAGACAGATTGGAATCAATGATCCCAATGCAGCTTCTGCTGTTTATCAGTATATTGTGGAAGAACCTGCAACCTATCCAAAATATTATCTGGGATTTTTAGAATTTTTATCCCTGAAAGAAGATGCACAAAAGCTGTGGGGAAAAGAATTTAGTTTGAAGCAGTTTCACAGATTCATTTTAGAAATGGGGCCCTCCGATTTTCAGGGGCTGTCCGAAAGACTTCATTCTTCCTCCATCATCTCTTCCAGATAACCTCCATCCCAAAGAAGAATTTTAAGTTTTTTGGCTGCTTCCACTGCAGGCGAGGTGAAATACTGGTTGGTCATTACCGCTCCTACCATCCGGTCATAATAATCTCTGCCTGCATAAGCTTCCTGAATGGCTTTTACGCCCACCGGTGCCGTATAGCGCTTGCACTGAATCGCATAAGTTACCCCATCCTTTTCTGCCAGTATATCTATTCCGTAATCTCCGCTGCCCTTGGTCACTTCCACATCTACAAATCCTCTGTTCTTTAAAAGATCTGCACAGAAAAATTCAAATTCATGCCCTTCCATATCCTCAAAGGCATTTACTCTTTTATGCCTTCTTAAAAAAAGCCACCATACAATTCCGCACAACACAACGGACAAAAGCACGGCAGCTATCACAAATTCCATTGAAAATGAAGCTATCATTCCATTATCCTTCCGTATATTTATTTTTTCCTCTTGTTTTATCCCTTACATCATCCTTGCAAGTACTACACTCGCCACGATCCCTGCCAGTGTAGAAAGCAATGCCCCGGTCAGTGTATACCTCGTCTTGGTCACCTTGGCTGCCAGAAAATACACGCTCATTGTATAAAAAATAGTTTCCGTACAGCTCATCATAATTGATGTAATCAGTCCAATCAGAGAATCTGTACCATAATTCTTAAAAATATCCAGCACCAGACCTGTAGCCGCTGATGAGGAGAACATTTTGATAAATGCAAGTGGCACCAGCTGCGCCGGAAATCCCACCCGGTCACTTACCGGACTTACCATCTTCTCCAAAAAATCCAGAAAACCGGATGCTCTTAACACCCCTACTGCGGTCATCAGCGCCACTAAAGTAGGCATGATGCCGACCACAGTTTTTAATCCATCCTTTGCACCTTTGACAAAATCTTCATATACATTTGAATGGTTCATAATTCCATAAGCAATAATATAGAAGATGATTACCGGAATAATAATATTAGAAATGTTAGATAAAACAAAAGCCATATACTGCATCCTGAAATTTAGTATTTTTACAATATATGGCTTATTTTTATACTATATGTATTCCGGCTTCTTTTGTAAGCACATCCCGTTTTGCATAATCGAATAAGATAAAATCAGGTGCCTTACTTTTTTGCAATTCCCGATTCGAATCTGCTTCCCACACCGGATAAAAAAATACTTCCATATGAGTCATTTTCATTGTCTGCCTTGCATGATACTGCTGATAATCTGTCAAAATTTGTGCCTCTTTCTCTTCCCTTTGATAAAATTCCCAAATTTTATCCCGATAAGATGATAAGTCTCTGCAAAAGGAAGGACGGCTCTTTGCATTTTCCCGCAAGTAGTAATCAAAGGTCAACAGTTCCCTGTACAGCGCCTCCTTCTCAGGTGAAACTGTAAGCGCAAATTCAAGAAGAATCTGATAGCGATGACTTCTGGCAGGAGTATTCACAAAATATCCCTTTTCCTGATAAAAAGATGCTAACTGAAGATACATCTCAAAGGGTGTTACAAATTCTCTCTCCAACACGGGAAGCATATGGGTAAACTGGCCTGAATTGTAATACAGTTCCACCATCTCCTCCACCTGCTTCAAAATCAGAATTTCTTCATAGGAAATCCACTTAGTAAAGAGAACCTCATATGGTGGATTTTCCTGATAAACAATACCGTATTGCTCTGCCTTTTCCCTGATTTTTGTTCCCTTCAGCACCTTCAGGAAACCAAGCTGAAGCTGTGCCGGTTTCATAGCATACACGTCATTAAAGGACTTTTGAAAACTTTCATAACCCTCAAAGGGCAGTCCTGCAATTAAATCCAAATGAATATGTATATTTCTGTGGTCTTTAATTTTCTCAACCACTCCTGCAATCTGTGCAATATCTGTACTGCGATTAATCTCCTTAAGAGTATTCCGGTTCGTAGTCTGTACACCAATCTCCAACTGCACCAGTCCCGGTCTCATATCGCTAAGAAGTGTCAGTTCCTCTTCCCTCATAATATCTGCAGCAACTTCAAAATGAAAGTTTGTGACACCGTTGTCATGTTCTTTGATATACCGCCATATTTCCATGGCATGACTGTGGTTACAATTAAAAGTTCTGTCAATCAATTTAACCTGTGGGACTTTTTTGTCCAGAAAAAACTGTAACTCACTTTTTACCAAATCTAAATTACGCAGACGCACACTCTTATCAATAGAGGACAGACAATAACTACACCTGAAAGGACAGCCTCTGCTTGTCTCATAATATACAATCCTGTTCTCAAATCCCTGCAGATTTTCATATGGAAAAGGAATTTCATTCATATCCATAGATGTTCTTACTTTGACAGTATTGTCTCTAAGGGCAAGTCCCGGTATATCCTCAAGCCTATGATATTTACTTCCAATTTCTTCCCTGCCGTTCCCTACATAATAAGAGATAACATCCCTAAAGGTTTCTTCCCCTTCTCCTACCATGATTCCTTTTATCATAGGAAATTTTGAAAGAACCTTTTCCGCTTCAAAAGAAACTTCTGGACCACCCAGCCAGATATCGGTTTCCGGCAACACCTTGGCAAGCTCCGGAAGCAGTTCCTGGATCAAGCGGAAATTCCATATATAACAGGAAAACCCAATCACATCCGGATGTTTCCTGTAAATGTCTCCCAAAATTTCTTCCACCCGGTTATTAATCGTATATTCTGCCAAAGTAATGAATGGTTCAAGCTTTTTTCCTGCAAAAGCTTTCAGGCTGTAAACAGCCGGGTTGGAATGAATATATTTGGCATTAATTGCCGTCAATAAAAACTGCATTTCTTCTTCTCCATTTATTCATAGCTTATGAAGTCAAACTCAACTCCTTTGTTTCTGCATCATACTGAAGACTTGCCTTTACCCCTTCCTGTCCATATTCTGCTACAGGGAGTACTATTTCATAAGCAGCTCCGTTTGTATCCGTCAATTCAAGAACCCAGGGCGTGTTATCCACATCACGCTGCATTACAAGACCAATCACAGTTTGACCCGGAGTCAGATCTCCCATTTCTTCTAATATATTTTTGTGTGTTCCTGTATCATTCTGCTCATATAATTTGAGAGTATTAAAGGACAGCTTAGTATCATTAGTTACCGTCATGGTAACTGGAACCAGCACTGCTGCATCCTCTTGATCCTTAATGCTGTTAATTGTGGAAAGCTGCTCTGTATAGGAGGCAATCAGTACATCCATAATCTGAATCAGCGTGTCTATCTCCTCATCCTTCATCTTATTCAGATTGTATCCCTCCACTTCGGACATCTGCTCTCTCAGCTTCGTCAGCGATTCATCCAGTGAACTGTCAGAAATTCCCTTGTGGGCTTCTACCACCTGATTATGAATCTCCACCAGTTCCATGTATTTGTTTTGAACCTCATTAATCTTTTCCTCGGAAGGACCACACGCTATCAGAGAAATACTGATACAGCATATTATTAAAATAGAAATAATTTTTCTATGCATAACAAACCTCAATTCAAAAATTATTTTACCAATTAAGTATAAAAAAACCTATATAAAAAAGCAAGATGTCTCTATCAGACATCCTGCCATATCCTTTCGTCTCATCCTTTCAATTTCTACCAGACAGATATTTCGTGTGCAATCAAATATCGTCCTCCCTGCAATTCTTCTATCCCAAGCGCCATTTCACAAAAAGACGCTCCTATCGCATTCATTGCATCTTCCATATATGCCTGCCTATAACTCTCGTTTTGATAATTTTGATACCATTCATTCAGTAGATCCTCCCCTTCTATCACATTATAAAAGGTGTATCTTCCTGTTCCATTCCGTATAATCTGTTCGTGACAATTCTCATAGTATCTCTGTATATCTGTCATGACCTGTTCTTCTGTCATTCCCACATCTTCAAGACTCTTCAGGCTATTATTCTCTGCTGCCTTCTCCAAATCCCGATATGCCTGTCCATTACATGGAGGCAAATATATCGACAACTCCTTACGAATATGATTGCTTGCATAATCAGCATCCGTTTTATTGAAATAGTCATAAGTACCGCTACCGGTATCATCCCAGGTAGCATCCACGTTATAATAACCATCATCCAATGCAACGATATTCCATGCATGGCTCTCACCGGCATATCCGGTGCAATAGTAGCAGGGAATACCAAGCTGCTGAAGCAGATACTGAAAAGCCCTCGCATATCCGGCACATACCGTCTGTCCATTTACCAAAGCACTATAGGCGCTTTGGTTCATCTCAGCTCCCAGATTATAGGAAATTTTATCAAGTAATGCGTCATGTACAAATTTTTCCTTTTCATAATTACTTGAAAGATTCTGTGCTCCTGCAAGAATCTGATTTGCATTTTCATTAAAATAAGATTTTGCACTTTCCAGATTCTGCGCTGTACGGTTGAATTTCAAATCGAGTTCCACACATTGTCCACTTCTCACATACTTGCCCGCATATGCCGTTTCCATCCAGAAAAGCTCCGGATGATCATTAACGACAGCAGAAAAAATGTTTTTCAATTCACCTGCCGTTACCGCTTCCACCGGAGCAAATGCGGAGTATAGTTCATTGGCATTTGCATAGACCTGACGATAAACATGCTTTCCTTTTTCATCCAGCATGGCATAATAGGGATAGTAAACCGGATCAAAATCCAGCCCATCACCGGTATATCCGTTATCCAGCTGACTCTGTAACTGTCCTGCGGTTTCTTCGTCAATCTGCTCCTGCTCATCCCGTATCTGCTGGTATCCATTTTTTCCTGATACATTTTCCGGTATCACAATCTTTGACTGATCGGGCGGCAAATAATCAGACTCGACACTCTCACCAATTCCCTGACGGTCTGATTCTGTATTTACTTCCTCCTGATTATCATCTCTTTCCGGATTAAAATCAGACTCTACATCATTGTACGCTTCTACATCTGCAATTTCATCATTCTCACCTATGTCAAAGACCAAATCATATTCGGAATTATTACTTATTTCTGCTTTTATGTTCTGACTTTGATCCGGGTAAAGAAATGCAGCAATTGCATCTGTAATATCCGGTCGAAAGGCGCATACCAACACCAGACCACAGAGTAGGACAAATAAACCCAAAATGAAATACAGTATTTTCTTTATAATTTTCATGATACGCCTTCCCTTGCAATCATAGCCACTATATAATCAATCGAATCCTGCTGTTTTTCATACCTATCATCATACTCCAGTGGAAACCAAAGTGCAAACTCACCAGCACAAATCCCCAACATGCAGAAAGCATATGAATACTTCTCAACAGAGAACGTCCCCCCATTTATGCTTGAATGGATCTATGGACATATGTTTTTTGCAAAAACAAAATAAGTACCAATGCAACTGCCATATGCACTAGGATTGAAACAGTTGGCAGATCTAAAATGACAGATCCGATCCGATAATCAAGAAACGACATCAGACATCCCTTTAAATCCATCATTCTGACAACAGCCAATGCCAGCACATGATTAAACAATCCACTTTCTTTACTAAACGGAATAAAAGCAGGAATGATCAGACCTGCCAAAAGAAGCGACATCGTTCCCATTGTGGATTTTGTTAGCGCAGACAAAAACAGAATAAGTGCAATTTCAAAGAAACAAACGACTACCGAAATTAATAGCTGTAACAGCAAAAACTGACCCAAATTCATAGAATAGCAAATTGCACTGTCCAATAGCTGCACCGGAAGTGCAAAGCCTTTCACTCCAATCGTGAAATAGAGCCACAAAAAGGAAATCAGATACCCAACAAGCACATAAGAAAAACCAAAACAGTAAGCTGCCAATCCCTTCGCGTATACAAGCCGATGCTGTCCATGTTTCGTTGACAGGAGAAGTCCTGCGGTTCCATTGTCATGCTCTGCGGAAAATACCGGAGACAGACAAATAACCAGAACAAACAAAAGATAAAATGCCAGCGCAATGACTGTATCATACTGCTTTGCAACAAATGTATCTCCCCATTGAAATGGTGTTTTTACCGCTTCTGCTTTGCGAATCCAGTATGCCTTTTCTTCCTCTGTATAATTGCCAAATGAAAAATCCTGATTCACAAAATCCCGTACCCGCTGCACACGTCTTTCATAAAACTGTGCACCATTTTCAAGATCTAAACTGAGAAGAAGCTCCGGCTGATACCTTTCGACGCCAATCGGCTGATAGCACCTTACCAGATAATTGAACAGTTTTCCATATCTGTCGTCTAAAGTCAGATATCCCTCATCCGTGTTTGGATCGATATTACTTTCCTTCAACTCCCTCAATACGTTTGTCACATAATCCTCTGTCAATTCCCCGGTCTGGTTTTTGGCGAAGTCCTCATGATAACGGACAGCTTCAATTCCCTTTAATTCCAAATCTTTCTGAAATATCTTTTTTAATTCATAACTAAAAATCATCCTGTTCTCCTGCCTTTCACTAAAAATTCGATAAATAAAACGGTTCTAAATCCATACCGATTCGATCAATGCAACCATCAAAAATAATCTGTCCGCTTTTCAT
>JAQXYZ010000155.1 GCA_029226935.1 Bacillota bacterium | reverse complement strand
CGAAAGAATGGAGGGTGTCTGCTACTGAAAAAAGTAGTAGACACCCTCTTTATCTTCAAATTGTTTACAGGAAGTATGGAAAACATCTTCTATTACATGCTTTTCCAGTACTTCAAGGGGATTGCCACAGAAGACGGTTTTTCGGTTCTCCATCACAACAAGAAAATCCGAAATCTGAAGGGCATGATTCAAATCATGCATGGTCAGAATGATGGTTTTTCCTTGTCCCCGGAGGGACTTAAGCATCTCAAGAAATTCGCTTTGCCCGCACAAATCAAGATAAGTCATGGGTTCATCCAAAACAATGAGGTCACAATCCTGTGCTAGTGTCATTGCAAAGAATACCCGCTGACGGATGCCGCCGGATAAGGTGTCTACTGACTGATTGGCAAATTCGCTTACATGGGCAAATTCCATGGCATGCCTTACCAGAGCAATATCTTCAGCAGTTTTTCTTCTGGAAAATCCCAGATAGGGGAAACGTCCGTGTTCCACCAGTGTTTTCACGGGAATGGAGGGAATAATGGTACGCACCTGTGGCAGAAAGGAAATCTTTCTCGCTCGTTCCTTTAGTGGAAGCTTCAAATAATCTGTTCCATTCAGTAAGATCTGTCCTTTGGTCACATGTGATACACCGTTGAGACATTGAAGCAATGTTGTCTTTCCGCAGCCGTTTGGACCGATAACAGCTGTAATTACTCCTTTTGGGAAGCGGATGGAGATGTCCTCCAAAATGGGAGTCCGTTGGCAGGAAGCAGATACATGACGATACTCAAGCATTGATTCTTCGACCTCCTTTCTTTTTCAGCAGTAGATATAAAAAGAAAGGTCCACCGATAAAAGCCATAATAATACCTGCCGGAAGCTCAAAGGGAGCAAACAAAATTCGCCCTAAAAGATCACATAATATCACAAAGCTTCCGCCCAAAAGCGCCGAGCAGGGTAAAAGGATACGTGCATCATTTCCGAAAAGCTGTCTGCATATGTGAGGGACGATCAGCCCGATAAAGCTGAGCAATCCGGCGTAGCTGACTACACTTCCTGCCATTATGCTGGCAATTGCCAAAAGAAGGAAACGTGTAAAAGGAACATGCATCCCTAAAGACCGTGCAATATCGTCTCCAAGTCCTAGAAGATTTAACGAACCGGAAAAAAGAAGCGCAAAAAGGAAGGCAGCTACAATTAAGACGCAGGGCAGAACCAGCTTACTTGTGGTAAGACCGGATAGTGAGCCTACCATAAAAGAGGTCAGGTTAATGGAAATATCAGTATCCAGAAGCTTAATTGTATTAATTCCTGCACTTAGAAAGCTGGAAATGGTAATACCGGCAAGAATAATGGTGGTTCTGGAACTGTCAGCAACATATGCAAGCAGAAACACGAAAAGGGAAGTAAGAAGAGCTCCGCAAAAGGCAAATCCGGGAATGACCAGTGCATTGGCAGGAAAAAGCATCATACTCAGCATTACGGCAAAGCCTGAGCCGGAGTTTATGCCGATTGTGTTGGGACTGGCAAGGGAATTATTCATAACTCCCTGTAGAATCACTCCGGCACATGCAAGACCGATGCCGGCAAAGAGACCGCCAAGCACTCTGGGAAGTCTGACTGTCATAATCAGCGTGCGGACAGTTGGGTCTGCATCTGGATAAAATATGGAGTGGATGACGGAAGATGGTTCAATAAATACGCTGCCAAATAAAATACCTGTAAAGGAAGTAAAAATCAGCAAAAGACATAAAATCAGTATTGTTAATGGCTTGTTTACTTTCATTAATATTTTCCTTTCTCATAAAAGAAAAAACCCTTGAAAATCAAGGGTTTTTTAAGCTGCTGACGGGAATCGGACCCGTGACCTCCGCACTACCAATGCGACGCTCTACCGACTGAGCCACAGCAGCCTGTGACACATTACTTTGCATCAACAGATTGTATTGTACCATAGGGCAAATTGCTTTGTCAACGACAAAATTTATGTAAATGTTTTACAGTTAAGTGGCAATCTTTTTTTTCAGCTGTTATAATAGAAAAGTATGGCGTAATGGAAAAATGCAACTTATGTAAACTAAATGGAATGCCGTACATTGATACCCATATATTTTTTGGGAACAATATTAGAAAATAATTTTATATATCAGATAAGTGGCGGGTAATCGCGCCATATATGGAGCAGAAAATGAAAAAATACAATATGCTTACGGACAGCCCGGGAAGATCTTTATTTTTCTTTGCACTTCCCATGATTTTGGGCAACCTTTTTCAACAGTTTTATACTACGGCAGACTCCATTATTGTGGGGCAGTTTGTGGGGGAGGATGCACTGGCAGCAATCGGAGCCTCTTACTCACTTACAACAGTTTTTATTATGATTGCCATTGGAGGCGGAATTGGTGCTTCAGTTCTTATATCACAGTATCTTGGGGCTGGACTGTACAGAAAAATGAAGACTTCCGTATATACAGCT
>JAQXYZ010000154.1 GCA_029226935.1 Bacillota bacterium | reverse complement strand
ATATATTATATCGTGCAGAGCAAAGGATATCGATGGTTTTTTGACAATATTTTACCCAGTAACTCCTCACACCCATTTTCGATATTTCAGCGGTGACATTCCATACATTTTCTTAAAGCTTCGGATAAAATAGCTTACATTCTCATAACCGCTCTGTATTGCAACCTCCGTAATTGAAAGAGTTGTCTCTTGCAATAACTGTCTAGCATGTTCCAAACGCAAATGATTTATGTACTGCGATAAAGTAATATGAAAGTGTTCCTTGAAATAGCGCGAAATATATTTTTCAGACAAGTGGAACTGTTTTCCAAATTCTTTAAGCGAAATTTCTCTGGTAAAATTCTGCTGTATATACGAAATCATTCCTTTTTCCGTAGTGTTTCTGCCACTGGTGTTGTTTTCTACTATAAAGCCGTGTTTCAGTATACTCTTGAAAAATTGAAGTAATATACTTTTTATCTCAAGCTGAGTTGCCAAGTCATTAAAATTTTCGTTTTGATTTTCTGAAAATTCTGTATCTTTCTCTGCACCAAACGGAACTAAATTTGAATATTTCAAAGCTATTAGAGCATCACATATATCACTTAATCTATCACCAACCTGCGGTTTTATCATCATTTTCCCACTTTTCAGCGGTGCCATTACCTCTTTCTCCAATAGATCATTCACCTGAAATGACACATACTCCAGCGGAAAAAGGAACGTATAGTAGTCCACTTCCCCTGTCTGAGATCCCATAAAATGCAAATCGCCCGGTGATACAACAAATGCCTCACCTGAATTTCCTATATAATTTTCTCCTGATATGGCCACACTGAGCGCTCCATTTTTCACATATATAATCTCAAGTTCATCATGCCAATGCACCGGAATCTGAAATGCATGGTGGATATCCCGTATATGATATAAACTGAATGGACGCTCCATAGTTCCATGTGGTCGGTTTTCTTTTAATTCGAAATACATAATTATATCATACATAAATAGCATATCAAAAGCAATAGCTTCATTTCTACTCCACTAATCGTTTCGTCTTCCATTTCCCTGTCTTCCAGCGGAGTACCATCCCTATAGCTCTTGCACATTCATCATTTGCCATAGCAATGTATGCCCCCACAGCAAGCAACCCCAGCCGTATACCAAAGAAATATGTGCCACCTACTGCCGCCAAATACATAAATATCACACCCATTATTACTGGGAAAACCGCATCTCCGCTTGTTTTGAGTGCCTGTCCATAGACCAGATTCGTCACACGCCCAAATTCAAGAAATATATCAATGATAAGCAATTTTACGACTAGATTTATCATCTGTGGATCATCTGTGAAAATATGTACTATAAATCGACCGGTTAATGCAAATGTCACTGAAAAACAGGTTGCAGTTATCACTCCGTAGATAGCTGCCTTTTTTGTGCCCTTATCACATTCCTCAAACTCTTTTGCCCCAATTCGCCAGCCTGTCATTATTGCATTAGCTTGCGCTAAAGCAGCCCCCACACAGTACGAAAAATTCGCAATTTGAGTTGCATACGAACGCGCGGTAACATTCATTCCATCCGAGTCCATCTGATTCATGAAACGAACTACCAAAGTCATCGCAATATTATAAAGAGCTGTCTCGCACGCTGATGGAAAACCTATTTTAATTATCTGCCCCAATATCTTGCGTGAAGATTCCCGCTGTAGTTTATTTTTAGCTTTTATGTGCACTGCTCCCATAGCTGCTACAATTATCAAATTGATTACTCGCGAGATAACAGTGGCTATGGCAACGCCCATCACTCCCCAGTTCAGTACAAAAAGAAATATAGAATTAAGAAAGAAGTTAATTACATTTCCTATGATTGACGCAAAAAGTGACTGCTTTGTATATCCAAACACTCTGAGATAGCTCGAAAATATAGGTATAAGAGCATTTAAAAAGCATGCACCACCTACTATTTTCAAATAAGTTTCAGCCGGTTCCAAAAGAGCGGGCGCAATACTTACTATCTCTAGAATTTTTCCTGAGAAAATAGCCAGAAATGCTGACATCAGCACTCCAATAACCGCATTAAAAATAAGCCCCAATTGTCTTGCCTGATATGCAACTCCCGGTTTTCCCGCACCAACATTTTGAGTCATTACCGCAACCATTCCAGACGATATAACTCCAAACATTATGATAAACACACTAATATAAGTATTTGCTGTTCCGACTGCACCTACTGCCTGATCGCTCACAGATGACAGCATAAGCGTATCAATCATTCCGGAAAGCATATAAAAAAGTGTTTCGAAGCATATTGGTACAAAAAGCTGCGTTAGTGATTTTCTTTGAACTTCCATTTAAACTGCCCTCACATCTGCTTAGAGAATTATTATTTTCCATACTTCCCGCAGAAAACTTCAAAATAAGAGAGGAATATGTATGCGCGAAGTTGGTATGTATTAATAATATGATATAACTCACGATAATTCTTGTAATATTTCAGGGAATAATTGCACTATTTCTACTTTTATACAGGTAACCACATTAATCCTTTTCATTAGCAAAATGATTACGGATACCTTCCGGTCTTGGTCGCTCAATTAATGGATTCAGTATTCCATATTTTATGATGCTATCCTGGAGTTCAATCATCCAATCCATGCAGAAAACACATATCATTCTCTGTAAATCTGATATGTAATGACCTCTTGTCAAGTACAAATTAACAGAAATCACCACAAAAATTTATTTAATTGTCTGAAGGCACCCTGAAAGAGCCTCGGAGTATCAGTTCCCGGCATTGGCCACTCTGATATACGTGGATTGGTTACCGACAGGTCTATGGTCCGCCGTGAGCTCTACCGTCTAAGAGCGTGGATCACAGATTCCTCTGTGCCGACATAGATTTATCGTAGATAGCTCGAACCTTGAAATGGCCGAAGCCCTTTCAAGATGTCTTCAGTTGTTACTTTTGTAATCAGCTGCTGTTCTCTGGAAGCGAGAACCTTTCTCTGCGTCAATTGTGTAGGCACAAAGTGTAAAACTTTCTTTGTGTACATCCATTCCTACGTAAACTGTGTTATAATTCATTTGATGACCTCCCTTTGTATGCGGTAATCCCTGTTACCATTGTTCTTGACAAACTTTAGTATACAGGTAAATCCACGAACCTACAATGTGGAGGTCATTACATATTGTCTAAGTCAAAGAAAGTCTTGTTTTACTAAGCTTGACGGGTATTTTATGCTTTATTTACTGAAAAGGCTAGGATATAAATCATTGACGCTTAAAAAATTAAATGGCGAGGTCGAAATTTATCCGCCTCGCCTCAGCGCAGTCCGAAAACATACGCCTCAATCCTTATATATAATATATACCTCTGCAGTAAATTATGCATGTCCTCACTTATTTCATAATGCACAAATATTTCAAAACAGAAATATAGTCAACTTGTCCACATTTTTATTTCCGTTTTTTTACTTAATAATTTCTTTATAATATAGTTAGACCCTTTGGGTGGCAGGCATCATCTTCGGTGGCAAATGGGTACAGTGCCACCCTAGAGAATAATGCCACCAAGATGGCATAACCATTGCGTTCCATCCAGTTCATAACCATGGCTACCATTCCCATGAAGCTTGCAGTAATGATAACATTATTTTCTTATTAGATTACCTATATTATATCGTGTTCGGAGACGGATGTCGATGATTTTTTGACCATCATTGACTTATTTTTACCGATATTATCCTACCCCATAAATGCATAGTGTCTTTTCTGTTTTACTGCAATTAACTACTTATTGTCAATTCGTCAAACTGGAAGTTATATATGTCTTTGCAAATATACCATATCTATTAACTGCACATCGCTCTCATAAATTGGGTGGTCATAATTGTCAGTAAAGAAATTGGGAATCTTGTGAGAACGGACAAATCCACATTTTTCATAAAATGGTATCGTCAATGGACTGTCACCTGTTCCAACTTGCAAAACAGAATATTCATCTGCATATTTACTGACAAGAAAATCAATTAGCGCTTTGCCATAGCCCGTTCCCTGATTTTCCGGATTGACTGCGATATTCTTGATTTCAAGTATTCCGTTACCTTCATCGGTGACAACACATTCAGCTTTTACATCATTGTCTTCAAGTACATACATAGTTCCTTTTTCAAGATAGCGATCAACCATGCTCTCCTGTTCATCAGCTAATAACAATAATGATATAAACTGCTTTTTATTTTTGTTAACTTCTCGAATTTTCATACAACTTGTTACTCCATCAATTGCCATCTATTTTAATTCATCAAATTGGAATTGTCTATTTACTCCAAGTCATATTGAACTCCTTTTCATTAGTGCTATCATCAATGTTCTCAGAACAAATCACAAATTGTTCTCTCTGATAAAAAGTTATTGCACGCGTATTCTTTTGATAAACGCTTAATCTCATAGATGATTTTATTTGTTTTACATAATTCAATAATTGTTTACCAATACCCCTTGACTGACTGGCTTCCCTTACAAATATTCCCTCAATATAATTGTCCGTCAAGCCAATAAAGGCATCAATTTGTTTGGTATCATCATCTTCATAGACATATATTTCTGCTTGTGGTAATAAGTTTTCTACCATTGCATAATTATCTGTCCAATAATCTTTTGGTATGAAGCTATGCACTTTGATATTTGTATCAAGCCATATTTGCATAATAGCAAATAAATCTTTTTCTCTAAATGTTCTTATCACAAAATTTCTCCTGCAAATTGAGAATTTAGGTCAAAAGCTAAGAGGCTTTAATGCCCCTTACGCTTTTCCCTTTTCTTTTGCTGTTTCAGTTCAAACATTCGCTGTTCATCAGCCTCTTTTCTCTCTCGGCTTTTTACTTTACGTTCCTGTTTGTTCTGCTCCTGTTGCATTTTCAACGCTTGCTGTGATTTTGTACCGATTCCAATTTCCTGCATCTGTTTCTTTACATCACGCTGCATCCTCTTAGGATTCCTTTTTGTTTCTTTTACAACAGTTGCCACAGCCGGACTAAATCGCAAACTGTAATAATACTTTTGAATACACTCTTGAACTTCATAATCCTTCGGTTCTGCGCCGAAAGTTACTTTCGCTACCGAGAGTTTTTCATCTTCAATATGTTCAAAGACTCCTACCCAAAACGGATCTTCAAAAAACACCGTCAGCTTGCCACTTACTTTGTCCATAACTATCCCTCCTAATTGATTGATGAGCAAAGAATGGACAACCCGGAGGGGCAGGTTACTTACCCTGTATAACACAGGACGGCTGGGCTACCTACCAGCTCTAGCACATGTTTTAATGCACATTGCGTTTTTATCTTTGCATATATAATCAAGCCATATGGCACGATTAACAAAGTAGGAATTCATCATCTCGAAAAATCCCGATTTGCAAAACACATTATCTTCGTCCGTATTTTTATATTAACACAAAAAGCGATATCATACAGATGTTTTTTATCTGTACAATATCGCCGTATCTTCTATATCATTATACTTTCATTGTCTTGGCCAATGATGTAAGTAATGCTGCCATCTCCGGATTCAGGTTTTCTTTATTATAGAATGCATTCTCCATCAGCTCTGCATTCTTTCTGCGGTCCTCATCAATGATATGTCCATACACTTCCGTTACCATATCTGCCTGCGCATGGCCGGAATCTCCCTGGACTGATTTGATATCTCCGCCGCTCAATTTCAGTTTATAAGTAACACTGGTATGGCGCAGACTATGAAATACCACATCCGGCAGTCCAAGCTCATCAATAATTTTCTGCATCTTATCCCTCAGATAACTGTCTCCGATTGGAAGACCAAAAGTTGTTGCCATTACCAGATTATAGTTCTGATATTCACTGCCAAGGGCCTCAATGACCTCTTCCTGCTCTTTTTTCAAATCGACCAGACACAATGCAACAGATCTTGGTATATAAACTCTGCGAATACTGCTTTCTGTCTTAGGCGTTTTCAGTACCCGGACTGTTTTATTATTATTTCTCATAGAAGGAAAGATTAAAATGATATCCTTTGAATGTAAATCGTCCACAGCTTTTTTTGATACGCGTTCCACTTCCTTATTAATAATGTAAGAGCGGTTCTCTGCAATGGCCTCTTCTGATATATCCATACAGTCCCAGGTTAGTCCCAGCAATTCTCCGAGCCGGAGTGTTGCTGTAAAGCATAAATGAAAGGCTACTTTAAGCAATTTATTATCACAGGCACCCAGCGCCTGCATCAGCATTTCTGCGGTCCAGATTTCTCTTTCCTGCTTTTTATGTTTCGGAACCGTTGCATCTGTTGCCGGATTCTTCTCCATCAGTCCCCATTTGACTGCCTGCCTGAAACAGCTCCGGAGAATTTTATGAATTTCGTTGACAGTAGCAGCAGATATTTTTTCTTCTCCAGCTTTATTTCGTGAGCCTTTCACTGCTGGCATTTCTAAAAGCTCCTTATAATACTTCTCTATGAAATGATTATTGATACTGCTCAGCTTAGTATCTCCGATTGTGGGAATAATATAATTGTTGATTACCCCGATATTTCCATCATAAGTCGATACACTCCACTTATCATGACCATAGATTTTTACGTATTCTTCCAGAAGTTCATGTAATCTGACACATTTCGGTGCTTCAAATTTGCCCACAGTCATTTTGTACTCGATTTCTTTCTTTCGCCTATCTGCTTCTTTCTGTGTACTGTATGTCTCAGACTTCTGATGATCTGTCCCGTTTTCATCCTTCACTTTATATACTGCTACCGATGTGTGGGATTGCTCCCAGTGGAGTACAAGGATAAAATGATTAATGAAAAAATGTCATGCATCACCAAAACTACATGACATTTTTTCATTATGTATTTTAGATCTTATATACTAATGCTGTAAGTGGCGGCACATCAATTACGATGTATTGCTTTCTGCGATCACACTCGCCTTTTCTTGCCTTCACTGATTTCGATACTTTGTTGCCGTTTCCGCCAAATCTGGTATCGTCAGAGTTCAGTATCAGCTTATACTGTGTAATTTCTGGTACACCTACCTTAT
>JAQXYZ010000153.1 GCA_029226935.1 Bacillota bacterium | reverse complement strand
ATGGTTATGTAAATTATATTTTTCCGTTATGGACTTCAACCTATGGGAGAATGATAGGGTGGTTTCCTTTCTCGGTGGGAGAGTGGATGCTTTATCTGGCTGTTGTGTTCCTTCTGCTTTTGATAGCAGGAGGCATTGTTTATATTTTGTTTGGAAATAAAGTTCCAAAGCAATGGAACAGATGGTACAGGAAGTACGCACTTTTTATTTACTGGGTGGCAGGAATTGTCTGCGTAGTCATGACTTTAAACTGTTTTCTGCTCTATCAGGCATCGCCTATCAATGAAAGGTATGAAATAGGGAAAAACCTGAAAAAAGAGTATGGGGGTGAAGAACTTGGTATACTGAGGGATTATGTGGTGGAACAGGCAAATGCGCTGGCTCCCTTATTTGACAGAGATGAAAATGGCTATCTGATTTATGAGGGAGATTTGAAAGGAGAAGCCGTAGCGCAAATGCAGAGGCTGGGGGATACCTTTAACAGCCTGAAAGGATATTATCCCAAGCCAAAAGGTCTCTTCTTTTCAGGATTTTATAGTCAGCAGTATATTATGGGGTACTACTTTCCTTTTTCCATGGAGGCCAATTATAACAGGCAGATGTACATTACGAATGTGCCTGTGACCATGTGCCATGAATTGTCCCACTTAAAGGGTTTTATCAGGGAGGACGAGGCTAATTTTATAGGGTATCTTGCCTGTGTGGATTCGGAAGATCCGCTTTTTCAATACAGTGCTTATTTAAGCGTGATTGGATATTTGGAAAGGGACTTTCTAAAAGCAGTGGGAGAGGATGAGGCAGAATATGATTCTCATCCGCAAATAAGTGAACTGGTGTCAGGAGATAAAAAATTTTTGACCCGGGAGGCATGGGAACAGGTGGAGAAAAAGGCTGTCCTGAAAACAGAAACGGTAAAGCAGGCGGCAGATACTTTTTTAAATACCACTCTTACCTTAAATGGAGTAGAAGACGGAACGGTCAGCTACAGCAGGGTGGTCAGTCTGCTCTTGCAGTATTATGATGGCATCTTGTATTAGTCTGATTGAAAGGTGGCAGAGAATATGGAAAACATTATTGATTATGTGAGGGAATGGGGAGAATACAGCTTCACGGAGAGACCCTTAAATGAGGTGGACAGCTTGGTCCTTTGCCAGTTATCCTATTTAAACTATGGAAAATTTGTGCCCGGTCTGGAAAAGAGAAATGCACCGGTCAGTATCCGGTGTATCTATGAATCTCCCGAGAGAGACTGTATTCTGGAGGGCTACTGGTATCAGGAAGAAAATAAGGAGCTGTTTGAAGAAGCAGCAAATTCCATAAGGTTCGGCACCCTGAAAATGAATTATTATGTAAATATTGTGAATGAAGAGCAGGAGACTCAGTTTTCGGCAATCACCTTTATTCTGGGGGATAAAAGTGTATATATTGCCTATCGGGGAACGGATGCGACCATTGTGGGATGGAAGGAGGATTTGAACCTTGCATTTTCCAAGCCCATTCACAGCCAGTACCTTGCAACGGAATATATGGAACGGGTGGCATCATATATTGCAGGAGATTTCTATACGGGAGGGCATTCCAAGGGAGGTAATCTTGCGGTATATGCAGCTATGAACTGCGGGGAAAGAACCAGAGAAAAGATTATACGAATTTATAATAATGATGGTCCCGGCTTCAGACCGGAAATACGAAGTCAGGGGAATTTTGAAGCCATTCAAGACCGGTTGGTCAAGTTTATTCCACGTTCATCACTGGTGGGAATGATTTTGGAGGATCACTGTGAATATGAAATCGTGGAGAGCAGGAGTGTAGGTCTGCTTCAGCATAATTCCTACAGCTGGAAAGTGGAAGATGGTACATTTCTACGTGCAGAAAATATGACCGACAGAAAGCTGCTTCGGGACGCAGCTTTAAATGAATGGATACTTTCACTGTCAGAAGACGAGATTCGCACCTTTGTGGATACCCTGTATGAGGTCGTTTCTGCATCGGAGGCTTCCGATGTATTTGAGTTCGGCGCTGACTGGAAAAAATGTCTGCAAAGTGTTTTGGCAGCAGCAAGAGAGGTCAATGATGCTACCAAAAAGGCGATCCATAAGATTACGCGCTCGTTGTTTGAAATATTGTTTGAGAATATTAAGTCAGGCGGTCTGCGCCCAAATGAAAAGACCTGATTATCAAGATTCCGCTTGACATCTTCCGTAAAAAAATGCAAAATAAATCCATAGAAACACCACTGGAAGCATGGCTGACCTTTCTTTCTGAGGATGCACCGGAGCGAATTATTGCATTGATTACGAAATATCCGGAATTCAAAGCCATGTACGAAACATTATACCAAATGTGTCAGAATACGGAGAGGGTGATGGAAATGTTCTTTTCAGAGGAACTGAGGCAGTTGGATCGAAACACCGTGAAGTATATGATAGAGGAGCAGCAAAGGGAGATTGACCAGCAGAAGGAAGAACTGAAGCGGAAGGACGAACAGATCAGTCAGCAGACACAGCAGTTGGATCAGCAAACACAGCAGATTGCAATACTCCAGAAGAAATTGGAGCAACTTAACAAGCAGAAAGAATAAACAGTTTTAAATTACATAGCAGTTCAGCTTCATGGGGTGATACCTTTCCATTGATGCTGAACTGCTGTAAAAATAGAGAATGGTGAAATTTATAAAACAAAAATTTATAAAATAGTTGACAGAAACAGAAAAAACAGATACAATATCATTTGTTCGCAGGAATGGCGGAATTGGCAGACGCGCACGGTTCAGGTCCGTGTGGTAGCAATACCATGAGAGTTCAAGTCTCTTTTCCTGCACGCTAAGAGTCTAGTGTTTACTAGGCTCTTTATTTTGTTGCATTTCGTGTCATATTTTACTAAATATGAATACTTCTGCTTAATCCGGTCATGCTACTAAAGAGGTGATTGTATGGACAAGGACAAGCAGGAGAAGCTAAACCAAAAGAAAAGCAACGAGAAATTTAACAGCATCACTCAAAAGGTAAAGCCGGAGAACCAGAATCAGACACATAATGTCAGGTCAGAGGCAATTGAACCGAAAATAAGACAGGTTTAGGCATTACATATCAGATTTTTCCAAAATTTTTTTATAGGCGTTAGCACTTTCAATGTTATGGCTTCTTCAAACATGTCATTCGGGCAGCAATATTTTTGTACTGCCTGTTTCTACAAATCCATCGAAAGACTGTCAAAAGTCCCCAGAAAGGATATCCACAGGCGGCGTCCCATCCATCATGCTGAACTGTTGCAAAATTCCTGCAAAATGGGTTTTGGTACTCTTGTTTTTAACTGCTGGAAATGCTATACTAAACTTAACTATAGGAGTATTTTTGCCGATATAGCTATTGAACGATACATAAGGAACACGGAGGTTCCGCCTTACGTCAAAGGAGTGATGTTATGGGAATTAGTATTAATGTGGGGAGAATGAAACAGGATTATTCCTATTTATTTCAGAATTCAACCAATGGGAGCAGCCTTGGAAATCTGAATTTCCTTTCAGATTATGCCAGCATCAAGAATGGCAGCTATGGTAAGCTGATGAAGGCTTACTATTCCAAGGACAGCAGTAAGGAAGTTTCTTCTATCGCAGAAACTCAGAATAAGAGAACCACATCTACGGCGAAGGACTCTGCGAAAACCTTAGCAAGCATTGAAAGCGCAGCAGACGGATTGAAGGGTTCAGCGGATAAGCTGATTGCCAAGGGAAGTAAATCTGTATTCAATAAGGTGGATGTTGAGACCAAGGATGAATACGGACTTACCACCACGACCAAGGAATATGACAAGGATGCTATTTACAGTGCAGTTTCCGATTTCGCTGACAGCTATAATAAGCTGATGAAAGAAACTGCGTCAGCAGAAACGAACAGTGTTCAGAACAGGACGAAAACCTTAAGCGGGCTTACCAATGCCAACAAAAATCTGTTGTCTAAGGTTGGTGTGACTGTGAATGAGGACAATACGCTTTCCGTAGATGAGAAGAAGTTTAAGGAGGCAGACATGAATACAGTCAAATCCTTGTTTAACGGAAATTCTTCTTATGCCTATAGGGTTTCCGCACAGGCATCCCTGATTGATTTTGCTGCAAGCACGGAAGCATCAAAGGCGAATACTTATAATGGAGCCGGAACATATAATAATGCATATAATGCAGGAAGTATTTACGATTTTGGTTTTTAGTTTTGCAAGAAGCCCCGATACGTGTTTTGCGGCACCGCATCGGGTATTTTTATTGCAAAATTCATTTTTATGTGCAGACGGAAAATTCCATGCACAAAATGACAATTTTAGTATAATAATAACATAGAGGTATGCATCCGGTATTTTGGATGCGGAAAGAGGAGCATATGAATCAGGCAATTGGATGGGCAGCTATGGGAACAGGATTTACATTTTTGATGACAGCCCTTGGCGCCAGTGTAGTATTCATTTTTAAGAAGGAAATGGGTAAAAACATTCAACGGGCATTTCTGGGATTTGCTGCCGGAGTAATGATGGCAGCCTCAGTCTGGTCCTTATTACTTCCCGCAATTGAGGAAACAGAAAATGCTGGGGGAATTGCGTGGATTCCTGCCGCAGGGGGATTTGTTCTTGGTGGATTATTCCTGTATCTGCTGGATTTTTTGATGCCTCATCTGCATATTGGAGAAAAGCAGCCGGAGGGTGTGAAAACTTCTCTTCATAGGACTACTTTGTTGGTTATGGCGGTAACGCTGCACAATATTCCGGAGGGAATGGCGGTAGGTCTTGCCTTTGCAATGGCAGCACAGCATCCTGAGGATACGGCGCTTTATGCATCTGCCTTTGCACTGGCATTGGGAATTGGAATACAGAATTTCCCGGAGGGAGCGGCAATTTCCCTGCCCCTTCGCCAGGAGGGAACGAGCAGATGGAAAGCCTTTGTACTGGGCAGCCTCTCAGGATTGGTGGAGTTGGTTTTTGGTGTTGGAATTACACTGGTTGCGGCACAAATCACGCCCTATATGCCATGGTTCCTTTCTTTTGCAGCAGGTGCAATGATTTATGTGGTGGTGGAAGAGCTGATTCCTGAGGCCAATCAGGGAGAACACTCCAATTTAGGCACGATAGGAGTAATGGCAGGTTTCCTGATTATGATGATTTTGGATGTTGCATTAGGGTAATTGCCTTAAAAAGTGCTGCATGGATTTATTATCCGGCGGCACTTTTTATAAAAAGATTTTTACAAAAATATTTGATAAACTGTTGACAGAACCTCATTAATCTGATAATCTTAAAACACTTTCAAAAGTCCGCTTCTGGACATTGAGATTTGAGTTCTATTTTTTATATTTCTTTTTTCAATATTTATTTTCCCAAGAGAGAATTTTTATCGGAGGTAGCATTTATTGATTGATGAAAAAGAACATGGCAGCAAAAGCCGTAGGAATCTGCTCATTTTTTCTGATTTTGCGTGCCTTAAAAAGGGATTGCCGGAAGACATTCCCGGAAAGTACCGTTTCCTTCTGGAACAGGTTGACACAGGGCTATCGTCAGACGTGGAGATTGTGATAGAGGCAGAGAAAAGCGGCTGGCGGGTAAATGGAAAGGCGCTTGGAAATGCCGCTCCCCTTTATCTCTATACAAGAAGCCGGGAAAGACTTTTGCTATTGCTTTCAAATGAAATTAATTCTTTGAAAGCGAGCGGAAGAATATCTATCAGGGTGGGAGAAACCATTAAGGTTGGAAATGCATATACCAATCAGATTTTTTATCATTGCTTTTCGCTGGTAGATGAACTGCACGCGGAAATTGTGAGAAATGAAAAAGGCTATATGCTCATCAGCCACAGGGAGAACGGAATCTACATGAATGGAAAAGGGGTGAAAGGATATCAAAGGCTTAAAACCGGGGATTACATAGATCTGTACGGACTGCATTTGATTATACTAAAGGAATTTTTGGTGGGGGTATCCTTTGGCGGTGTATGCCGAATTGCAGAAAGTAAAGACCTGCCGGAAAGATGTAGCACTTTACCGTCAGTGCAGGAAAATCAGCTCAGGCAGATCAGGCGTAATTATGAACAGGAGGAAGTGCTTTATCAAGGAGAAGTTGAACTGATTATGCCGGAGAAGGCAGCGGATTTGCAGGTACAGCCGTTTTTACTGAACATTGGACCGACTCTTACCATGGTTCTTCCCATGATGTTAATGGTCTGGGTCAGCAGCCAGACTAAAGGAACAGCTTACGGCGGTTTAGGAGGAATGGCATCAGGCAGCTTTTATTATGCTTCTTTGGCAATGGGGCTTTGCACTGCACTGCTTGCTCTGTTTTGGGGGATTGTCGGACAGAGCTATAGCAGGTACAGCCACAGACGGGAAAAGAGGGAAAAGGAGAGAGAATACCGAAATTATCTGGAGAATATGAAGGAAAGGCTTTTGTTCTGCCATCAGGAAAACCGCAGAATCCTTGAAAAAAGATATCCGGCGCTTTCGGCACTTATGAATGAGGAAAAAGAGATGTCTCCGGTAATCTGGAATCGTTATTACAGACAGAAGGATTTTCTGTTTATCAGGCTGGGAATTGGGAGAACAAATTTCCAGATCAAAATTAAATGTGCAGGAGACATTCGGGGAATTTCCTCCGATCCGCTTGTGGAGGAGGCAAAAGAAATGGCAGAGCAGCTTCAGGTATTGGAGCAGGTCCCTACAGGGGTGGATCTGTTTGTAAACAGGCAGATCGGAATATTAGGAGATTGTACGGAGGTGCTTTTACAGCTGCTGATGCAGATAGCAATCTGTCATTGTTATACGGAAGTGAAACTGGTTTGTTTTTATAGGAAAGAGAAGACTTACCACAGGAAAATTGCAGAGCTTCTAAAATGGCTTCCACACAGCTGGTCTTCCAACCGCAGAGTAAGGTTTCTTGCGGGAGATGAAAAAGAAGCGGCAGAAATTTTGCCAGTGCTAACAAGAGAACTGAACAAAGGGTATGAAGAGAAGGCGGATGGGATCAAAATTCCATGGTATGTGACAGTGGTACTGGATGAGGAGTTGATTGCAGGAGAAACTGTTTATCAGTATCTGACCTCTTTTCACTCCTGCTATCCGGTCAGTGCGGTATTTACGGGAAGCGAGAGGAAGGAACTTCCCAAAAGCTGTAGATATTTTATTTATAAGGATGAAATTTTGGACTTGAGTCAGGAACAGCCGGTCAGACAGTCCCTAACGCTTGAAACCTGTAGTTTTTCCAAGGCATTTATGTATGGAAGGAAGATGACGGGCATCAGGCTAAGAGAGCATGAGGAGGATGGGCAGCTGCCGGAGCAGATAGGATTTCTGGAACTTTATGGCTGTGGAAGGATTGAAGAGCTGGAAAGTCATCAAAGGTGGAAAAACGCAAGGACAGAGGAGAGGATGAAGGCACCAATCGGATGCAGAGCAGATGGACATTGCGTTTACCTTGATATTCATGAGCGGTTTCATGGGCCACACGGTCTGGTGGCAGGAACGACAGGTTCGGGCAAGAGCGAACTTTTACAGACTTATCTTTTATCTATGGCGGTATCTTACAGTCCTGCGGATGTCAATTTCTTTATGATTGACTATAAGGGTGGAGGAACAGGAAATCTACTAAAAGCACTTCCTCACTGTGCGGGAGTTATCTCAAATTTGTCAGGAAAACAGATCAAGAGGGCCATGTCGGCTATTTCAAGCGAAAACAAACGAAGACAGCGGCTGCTGGGAGAATTTCAGGTAAACCATATTGATGCTTATGCCCGACTTTACAGAGAGGGAAAGGCAGCGCAGCCCATGCCGCATCTTATTTTGGTGGTGGATGAATTTGCAGAGCTGAAAAAAGAAGAGCCGGAATTCATGCAGGAAATTATCTCACTGGCACAGGTAGGCAGGAGCCTTGGTGTCCATTTAATCCTGGCGACTCAGAAGCCGGCAGGGACAGTAGATGACAAGATATGGAGCAATGCAAGATTTCGAATGTGCCTTAAGGTACAGGACGCACAGGACAGTATGGACATGCTGAAAAATAAGGATGCGGCTGCACTGACAGCCCCCGGACAATGTTATTTGCAAATAGGAACCAATGAATATTATGAATTGTTTCAGTCCGGCTATTGTGGAGGAACCTGTCAGGAGGGGGAAAATACAGGGGTAAGGGCGGCACTTCTGTCAGATACAGGACATCGTATGGTGCGGGAAAATAAGGAAAAGGGTAAAAAGAGTTTAATGAATGTGCTTATCGATTATGTGAGGCAAACGGCAGAAGAATATCACTATGGACAGGCAGCGCAATTATGGATGCCGGAATTACCGGAAGTAATTACCTTGAATGAATTAAAACACAGAGAAGCGCTCACGATGGAAGAAACGTTGATGCCGGAAATTCTATTGGGATTATGTGACGACCCTGACAATCAGCGCCAGTTTGTACTTCGATACGCTCCGGTCAGTCAGGGACATTTGGTGGTATGTGGAGGTCCAGCTACGGGAAAGACAACCTTTCTTCAAACTCTTGTATGGCAGCTTTGCTGGGATTACGCGCCGGAGCAGGTACAATGCCTGATTGTGGCAATGGGGCAGGCGAATGCGACATGCTTCCAAAGAATGCCGGGATGTTTGTGTGTACTTAAGGAGAGAGAAAACAAGGATATTTTCTTTTATCATTTAAAGAAGCTGACAGCGGAGCGCAAGGAACAGCTGGCGGGGGTCAGCTGTGAACAGCATAACAGGGCAGGCAGGGATATTCTTCCATATTTTTTCCTCGTGATTGACGGTTATGGTGCTTTTCATAAGGAGTTAAATGAAGAACAGGAAGAATTGATTTTAAAGCTGGCGGCGGAAGGAATTACGCTGGGAATTTATCTGATTTTGTCTGTTGCAGGCATCAATGAGATGGGCGGAAGACTTTTTGAAAAAATTAAAAACACAATTGCATTGGAAATGAGTGATCGATTCCAATATGGAGATATTCTGCGTCAATATTATGTCCCCGTGCTTCCGAGGGAGAACTGCAAAGGAAGAGGATTATGTCTGGCGCAGGGAACGATTCTGGAATTTCAGGTTCCATTGGCATTGAATGAGACTGAGGAGTATGAGCGCATCAGCAAGATTTCAGAAGCAGGAAGAGAAAAGGAAATCACATGGAAAAGAAGAGGCATTGCAATACCGGATAAATTCCCGCTGTTACCCCATAAACCGGAGTTTGCAGCCATGGCAGAAGCTTATCAATGGAAAAGCGGAATGCTTCCAATCGGATACTGCATGGAAACCGGAGAGATTCTGAGACTTTCTTTAAAGAACACAAGGTGTTTTCTGATTGCAGGGAACGACAGAACCGGAAGAAAAACTCTTTTATGCTGTCTGATGGAAGGGTTTATCAGAAATGGCGGAAAAGCAGTAATTTTGGATAGCGGAAGGAGTCTGGAACAGTTTAGGGGCAGGAAAGAAATTACTTATTTGGGAAATAAGGATGAAATTATGGAATGGCGGGGAGAAGGAAACTGCAAAACAGGAATATTTATCAGCGATTTGGGAAGTTTCTGCAGCATGATTTACCAGTTTGGAGAAGGGCGGGATGGAAGAGTCACCTTTTGGGAACGACTGGCAGAAGGAAAGGTGGAAGAATATTTCCTTTCAGGTGTTTTTCATACCGTCAGGGATATGGAGGCTTCAGGAACCGGATTCTTTCGGGAGTTTATTACCTGGCAGCATGGGATTTGTTTGGGAGGAAATTTATCTGCCCAGAGAATATTTCAGTTTGATGATGTGAGCTATATGAGGCAGAACCGGTATGAACCGCCGGGAATCGGATATTTAAAAGCAGGTCCGGGGAGCAGGTCAAAACGGGTTTTACTGCCCATGTACAGATGGAGGAGAGAATGATATTAATTGATGTGCAGATTCCGGTGCTGGACCGGATTTATGATTTTGAACTGGATGAGGATTCGATGGCAGGAGTGCTGATGGAGGAAATTATAGCACTGATTTCCAAGAAGGAGCATCTGACTGTAAATGAAGGAAAAGAGATGTACCTGTATTCCCTGGGTCAGGAAAATGTTCTGAAAAACGACCGGACTTTAAGACAGCAGGGAATATGTGATGGAGATCGGTTGATACTTATCTGACATGGATGGGAGGATGAAATGAATGGTGAAAATATCAGACTGAACGGTGCGGGATTTAACAAGTGGCTGGACGAAATGGAGCAGAACCTTACCGCAACGATAGATTTACTTGACATAATGGAAACTGAAAAAGAACAGCTAAAGGAGGCATGGGAAAGTGGAGCAGGAAAGCGCTGGGTGGCAGAATTTCAAGTCCGGGCAGACGTGATGAGAAGATTGATAGAGAATCTTCGAAAAAGGATTACGAAGATGGAAGAGGCGGCGAGAACGCTGTCAGACTTGGAAAATCGTCTGATTGCAGCGGTAGAAAGGTTGTAGGAGGGAGCGGAAAATGCAGGGACAGATTCGGGTATCCACAGAGAAATTAAGAAAAAAGAAGGAAGAGTGGAAAGAAACTTTGAGGAGGATGGAGGAAAACATCCGCAAAATGCAGGAACTTCAGGATGGAATGGAAGTATATTTTGACGGTTATCCTGCAGACACATTAAAGGTACAGATAAAAGAATTGTGCGAAGAAGGGCTGACGTTTCTTGAACGGTTTTTCAATCATATTGAAAAGCTTGAAGAAATTGCAGCTATCTATGAAATCGCAGAAAGGAGTAATGTCAATGCTGCCTTGGACCATTGAAATGCATTTTAAAGAAACTATGGCTTTGGCAGAGCAGCTTAAAAATTTGTCAAGGGCAGTAAAAGATGTGTCGGAAAACCAGATTATGCAGACCGCCTATCAGATAAAGACAGACTGGAATAGTGAGTGTGCTGATATCATTTTGGGAAAGGAGGTGAAATTGGCAGCAGGACTCTTAAAAGAATCAGATACATTGAACAGAATTGCAGAGGAAATAGAGGGTCAGGCAAGAGAGTTATATCAGGCGGAACTATTAGGTGCACAGCTTGCAAGAACCAGAATTTATTAAAAGCAGAAAGGAGATAAAAATGTCATTTTTTCAGGTTACATCATCAGAATTAAGAAACAGAGCAGGAAGACTTTCAGATTTGAACCAGCAGTTCAGAGCGAAAGCGGAACAATTAGGAGATCAGGAGATGAATCTTTGCTCCATGTGGGAGGGACAGGCAAAAGATGCCTTCCATCAGGCCTTCCTGCGGGACAGACAACAGATGGAAACATTTCATGGACTGATTGAACAGTATGTGCAGGCACTTTTGGAAATTGCATACAGATATGAACAGGCAGAGAACAGAAGTCGTGAGATTGCTTCTGCAAGAAACTATTAGTAGAAGGGAGAATGTGATATGGAAGGTATTTTGAAAGTAACGCCGGAAAAGTTAATCCAGACATCAGGGGAATTTGCAGCTGTCGGTAATCAGATGAAAAATCTGACCTGTGAAATGATGTCACAGGTACAGGGAATGAAAGGAATCTGGCAGGGGGAGGCATCCTGTGCTTATGGGAATAAATTCAGTTCTCTTCAGGCAGACATGGACAGATTGTATCGAATGGTACAGGAACATGTGAAGGATCTTCAGGAGATGGCTTCCCAGTACCAGAAAGCAGAGACAGGAAATACCCAGCAGGGAAGCAGTCTGAACATAAATGTTGTGGTTTAGTAATGCGGATTGGAGGAGAAGGCTATCAGTGACAAATATTCTGAGGCAGAGATCAGCATGGTACTTGATACCTTTATGTATTTAGACTACAAGGATGGACAAGAGGGAAGCTCATTAAGTGAAATTGTGAAGGAACTTGCCAATCAGCCCGATTATGGAGGTGGAGGAATTCATTATGGGGAGTATACGGTGCTCAAAGAGGCGGTACAAAGCGAGGAAATAGGAAGTCTGAGGATTTACTGTCAGAGCAGTAACATGGGGTATGATACAGGAACCTGTGCATGTACCTTTAGGAGCGCGGATCGGAAGAATATTTATGTGGTCTATCGGGGAACCGGGGATGGCGAGTGGCTAGATAATGGAATTGGAATGACCAGTGCAGTTACAACGCAGCAGGAGAAGGCCCTTTCTTACTTTGAGGAAGCAATGGAGGTAATGAAACCTGATGAAAAATGCAGAGTAATTGTGACCGGTCATTCCAAAGGAGGAAATAAGGCACAGTTCGTCACAATGGAAAGCAAGTACGGGAACTGTGTAGATGCCTGCTATTCTGTAGACGGACAGGGTTTTTCGGAGGATGCAATAGACAGATGGAAAGAAAAGTATGGAGAGGAGGAGTATCGGGAAAGAAGAGAAAAGCTGCATGGGATCCATGGAGAAAACGATTATGTCAGTGTGCTGGGACATTCCATTATCCCTCAAGGGCAGATCCGCTATGTAAAAACACCGGTAGGAAAAGCTGATTTTGCAGGATACCATGATATAAAGTACATGTTCTCATCTCTTGAATATAGTGAAAAGACAGGAAAATATCAGAACATCTTTCATGGGAGAAAAAACAGTGATGTGGGAGGAATGGGAGTTTTAGGGCTATATGCAGCTGCCCTGTCAAAGGAGGTAATGTCGTTAAAGCCTGAACAACGTGATGGATGTGCCGCTGTGATTATGCAGATGATGGAAGCAGTCAAAGGACGAAAGGATGGAATCAATGGGGAAAAACTTCAAATATCGGACTTTGCAGATTTTGCCTTTCAGGGTATTCCTCAAATTAGAGAGAGCCTGACAGGTAAAGAAGACGGGCAAAAATTTTTGGAGGCAGCGTTTGCAAGGGAAAACTTTACCTTGCGCCCCTCGTCAAAGACGATGCTTCAAGTGAATTTGCAGACACTTTTAAAGCAAAATGAGCAGCTTCGCAATGCAGTTGGACATGCGAAAAGATTGACAGAAGAAGTGCGTGGGAATGCCAATATGCTTCCGTCCTATATGAAAGGTTATACTTCCATATATCATAGGATCAAACTCTCCGCAATGGAAATGGAACGACTGACAGAAAAGCTTATGAAAATCTGTCAGTTTCATGAGAATGCAACCGAGTGCTATCGGGGATGGAATCAATAGATTAAATGGTCATTCCTGTAAACACGCTGTCATCAGGGTTGTTATTCACTCCCTTTTTGTATTCTCTGGGAGTACATTTTAAATATTGTTTAAAAATTTTATTAAAATAGCTTACGTTATTAAAGCCTACGCTAAGTGCAAGTGTAGAAATGGAGTCTGCAATTGGATCATTGCTCTGAATCAAGGTAGCGGCTTTAAAAATACGGTATTTCATCAGATATTCAATAGGAGTAAGCTGAAGAGTTCTCTTGAAACAGCGACAACATTCACTCTTGCTGATATGTACAGAGTCTGCAAGCTGCTCTAAGGAAATATGTTCAAAGTAATGTTCCTCAATGTACATGATTGCTTCTTTTACCCGCATCTCATCCAGAGAAAGTGTGTTTTGATTGCTATTTTTGTTTTGAGGAACAATTTGCTCAAGGAGCTGTACCCAAAACTGGCATAGATAAGATTTGGTAATCAATTCGTAACCGTATTTTTTTGTCATGTTGGTAGCAATAATGGAATTGACAGTGTCTATCAATTTCTCTTCAACAGGATTGCTTTCATCTAACAGCATAGTTTTGAAAACAGGCGAGTTGATTATGGGAGCCATAAATTTTCCTGAGATAAGAGTATTGCCGTATCCAAACAAAAAATTAGGATGAAAAATAGTAGTATACAGACTGCAGTCTGCTTTGGCATCTACGGGTTGAAGAGAATGCATCACATTTTGATTGATTATGACACCCTGTCCCGGCTTCAGGTAAAGCTTCTCATCGTCGGTAATCAACATGGCTTCTCCATGATTAATGATCATAATTTCAAGTTCAGGATGCCAGTGCCAACGGATTCGCTGCATATACATCTTTGACAGTTCAATATAGTAAACATGAACAGGGTAGCCGATCTCTTGTCCCTGAATGGTTCGATTGGTATAAAAATTCTCATCTGGGTTTTCTGGTAGAAACATGTGCATCTCCTTATCTTCTATATGTTCTATTTTAAATGAAGCTTGCAGAATTTTCAAACTAAATTCCAAGGATATTCAACTATTTTCAGACATAAATTTAAAATAACAGCAGACAAGATAAGGAAACGGTGTAAATGTCAAATCAAAAACTGGAAAATCTTTTAAATTTAGCACTTGAAATAGAGGAAGAACAGAGAAATAAATCAGATCAGCTGGGAGTAGGATTTTCGAAGGAGAACCGTACATGGGAATTAATTGTAAAGTATAATGGCAACATAGAACAGCTGCAGAGTAATGTGATTCGGGTAGAACCCTTGATTGCCGGTTATGCCATTGTAACCTTGCCGGAGAGTCTGATTGATACATTTACGCTTTTAGACGAAGTGGAATATGTAGAAAAACCCAAAAGGCTGTATGCATCTACTCTTTTTGGAAAGGAGGCATCCTGTATTTTCCCGGTAACAACAAGGGAACCTTATCTGACCGGAAAGGGAACTTTAATTGCCGTCATTGATTCGGGGATTGATTATGAAAGCCCTGAATTTCGGGATGAGCAGGGAAATACCAGAATTCAATATCTGTGGGATCAGACCTTGTCGGCAGAAGAAGTCAATCGGATGCTTCCTGAGGAATTGGAGGGATTGGCAGAAACCGCTTTACCACCGGAAGGATTTCTTTCGGGAGTGGAATTTTCAAGTGCTCGTATCAATGCCGCTTTAAAGAGTAGGGAGCCGGAAAAGATTGTGCCAAGCTTCGATGCTACCGGTCATGGAACGGCGGTAGCTGCCATTGCCGCAGCAGGAGGAAGGCTTTTAAACGGACAGTTTATGGGAGTAGCGCCGGAGAGCGAACTTCTAATCATAAAGATGGGGACGCCGGCACCGGATTCCTTCCCAAGAACCACAGAACTGATGCGGGCATTGACCTATGCAGTAAAGAAAGCAGTAGAACTCGGAAAACCTCTTGCCATTAATTTAAGCTTTGGAAACACTTATGGCTCTCATGACGGCACCTCGCTGGTGGAACGATTTCTTGATAATGTGGCGGAAATCGGCAGGACAGTCGTCTGTGTGGGGAGCGGAAATGAAGGGGCGGCAGGCGGACATGTGGCTGGAAGCTTTGGGATGAGAAAAACTCCCGGAGAAATGAGGCAGATTGAGCTTAACATTGACAGCTATCAGAGAACGGTCAGCGTCCAGCTATGGAAGGAATATGTGGATGAATTCAGAATAGTGCTTAACTCTCCCAGTGGTCAGCAGATTGTAGTGGATGCGGCAAAACCGGGAGGGAGAAGTGTTGTGGTGGAAGAGACGGAGATTCTGATTTATGTAGGAGAACCCTCGCCTTATTCTGTTAATCAGGAGATTTATTTTGATTTTCTTCCTGTTAGAAATTATGTCAATCAGGGAATATGGAGCTTTCAACTCACACCTTTTAGAACAGTTACGGGAAATTATGATTTTTATCTTCCAAGCAGTGCAGTGTTGAATACAGGAACCCGTTTTTTTACACCTACCCCTTCTAAAACGCTGACCATTCCCTCTACTGCTTCAAAAGTTATTACAGTAGGCGCCTATAGTGCAGTTTATGAAGCTTATGCTGATTTTTCGGGAAGAGGATACCCCATGCAGAGCATTCCGGGAGGCAGAATTTCACAGGGAGATATCAAACCAGATATTGTGGCACCGGGAGCTGATATTAACACCATTGGACCGGGAAATATCTTCGTGCAGGTCTCAGGAACTTCTTTTGCAGCTCCGTTTGTGACAGGAAGCGCTGCATTATTGATGGAGTGGGGGATTGCGCGGGGAAATGATCCTTTTCTTTATGGGGAGAAGGTAAAGGCCTACTTAAGGCGGGGAGCCAGACCCATCCGTGGAGAACAGCAATATCCCAATGATAAGGTTGGCTATGGGGCATTGTGCTTAGCGGACAGCATCCCAATATAATATATATTTTCAGAATAAGAAAAAATTGATCTTGATGGAAAGCGGTTCTTGCTAAAAAAACAATTTTAGTTTAAAATTAGTAATGAGTCCTAATATCAATTTTTGGATAAATTGGGAAGGGTAAAGTCAAAAGACAAATGAGAAGTGGAGGTATATTTTATGGCAGTGTATAAGTGTAGTGTATGCGGAGCAATTTATGACGAGGAAAAGAGCGGAAAGCCGATTACAGAGCTTACTGAATGTCCTGTCTGCAAGCAGCCTGCGTCAAAATTTGTTCTTGTATCAGAGGAGAACAGGGAAGAAGAGAAGAGTTTTCATGGAAAGTTGGACTACGACCCGGCTACAGCCAGGCATGATTCATCTGCCCGTTACATGGCGGAGATTCATGAAATGGCGGTTACGGGAAAATCAGTGGGTGCTTCAATGTGTACCCAGATGCCGATGCCAAACTGGGATGATATTTTGATTCTTGGTGCCCAGCTCAATCCGCCTCCGTTAAATGATGGAGATGAGGTGGATACAAAGACGGTCATTGGAAAGCATGCCAAAAAGCCTATGGTACTTGACAGTCCCATTTATATTTCCCATATGTCATTTGGTGCGCTTTCGAGAGAAATAAAAATTGCACTTGCAAAGGGCTCTGCACTTGCCCGGACGGCTATGTGCAGCGGTGAAGGCGGTGTTTTGCCGGAAGAGAAGGCAGCAGCGTATAAATACATATTTGAATATATTCCCAATAAATATAGTGTGACAACTGAAAATCTCAAGACATCTGATGCAATTGAGATTAAAATTGGTCAGGGAACGAAACCGGGTATGGGAGGACATCTTCCGGGTGAAAAGGTAACAGAAGAAATTGCTGCAATCCGTGGTAAGAAGCAGGGAGAGGATATTCAAAGCCCAAGCAAATTTCCGGAGCTTCAGACCAAAGAAGATTTGCGTAAAATGGTAGATATGCTTCGTCAGTGTTCTGATGGAAGACCGATTGGAATTAAAATCGCAGCCGGAAGAATAGAGCAGGATCTGGAATATTGTGTATTTGCAGAGCCGGACTTTATCACAATTGATGGCAGAGGAGGGGCAACCGGATCAAGTCCGTTATTCTTAAGAGAGGCAACTACAGTTCCTACAATTTATGCGCTGTACCGTGCAAGGAAATATTTAGACTCCGTAAATTCTGATATTTCATTGGTAATTACAGGTGGACTTCGCGTTTCAGCAGATTTTGCCAAGGCTCTGTCAATGGGAGCAGATGCTGTTGCAATTGCCAGTGCAGGATTGATTGCAGCTGCCTGCCAGCAATACCGTATCTGTGGAAGCGGTAATTGTCCTGTGGGAATTGCAACACAGAATCCGGAACTCAGAGCAAGGATGCAGATCGATGCAGCGGCAGCGCGGGTAGCCAATTTCTTAAATGTTTCAAGAAGCGAGCTGGAAACCTTTGCAAGAATTACGGGAAATCATTCTGTACATGATTTATCTTTGGATAATCTTGTGACCACCAATCATGATATTGCAAAATACACGAAAATAAAACATATTGGCGATACAAATGAATAACTACAGGTAAAATTATCTCAATTGAAGCCAAAGACGAGCTTGGCAATTTGTGCTGTGCAGGGTATAATAGGCATGTGTGGCTCACACAAATAATACTTTAGAATAAGAAGGTATATACTATGGAAAGAAAAGTGGGAACTGTATCAAGAGGGATTCGCTGTCCTATCATCAGAGAAGGCGACGACTTAGTGGAAATTGCAGTAAACAGTGTAATGGATGCTGCAAAGAGTGAAGGCTATTCTTTACGAGACAGAGATGTGATTGCACTTACAGAGTCAATTGTAGCACGTGCACAGGGAAATTATGCGTCCGTTCAGGATATTGCAGAGGATGTAAAATCAAAGCTGGGGGGAGAAACCATTGGTGTTATTTTCCCCATTATGTCCCGCAACCGTTTTGCAATCTGCTTAAAGGGCATTGCTATGGGGGCAAAGAAGGTGGTCCTGATGCTCAGTTATCCAAGCGATGAGGTGGGAAATGCGCTCCTTACCTATGATCAGCTGGATGAAGCGGGAATCAATCCTTACACAGATGTGTTATCTTTAGAAAAGTATCGTGAACTGTTCGGTGAGAATAAGCATGAGTTTACAGGTGTTGATTATGTTCAGTATTATGCTGATCTGATTACGGAAGCAGGTGCAGAGGCAGAGATTATCTTTGCGAATCAGGCAACTGCAATTCTGGATTATACAGACTGTGTACTTACCTGCGACATTCACACAAGAGCAAGGAGCAAGCGCCTTTTAAAGAAAGCGGGTGCGAAGGTTGTCTGTGGTATGGATGACATTCTTACAAGCTCCATTAACGGAAGCGGGTACAATGAAAAATATGGTCTGCTTGGCTCTAACAAGTCCACAGAGGATAAGATCAAGCTGTTCCCAAGAGATTGTCAGGGGTTGGTGGAAGCAATCCAGAGCAGGATTTTGGAACTTACAGATAAACATGTGGAGGTAATGATTTACGGTGACGGAGCCTTTAAAGATCCTCAGGGTAAAATCTGGGAGCTCGCAGATCCCGTGGTTTCTCCCGCATTTACCAGTGGACTGATTGGGACACCAAATGAATTAAAGCTGAAGTATCTTGCTGATAATGATTTCAAGAATTTATCAGGTGAAGAATTGAAAAATGCCATTTCTAACAGTATTAAGCAGAAATCCTCTAATCTGGTGGGAAATATGGCGTCTCAGGGCACAACACCGAGACAGCTGACGGATTTAATCGGGTCTCTGTGTGACCTTACCAGTGGTTCAGGGGACAAGGGAACCCCGATTATTCACATTCAAGGGTATTTTGACAATTTTACCGATTAGGTTAAGGTGTTTTAGGTAATGCTCTGGCACATACTGCGCTGATCAGGGATGTCCTTACAGTGACGGAAATATATTCAATCATTTCCTCCTTGGTACGCGTGGTTCGGTCACTAAACCAATCTATCAGGATACCTGCCATTGCATTGGTATAAAAATCGCATAAAAACTGTTTATAGCTTGGGGCAATGGAAATATCCATTGCCCTTTCTATTCCTTCTATAATTGCATTGATAAAACCGTTAAAATCAGAAAAGAAAAAACGTTTCATCCCCTCTCTGCCCATAGCATCATATGCACAGCAAAGAATATGATCATTGGCATCTACATAATCAATGATGAAGCGGGTAACTTCCTTATTATCCTTCAGCAAATCAAATTTTTTTACTACTTCGAAGGCCTCCTGATCAAGCATCCACCGCAGCAGGTCATAGATATCTTCAAAGTGATAATAAAAGGTCTTGCGGTTAATATTACAGTCCTTGCAGATTTCACTGACTGTAATTTTGGACAGTGGCTTTTGTTCCATAAATTTTTTCAGGGATGTGACCATTGCTTGCCTGGTATTTAGGGAAATATCTTCATGGGTCATTTCTTTTGTCCTTTCTTTTGCACTTTTCCTTTTTTCAGGTGCAGGAAAACCACAATTAGAGCTACTATTAGTATGACACAGACTATAAGAACAGCGGCTATCGCGCTTGTAGGAGCGTTAGGACGTTCGACGCAGGAAAAGACAATGTCTGTGTCGTCAGTGGTAAATACATAATAACTTCCGTCAATTTCTGTGTCAACTGAACGCCAGATATCATTTTCTAAAATCTCAATTTGAGGATTTTCCATTTCCTCAGGTATCAGATATCTTACAGTATATGAACCGGTCGAAGAACTACTCAGAATAATTTTCCAGCATTCAGATAGAGTCATTGCATCTTCCGGGTATGCATTAATTGGAGCCAGAACAAAATAATCTTCAGGATTAAAGGTGCCTTCTAATAAAACGATGGGACGTTTTCCGTTAGCCTGGCTGCTTTCAAGTGTTGAGATATATTCGGTATAGACAGCTTCTATCGTCTGATCAAAGGTAATTGCATCCTGATCAAAATCTTCCCATTTTCCTACATAGCCTTCCTTAGACGGAACATCAGGAAGAGAAGCAGGATCAAAGGTATCGCCGTATTGAAGAGTTACTGTGGAAACAGTTTTACCATCAGCAATGAAGGTCAGATAAAGGTCCTGAAAAATATCGGGTAAATCAGGCAGGCTCATAAATTGTTCATAGGAAAGAGCTTCAGCCATTCCCTCACGGGTAATTCCATCAATACCTTCAGGGCAACCATTAACAAAGTAGTTGTTGCTGATTTCAGCATTTTCATCGATATCTCCGGCGATAGAGCCCAGGTAGTTTTCTCCTTCGTTAATCTGTACCATGCTGTAACAGTCAGAGATATTTGTACCGAATCCTGCGATGCCGCCAATTTTATTTTGCCCCTTAAGTGTACATTTAGCACTGCTTGAACGAATAGTTGAAGACGAAGAGCCGACAATACCGCCGACCATATTTCCTTCGCTGGAAATATTGCCGCCGCTGATGCAGTTAATAATGCTGCCTAAGGTCATTCCGCCTGCAATGCCGCCAACACAATCACGTTTTCCTTCTACATTACCGCGGTTTTCACATTGCCGGATAACAATACGCTCTTTGTAGCGCACATTGGTAGACCTTTCATCTAAATGAAAGTCGTCTTCGGGATCAAGATCATTTTCTCTGGAAAGAGAGCCTGCGATGCCGCCGATATTCAAATCGCCATTTATTTTTCCACTATTTACACAATTCATTACTTTGCCGGATATGTCTGTAGGCTGATCTTCATCAGAAATATCTGTAATGATATCGTCTGGTTCTATAGTGTCCGGTTGTGTAATGAGATCAGTAATCACGTTCAATTCATCAATTATCGCCTGAATATCACTTAAAATAATCTGGTTTTCGCTATTTGCCATGGAATTCAGGGCTTCCATGTCAGAGATAATGGAAGAAATGCTTCCGTTTAAAGTTCCACTGGCGGAATAAATGCGGGAGCTGATAATTGCTGCCTGATTCTTAACCATGCCCTGAGTATCAGATAATATTTTTGAAGCGTCATTATATACGTTTTGTTGTGCTTCGTTCACTTCTTTTTCTGCTTTTTCCCAGTCGATATGATAGTTATTGCCTGAGACATCTATAGAAGGGCTGGGCCAGCCTTCTGCCCATCCCGCATGAAATGGATCACCGGGAGTTGGTGTTTCGGTGGGCACAGCAGTAGGCACATCAGCCGGTGTTTCGGTGGGCACAGCAGTAGGTACATCAGCCGGGGGTTCAGTGGGCACACCGGTAGGCACAGCAGAAGGTGACTCCGTCGGAGAACCGGAAGGTGTGGCTGATGGAGAAACAAATTCACTCAGTGATATTGGCTTAGGCGACGAAAGTGTAGCAAGATCGGTGAGAGTGGAAAATTCTTTAAAGTAATCTCCTGCATTCGTCATCATCGCATTGGTTGCTGATTGGGCATTTTTCACGGAAGACAGCAGTTTGTCAATTTGACCGGTAAGCGCAGTAGAAGAGCCGGAAGCATCCCGATCAAGCTGGGTAAGCAGATCGTGCAGTTTGTCAAACTCAGTATTCAGCTTTTGTAGTGTATCCTCTTCATATTCCATCTCACTACTGGGTTCCATCTGTCCGGCAATTCCACCGACATCCTTTCGACCGTTAAGGAGCCCATAGTTGATACAGCCTTCAATATATCCAACCTGACTTCCGGCGATGCCGCCTATGTTATATCCGACATGAGGGTATCCGATAGAACCGCTGTTGGTACAGGCACGGATGATTCCGGAATTAAAGCCGGCAATGCCGCCAATATCTGTGACAGAAGAAGCATTTTCCGTAGTTAATATAGTGGTTATAGTGTCATTTAGCTCCAGATCATCCAAATTAATATTTCCATCTGAGGCGGTGGTATTTACGAAACAGTGATTGTTGCTGTTTAAAATGCTTCCTTTATTTTCGCCTGCAATACCACCTACAAGATGACTGCCATAGACAACGCCGCCTGACAGACAGTTCATGATGACACCGTTTACTTCATTGATGCCGGCAATACTTCCTACCTGATCTTCACCAGTAAGATTTCCGGAGGTGTTACAGCCGCTTATCAGACCGTAATTGCATCCGGCAAGAAGGGAAAGACCCGCATGTGTACCCGTAGCAGAAGCAGTGCCGGATACAGACAGATTGTAGATTTCTCCATTTTCCTGCACATAGCGGAACAGACCGGTATTGTTACTGCCACCGTAAAGAGAAAGCCCTTTAATGGTATGTCCCTGACCAAGAAAGATACCGCCAAAGGTAGGAATGCCTGTAAAATCGGTTTCGCTCAAATCAAGATCTGTTTCCAGGACAAAGACTTTATTGCGTGACCATGTGTCGGTTGAACATTTTTTGGAAATATTTTCAAGGTCTTTTGCTGAGTAAATATGAATGGCTTTGCTTAGGTCATATTCGGTTCCGGCTTCTGTGTAGGAAATGTTTTGTTCAGCCTTGGCAATGATATTCATGCGATAAAAGGGAATTGAAATGCCTAAGGTAAGAACCATAAAAAACGAAAATATTTTTTTATTCATTTATATCACTTCCTTCCTTGATAGAATCAGCTTCTTCAATCGGTACGGCTTTGCCGGAGGTAATCATTGCATCCATATCGCCACGGATTACTCCGTAGAAGGTACCTTCCATTGTACCGTTTACATGTCCCCGCAAATGACCGTTGACCCGGATTGTGCCGGAGTAGGATCTCGCAGATAGGTTTATCCGGTTCAGTTCAAAGCTGGTATGCTCAATAATGTTATCGCCAAGTACAAGTATTTGTGGAAGTACGGCTAAAACCAAAATGATGGAAATAATGGTACCTCTGCTTAAACAAATTCCGATTGCGGAAATAATTGGGTTTGTGGTCATCTGTCCAATCAGAGCACCGGCAACTGCCAGAATAGTACCGGAGGTAAAGATTGTCGGAAAAGCTTCATTCAGAGCTTCAATAATGGCATGTTTTGGATGCATTTCCTGTTTCAAGTCCTTATAGTGACTGGAGATCACAATCGCATAGTCGATATTCGCACCCATCTGAATCGCGTTTACAATCAGATAGCTTAAGAAATAAAGCGGTTCATCCATCAGGTAAGGGAAGGAGAAATTGACCCAGATACTTCCCTGAATGACCACAATCAGCAGCACAGGAAGTCCTGCTGACTTAAAGGTAAACAGCAGAATAACGATTACAAACAGCGCTGAAAGGATGCTGATCAACAGATTATCCTGTACGAAGGATGAGGATAAATCGTAATCACTGGTGGAATTTCCAACCACATAAACCTTTCCTGCATCATAATATTTTTCAGCTTCTCGGTGGATAACCTTCAGAAAATCGAAGGTTTCCTGACTTTCCTCCGGAAGATTTAAGTACACTACGAGACGGGAATAGTCTTCAGCTTTTAACTGAAGTCTTGCCTTTTCAAGCTGATCGAACATTTCATCCAGATCATCCTGAATCTCTCCTTCCAGTGTAATATTTCCTTTCTCCATCTGATCTTTCAGAAACATGAACATATCAAAAAGAGGAACCTGATAGCCGTCCATACCGCTTAAAATCTGTCCATATTGATCGTCGTTGACCGCATAGGCAGAGTAAAGCAGGTTGGCAAGTTCATATTCAACACCTGCAAGCTCGGAAAATTCTCTTGGATTCAGGGCTGTGGTAAGTGTGTAGCCATCCATTGCCTCAATATTGGCAAGCCCCATAGCAGACTTGACTTCAGGATAGGACTCCAGATCCCTTAGCAAAGATGCTTCTGAATGATAGTCTCCTGAGGGGATGATAACTGCCACCATATTGCTGGTTCCAAAATTTTTCTTGATTTTCTGGTATGCAATCTGACTCTCACTTTGTTTGGTAGTGGTTAAATCCGTAAAACTGTAACAATAAGGACACTTGTTTGCCCATATACATGCGAAAACTACAATGGCAATAAACACTGGAGGAATTATAAAACGGGTCATGACATCAAATTTTCCAATCAGTGTAATTTCCGGCAATATTTTTCTATGCTTGGTTTTGTCAATCAGGTTACTGAACAGCATCAGAAGCCCCGGCATCAAAGTAAATACGGATAAGAGACTCAACATGATTGCTTTAATCAGCACTGTCGCAAGATCCATACCGATTCGGAAATGCATAAACGCCAGTGCAGCCAAACCTGATATGGTAGTAAGGGAGGAGGAAGAAATTTCTGGTATTGCTTTGGAAAGTGCGGCAATACAGGCCTCTCTGGCGGGCAGTGTTTCATGCTCGTCACTGAAACGGTGACAGAGAATAATTGCATAATCGATAGCCAGTGCAAGCTGCAAAACAACAGTTACCGAATTGGAAATAAAAGAAATAGTGCCGCAGAGGTAGTTTGTTCCCATATTTAAAATTGCAGCTACGCCAAATGTAGCAATCAGTACAGGAATTTCAGCATAGGAGCGAGAAGTCAGGGTAAGGACTACCACGATGATAATTGCAGCAATCAGGACAATTACCTGCATTTCCTGCTGCAAATCGGCAGCACTGTCAACACCGACCTCTGTATCAATGTAGGTATCATAATCGGAAAGAAGCTCTTCTAACTGGTGGATAGCATCAATGCTGACCTGATCGGTAGAGGTTCCGTCAAAGGTAACATTATAAAGAGCAGATGCATTCTGATAATGTTCTGAGGTATTATCAAACTCTGCACTTGTGATGCCTTCTACTGCCTCTAGATCTTCCTGAATCTTGAGGGCGGTTTCATATGTAATGTTTGAAACCATAACTCTCGCAGAACCATAGGTAACGAATTCTTCGTTCATAATGGAAAGTCCCTGACGGGTTTCTGTCTCCTCAGGAAGGTAAGTGGTGATATCATTTTCGACGTTTACCCACCCTGTGGAAAAAAAGCAGAAAACGATGGCAAAGATATATAAAAGGAAAAACAGATTCCGCTTATCTACAATAAAAGTAGCCAGTTTTTCCATAGGAGATGCCTTGCGTTCATTCATCGAAAATCAGTCCTTTCAAGTTTGTGTTTACTGTTGTAGGAAATTATAAAAACCCGCACTGAAAATAACAATACCCAAATTAGGACATTTGTCCGGTATTTATTGCCTTCCTCATATGAATGATCCTTTTACAGGTTTTATTTACACCACAAAATCGCTATGCTATAATAGATGAATAATTATCTATGCACAAACAGTTTATTTTTTATAGAGGAAAACATGTTACCTGAACTCTTTTTAGATAGAATGAGAACGATGCTGGGAGATGAATACCCGGCATTCTTAGCAAGCTATGACAGCCCAAAATACCAATCTCTCCGGGTAAATTTACTGAAGGGGAGTGGGGAGGCCCTGAAAGCAAAAATGGACTGTCTGATAAAGAATGTACCTTGGGCTACAGAGGGCTATTATTATAAGGAAGATTCCCGTCCCGGCAAGTATCCTCTTCATGAGGCTGGGGCTTATTATATACAGGAAGCAAGCGCTATGGCGCCGGCAGCGTACCTTGGAGTACAGCCGGGGGAAAAGGTTCTTGATTTATGTGCTGCACCCGGAGGTAAGAGCACTCAGATTGCGGCAGCCATGCAGGGACAGGGATTGTTAATCTGCAATGAAATCCATTCTCAAAGGGCCAGGATCCTGTCAGAAAATATTGAGAGAATGGGAATCAGAAATGCCATTGTAATCAATCATGAGCCATCCTGTCTAGCAGAGCGTTTTCGGGGATATTTCGATAAAATAGTGGTGGACGCGCCCTGCTCAGGTGAGGGGATGTTCCGTAAAAATGAGGAGGCGGTCTTGCAGTGGAGTCCTGCCAATGTAGAAATGTGTGGAAAAAGGCAGGATGAGATACTGGATTATGCAGCTATGATGCTTCGTCCGGGTGGGAGGATGATTTATTCTACCTGCACCTTTGCACCGACGGAGAATGAAGGTACAGTCAGCCGTTTCCTTTCAAAGCATTCGGAATTCAGGACAGAGCCCCTGAAAAAGTATTCCGGCATGGAGGCAGGAAAGCCGGAATTTGCAGAAGATCAAACAGATGGAATTGAAAATACGATACGTCTCTGGCCGCATAAGTTGGAGGGGGAAGGACATTTTCTTGCAGCCTTCCAAAAGGAAGGTACATGGGAGGGAGATACCGTTAGCCCTCTGGGTGTAGAAAAGGGAATTTGTTTAAAAGAATGCCGGGAATGGCAGGAGTTCCGGGAACAATATTTAAGGACAGCGTTTTCGGGAATTTATCTTAAGTTTGGGGAACAACTGTATCTGGCACCTGATGGGACACCGGCGCTTAAGGGGCTTAAGGTACTTCGTCCCGGGCTTCATTTGGGGACGATTAAGAAAAACAGATTCGAACCGGCGCATGCGCTGGCACTTGCGCTGAAACCGGAAGAGGTTAAGAATGTTCACACGCTTTCTGTATCTGAGGCTGCCGGCTATCTTTCGGGACAGACTTTTCCGGCAGAAGGAGAAAAAGGCTGGTATTTGATTACCGTGGAAGGGTATAGCCTTGGATGGGGAAAACTTGCAGGAGGGGTTATGAAGAACCATTATCCGAAGGGACTTCGAAAATAGTGTGAGACATAACAAAGAAGAACAGGGGATAAATAGCTGTATGAAGAGAGGATATTATCTTGCAGCAGGGCTGATGGCAGTAACGCTCTTATGCTCCGGCTGCGGCGCACAAAATAAAGGGGAAAACCTGAGTGCAGGTATGGCGGCAATCGGGGCGCTGGAATATGATAATGCACTTGCAAGCTTTGAGGCGGCAAGGGCTGCGGGCGAGGATGAAAGGATGATCTGCCGCGGAGAGGGACTTGCATATATGGGAAAGACCATGTATGCAGAAGCAGCGCAGGCTTTGGAAAAGTCACTGTCCTATAGTAATGGCAGGGTCATCAGTCTGGATTATGATGTGAATTATTATCTTGCCACTGCCTATTATAAGCAGGGGGAATTGCAGAAGGCAATTGATGTTTACAGTGCCATCGTAGCATTGAAGCCTGATGAGGCAGATGCATGGTATCTGCGCGGGGTAATTTATACTGAACAGGGAAAACTGGATCAGGCAAAAGAAGATTTTGATAAGACCATACAGTTAAGCAGTACGAATTATGACAGGCTGATTGACATTTACGGAGTGTTGGCAGAGAATGGATATAAAGAAACCGGGCAGGAATATCTTCAGGCAGCGATGGATAACGGAACCAAGAATATGACCAACTATGAGAAAGGACGTATCTGCTACTATCTGGAAGATTATGAAAATGCCAGGACATATCTCGAAAAAGCCCGTGATGACAGTGGATATGAGGCGGTATTGTTTCTTGGAAGAACTTATGAAACACTGGGAGATAACAACTATGCAATTAGTGTGTATAATAATTTCCTTGAAAGCGATGGACCTAATCCACAGGTGCTGAACCAGCTCGGCTTATGCAGGATGCAGACGGGAGATTATGAGGGGGCATTGAATGCATTCCAGTCAGCGATGAATATAGAAGAAAATGGGATGATGCAGGTGCTTAAGATGAACGAGATTATTGCCTATGAAAGGCTGGAACAATATAAGAAAGCGGCAGTCCTGATGGAAAGCTACCTTCAGACCTATCCCGATGATGAGGAAGCAAAGAGAGAGTATATTTTTCTCAAGACCAGATAACATGCGAAACAGATGTACATTCTCAGACAATAAAAAGCGTTTTGATAAAAAACAATGTACAATAAAACGACACAATATATTATGTTAATTATATTATGTTAACACAATATGTTGTGTTTTTTATTGACTTTTGTTCTGTGCAATGATAAACTTTTTTATAGTAAGCAAATTGGAGGGGATTTACGAATGTTTCAGGTTATCAAAAGAGAAGGGGAAGTAGCAGATTTTACGTTGACCAAGATCAGTGATGCTATTATGAAGGCGTTTAATGCCACAGATGTTCAGTACAACAATGATGTGGTGGATTTGCTGGCGCTTCGTGTGACGGCAGATTTTCAGCCGAAGGTAAAGAATGACTGCATTCATGTAGAAGAGATACAGGACAGCGTAGAAAAGGTTTTGGAACAGACCGGGTATGCAGAGGCTGCCAAGGCGTATATTCTTTACCGCAAACAGCGGGAAAAAATGCGTACCATGAAATCTACTATTCTGGATTATAAGGATGTGGTCAACAGCTATGTGAAGGTTGAGGACTGGAGAGTAAAGGAGAATTCCACCGTTACCTATTCTGTTGGGGGACTGATTTTGAGCAACTCCGGTGCTGTTACAGCTAATTACTGGCTTTCTGAGATTTATGATCAGGAAATTGCAGAGGCACATAGAAATGCGGATATTCATATTCATGACTTGTCCATGCTTACCGGATATTGTGCAGGCTGGTCTTTAAAGCAGCTGATTACGGAAGGACTTGGAGGCATTACAGGCAAGATTACATCTGCACCGGCAGCACATCTGTCTGTGCTTTGCAATCAGATGGTAAATTTCCTTGGAATCATGCAGAATGAGTGGGCAGGGGCACAGGCATTTTCTTCCTTTGACACTTATCTTGCACCTTTTGTTAAGGCAGATAACCTTTCCTATAAAGAAGTAAAGAAATGCATTGAGGCATTTATTTATGGAGTGAATACTCCCAGCCGCTGGGGGACACAGGCACCCTTCTCCAACATTACCCTTGATTGGACGGTTCCTGCGGATTTGGCAGAGCTTCCTGCGATTGTTGGCGGCAAGGAGATGGATTTTAAATATAAAGACTGTAAGAAAGAAATGGATATGATCAATAAGGCGTTTATTGAGACCATGATCGAGGGCGATGCCAACGGCAGAGGTTTCCAGTATCCCATTCCTACTTACTCAATTACCAGAGACTTCGACTGGTCTGATACAGAAAATAACCGGTTGTTGTTTGAGATGACTGCCAAATACGGAACACCCTATTTCTCAAACTATATTAATTCAGATATGGAGCCCAGCGATGTGCGCAGTATGTGCTGCCGCCTCCGCTTGGATTTAAGGGAACTTCGCAAAAAAACCGGTGGTTATTTTGGCTCCGGCGAGAGCACCGGAAGCGTTGGTGTTGTTACGATTAATATGCCCAGAATTGCATATTTGTCACAGGATAAGGATGATTTCTACAGGCGTCTTAACAAGATGATGGACATTGCGGCAAGATCCCTTAAGATGAAACGTGATGTCATTACCAAGCTTTTGGATGAAGGGCTTTATCCATACACCAAGCGTTACCTTGGCTCTTTTGACAATCATTTTTCAACCATTGGTCTGATTGGAATGAATGAGGTGGGATTAAATGCAAACTGGCTTCGCGCAGATATGACGGACAAGCGCACACAGGAATTTACCAAAGAGGTATTAAACCATATGCGTAACAGACTTTCTGATTATCAGCAGCAGTATGGAGACCTTTATAATTTGGAGGCTACTCCGGCAGAGAGTACCACTTATCGTCTTGCAAAGCATGATAAGAAGAGATGGCCGGCAATCAAGACAGCCGGCAAGTTAGGCGATACGCCGTACTACACCAATTCCTCCCATCTTCCGGTAGATTATTCCGAGGATATTTTTGATGCATTGGATATTCAGGATGAACTTCAAACCTTATATACATCGGGAACCGTGTTCCATGCATTCTTAGGAGAGAAGCTTCCTGACTGGAAGGCAGCAGCTGACCTGGTTCGTACCATTGCAGAAAATTACAAGTTGCCTTATTATACGTTGTCTCCTACTTATTCTATCTGTAAGGAGCATGGCTATCTGGCAGGAGAGCAGAAGAGATGTCCTCATTGTGGAAAAACAACAGAAGTTTACAGCCGCATTACCGGATACTACAGACCGGTACAGAACTGGAATGATGGCAAATTGCAGGAATATGCAAACCGCAAAACTTATAATATTTCCAAATCTGTGTTAAAGCGTCCCATTACAAGTGTCGTGACACTGTCAGATTATGAAGAGCCCAAGGCGACAGTAAGCGTGGAAGCACCCCAGAACATTGCGTATCTGTTTACCACTAAGACCTGTCCCAACTGTAAGCTGGCAAAGGAATACCTGAAGGATTTTAAGTATGTGCTGATTGATGCAGAGGAAAACATTGAACTGGCGCAGAAGTATGGAATTATGCAGGCACCTACTCTGGTAGTTGTAAATGGAGGCTCTTTCAAGAAGTATGTGAATGCGTCTCGGATTAAACAGTTCGTGGACAGCCAGAAGGAAGTACTGGTATAACAAATTGAAAATATCAATTCATGTATAACAGAAAGACGTTGAAAAACCAACGTCTTTCTTGTATGATAAAGCATAGGTATAAGAGGAGGTTTACTATGATTAATAAATTAGTGGATAAAATTAAAGCAACAGGGGCGCCTATCGTAGTGGGACTAGACCCAATGATGAAGTTTGTGCCGGAACACATTCAGAAGAAGGCCTTTGCAGAGTTTGGTGAGACTCTGGAGGGGGCAGCAGAAGCAATCTGGCAGTATAATAAGGAAATTATTGACAATATTTATGACATTATTCCCGCAGTTAAACCGCAGATTGCCATGTATGAACAGTTTGGCATCCCCGGACTTATGGCATTTAAGAAGACGGTAGATTACTGTAAGGAAAAGGATCTGGTTGTAATCGCAGACATTAAAAGAGGAGATATCGGTTCTACCTCTGAAGCATATGCGGTAGGTCATCTGGGCAAGGTAACAGTGGGAAGTAAGTCCTATTATGGCTTTGATGAGGACTTTGCAACCGTTAATCCTTATCTGGGATCAGATGGCATTAAGCCTTTTATTAAGGTGTGTCAGGAAGAGAAGAAGGGCATTTTTATCCTGGTTAAAACCTCCAATCCAAGCAGCGGTGAGTTTCAGGACAGAAGGCTTGCTGATGGTGATAACAGACCCCTTTATGAGATTGTTGGCGAACAGGTTGCCAAATGGGGAGAGGAGCACATGGGAGATGCCTACAGCTATGTGGGCGCAGTGGTTGGTGCTACTTATCCGGAAATGGGAAAGATCCTTCGCAGAATTATGCCTAAAAGCTATATTTTGGTGCCTGGATATGGTGCACAGGGCGGCAAGGGTGCAGATCTGGTACACTTTTTCAATGAGGATGGGCTGGGTGCTATCGTAAATTCTTCAAGAGGCATTATTGCGGCATACCAGCAGGAGAAATACGCATCTTTTGGTGCGGAGCATTTTGCAGAGGCGTCAAGGGCAGCAGTGGAAGATATGAGAAAAGACATTGCAGATGCATTGAATAACCGTTCATAGAGGTAAGAGTATAATAAAAATTTTCAGGGAGGTTATTTTATGCCACATTCCTCAGGAGGAGGCTCTCATAGTGGAGGTTTCCATAGCAGTCATCACAGCAGTTCTCATAGTGGAGGTTCTGGTCAGCCAAGCCGCCGATTGAAAACGCGTCCATTCAATGGTGCAAGAGTCTTTTTTACATATGTAGACGGTCATCCGGTGTATCGTTATGCGGATTATGATATTGTAGGAGAAGGAAAGAAGGCGCGTATAAGGCCGGCTACAGCAATCATTTCCTTAGCTGTGCTACTGGTTTTTCTTGCAATCGTTTCTATAGGAATGATACAGATTCCACGAAAGCTTTCTGTAAATACAGAAAAGGATATTAAAGTTGTTGATGAGATCAATCTTCTGACCGATGAAGAAGAAGCAGAAATTCAAATGAGACTTTCTGAATTGTATGAAAAAACAGGCGTTGCTACGGCAGTTTTGGTGGAGGACAACAGTGTATGGCAACCATATTATGATTCAATGGAAGACTATGCATATGACAGATACTGTCAGGAATTTGAGGATGAGTACCATTGGCTGATCATTTATACACAACCTGAAAATCCGGATTCCGATTTTATTGATTGGTATTGGGAAGGAATGATTGGAGATGATACAACTTCTGCGTTGCCACAAGAAAGAATAGACGCCTTTAATGAGGAACTGCAGGAAAATTTGTACAGATATCCGGACACACCTTCGAAAGCATTTGTAAAAGCATTTGACAAATTAAATGCAGATGCACAGAAAACTGTGATAGATATAGAAGGGCTTTTTGTTTTGCTGTTATTTTTGGTGGTATATGGCTTCTTTATGGTAATGATCTGTTTTGTTGAGCCTATGCAAAGGAAAAAGTATGCAGATTATGTTGAAGTGAAGAATAAAAAGCCTGTTGAAATCAAATGTGATTACTGTGGCGGAGTTTATATTGCCGGCACATGTACAACATGTCCCCATTGTGCAGCACCTGTAAAGACTGAGGCGGAAGCCTAATTATATTATGTGAGGACAGGAATAGATTCAGAGAACACAAACAGAACAGACTAATTGAAAAGCTCCTTTATTTATGGTAAGATTGGAAAAGATTAAGGATTGCAAAGGAGATAGAAGCATGGAAAGCTACAAGCAGGAATTTATCGAATTTATGGTGGACAGCCAGGTACTTAAGTTTGGAGAATTTACATTAAAGAGTGGAAGGAAATCCCCGTTTTTTATGAATGCGGGCGGTTATGTAACAGGAACACAGCTTCGTAAGCTGGGTGAATATTATGCGAAGGCGATACATGATAATTACGGTCTCGACTTTGACGTACTTTTTGGACCTGCTTATAAGGGAATTCCCCTTACCGTAGCCACTACCATGGCAATCAGTGAACTCTATGGAAAGGACATCCGCTACTGCTCAAACCGTAAGGAAGTGAAGGATCACGGAGATACAGGCATTCTGCTTGGAAGCAAGTTAAAGGATGGGGATAGGGTAGTGATTATTGAGGATGTGACTACCTCAGGCAAATCCATTGAGGAAACCTTCCCGATTATCAAGGCGCAGGCGGATGTGGAGGTTAAGGGATTGATGGTATCCTTAAACCGCATGGAGAAGGGACAGACTAAGAAGAGCGCTCTTGCAGAGATTAAAGAGAAGTACGGTTTTGATGCCAATGCCATTGTCAATATGAAGGAAGTGGTTGAATACCTTTATAATAAGCCCTATAAGGGACAGATTTACATTGACGATACCATTAAAGCTGCAATCGATGCATATTATGAACAGTATGGGGCACAGTAAATTTTGAATTTGGAAAGGAGCATCCACATGGAGGAGAAAGTTTATAAGACCATGAACGGAACAGGCGCAATGAGTATTGCTCTTGGCGTTGTAACATTAGTAACAGGAATTGTCTGTGGAACATTGATGATTATAGGGGGAGCGAAACTGTTAGCAGGTAAGTCAAAGATTTTATTTTAGATGATGGGTGGGCATTTCTGAAATCAGAGATGCCCTCTTTCCTATAAATAAGCGCGGCAGAAAGAAGGCTGCTGACATACTTTTGTTACAGGGTTTATGTCGCAGAAAGGAAAGAAAAACAAAAATGGTCAGGACAAAGGGATATATTTTTACAAACAAAGAGCACACACAGAGAGGAATTATGTCAACCATTCTTGGGGTGCTCGCGAATATCACGCTGGGAACAGCAGTATACTTATCTTATCTGAACAAGGGAGAAGCATCGGCACGCTATGGTGCAGCAGCGTTCTTAGCGGTTATCTTTATGACTGTTGGTTTGGGGCTTGGAATATGGTCTACCACTGAAAATGAGAAGTTTAAGTTGTTTACGGTGCTTGGAATCATTGTAAATGTTTTGGCATTTGGAATGCTCAGTATTATATTATTTGCAGGAGCGTATGTGGATTGATGGAGAGATTTTTACTGGCAAAGGAACGAACACAGAAGATTAAGAATGAAAATGTACTTAAACCGGAATTTCAGGAATATTTCAGAAAAATATCTGAATGGATTGAACTGGTATGTGATACTTGGGAATTTGTTGTGGCGGGAGGATTATCCTGCGCTTCCATGGAAGAACTGGCAGAAAGAAACCGCAGATTGTATGAAGATATCCTGTCCGAAAATTATGAAGGCAGTTATGGGAATCCAACCTTTTGTGCAGATTGCTTTGGAGAGGAATACGGACAGATTTTATGTTTTCTCTATGCAGAAATTCGAAGTATCATTCCTTTTGTTTACGAGAAAAGCATTGAAGGCGTGACCATTCGCATGGAACTGTTCTTGGAAATTTATGGTTCTTTCATCTGTGAACAGCAGGAAAACGGAGAACTTCCAGCTTCTCAGGCACTACAGGAAATTCTGTACTGGTATGTCAGCGATTATACCAGAGAAGCCACAGAAAAGAAACTGGATGATATGTTGAATCCAGAGGCAGATTTTGCGCTTGAAATCATAGAGGGGGATTTATCAGATCCCAGATACCTTTATTATTACGGAGAATATGTGACAGACAATGAAATAGAAACCTGGAGACATTTAAGCTCCCTGCCGGAAGAGACTCTTCAAAAGATGGCGGATACCTATACGGAAGGCTATCGAATTGGCTTTGAAGTGGGAAATAAAGATATTAAGAAAAAGAAAACTGTGAATATCAGGTATTGCCTTGGGTTTGAACCTATGATAAAGAAAGCGGTGGAAAACTTCAGAAGGATGGGAATGGAACCCACTATTTACCGTGCAGCATCAAGTATTCTTCAGGGAAAGGGAATGAACCGCATCGGCTATTATGGCGCAATTCCCAATAAGCAATACGATTTTGACCATAAAGATGATCAGGCGCTTGTGCTGGATAAAAAGCTGGTACAGGTTCGGATGGAGGCATGGCAGGAAGGATACGAGACATATAAAGAGCAGGCAGCGGTCTTTGGCGGACCGGCAGTGGTAGAGGTGTTTGGAGAAAAAACAGCAGACTTGAAAGACAACCCTCATGCCCTTCACTTGTCGGAAGCCCAGCAGAAGCTGACAGTGGAATATATGGCAGCGGCAGGAGAACTGCAAAACCGTTATATCAAAGGTGAGGAGAGAAGTTTTACCATCATTGCATTTCCGGTTCCGGAGATTGGGGAGAATTTTCCGGAAATTTTTGATGAGGTAGTCCGCATTAACACGCTTGACTATCAGCTTTATCAAAAGATGCAGCAGATGATTATCGATATGTTGGATCAGGGGAAATATGTGCTGGTTAAGGGAATGAATGGCAACCGGACCAATATGAAGATTATGCTTCATACGCTTACGGACAGGGAAAAGCAGACGAATTTTGAGAACTGTGTGGCAGATGTGAACATTCCGGTAGGCGAAGTGTTTACTTCTCCGGTGCTGAAAGGCACGGAGGGGACACTGCATGTAAGCAGGGTTTATCTGAATGAACTGGAATATAGAAATATGGAGTTAACCGTAAAGGATGGCATGGTAACAGATTATACCTGCAGTAATTTTGATACCCGGGATCAGAACCGTAAATATATCAGGGATAATGTTTTGTATCATCACGAAACGCTGCCCCTTGGGGAGTTTGCAATTGGCACCAATACCACAGCTTTTGTAGCAGCAAGAAAATATGGGATTGAGGATAAGCTGCCTATTTTAATTGCAGAAAAGACCGGTCCCCACTTTGCCTTTGGGGATACCTGCTATTCCCATGCAGAGGATGTGACTGTTTATAATCCTGACGGGAAGGAAATTATTGCGAGAGATAACGAGTGTTCTTTAAAACGGCATCATCAGGACAGCACCGCTTATTTTAACTGTCATACGGATATTACCATCCCCTATGATGAGCTGGGAGAGGTCAGCGTAGTAACCTATGAGGAATGTGTAATCCCCATTATTATAGAAGGAAGATTTGTGCTGCCGGGATGTGAAGAACTGAACCGTCCTTTAGAGGAAGCGGAGTTGTAAGAAGTAGTTGCAGAAATGAAGGGTTTTATAGTATGATGTTATAGAATATAAGGCACAGAAGAATGGGAGGAAGTATTATGGCACAGGTAGGAATTGTGATGGGCAGTGATTCGGATATGCCGGTTATGGCTAAGGCAGCCGATGTCCTTGCAGAACTTGGAATTTCCTTTGAGATGAAGATCATCTCTGCTCACAGGGAACCGGATGTATTTTTTGAGTATGCGAAAACCGCAGAAGAAAAGGGCTTTAAGGTAATTATTGCAGGAGCAGGCATGGCGGCACATCTGCCGGGAATGTGTGCGGCAATCTTTCCGATGCCGGTCATCGGTATTCCCATGCATACAACCTCATTAGGGGGAAGGGATTCTCTTTATTCTATCGTTCAGATGCCTTCCGGCATACCGGTGGCAACAGTTGCAATCAACGGTGGTGCTAATGCGGGACTTCTGGCAGCGAAAATTTTGGCAACTTCAGATGAGGAGCTTTTGAAGAAGCTGAAGGCATACAGTCAGAATCTGAAAGAAAGTGTTCAGAAAAAGGATGAAAGACTTAGCCAGGTTGGCTATAAAAATTATTAAATAATATCCCTACAAGAGAAAGGAATGGACAGAAAAATGGATTACAAGAATGCCGGAGTTGATATTGAAGCAGGCTACCGCAGCGTGGAATTGATGAAAAAGTATGTGAAGGAGACTATGAGACCCGAGGTACTGGGAGGTCTTGGAGGGTTTTCAGGAGCATTTTCACTTTCTTCTATTAAAAATATGGAAAATCCCACTTTGGTTTCAGGAACAGACGGAGTGGGGACCAAGATTAAGCTTGCATTTTTGATGGATAAGCATGATACGGTGGGAATTGACTGTGTGGCTATGTGTGTCAATGACATTGCCTGTGCAGGCGGAGAACCCATCTTTTTCCTTGACTATATTGCATGTGGAAAGAATTATCCAGAAAAGATCGCAACGATTGTCAAGGGCGTGGCAGAGGGCTGTAAGCAGGCCGGAGCTGCATTGATTGGCGGAGAGACTGCAGAGCATCCGGGACTGATGCCGGAGGATGAGTATGATCTTGCGGGATTTGCAGTAGGAGTGGTAGACCAGAAGGACCTGATTACGGGAGAGAATATTAAGCCCGGAGATGTACTTGTAGGCATTTCTTCCTCGGGAGTTCACAGCAATGGATTTTCACTGGTAAGAAAGGTTTTTGAAATGACCAAAGAAAGCCTCGATACATATTATGATGAGTTAGGAACAACTCTGGGAGAGGCTTTGATTACACCTACCAAGATTTATGTGAAGGCATTAAAGAATGTGAAAGACGCAGGAGTTACTATTAAGGGCTGCAGCCACATTACCGGCGGCGGTTTTTATGAGAATATTCCCAGAATGCTTCCCGAAGGCATCAGAGCAGTTGTAGAGAAGGACAGCTATCCCATACCTGCTATTTTCAAGTTGATGCAGAAAAAGGGAAATCTGGAGGAAAAGATGATGTATAATACCTATAATATGGGACTTGGTATGGTGCTTGCTCTTGATCCTTCGGATGTAGACAAGGCTGTAGCAACCATTGAAGCAGCCGGCGAAGCAGCTTATGTGGTTGGCAAGGTAGAAGCCGGTGAAAAGGGAGTAACTATATGCTGAACATAGTTGTGTGTGTCTCTGGCGGCGGGACAAATCTTCAGGCAATCATAGATGGTGTTCAGAATGGAACAATCCAAAATACAAATATAGCAGGTGTTATTAGCAACAATGCAGGAGCTTATGCGCTGGAGAGAGCCAGAAATGCGGGAATACAGGCTTACTGTGTTTCTCCAAAGGATTTTGCAAGCCGTCAGGATTTTAATGATGCTTTCCTGAAAAAACTGGAAGAATTAAATCCTGATTTAATAGTTCTGGCAGGCTTCCTTGTAATTTTGCCGGAAAGGATGATACAGGTTTACCGTGACCGCATTATTAATATTCATCCATCGCTTATCCCATCTTTTTGCGGAACCGGATATTATGGTCTTAAGGTTCATGAGGCGGCACTTGAGCGAGGGGTAAAGCTTACCGGGGCCACTGTCCACTATGTGGATGAAGGAACCGATACCGGAAGGATCATCGCGCAGAAGGCAGTGGAGGTAAAGGAAGGAGATACTCCTGAAATCCTTCAGCGCAGAGTAATGGAACAGGCAGAATGGATTATATTGCCTGAGGCAATCAATGAGATTGCTGCGGCATATCAGAAATAGAAGAATTTTTGACACTTCGGAATGGAGGAGAAAGTGAAGGTACTGATCGTAGGAAGCGGCGGCAGGGAACATGCCATTGCCACCAGCGTAGCAAAGAGTAAAAAAGTAGATAAGATTTACTGTGCACCGGGAAATGCAGGCATTGGACTGATTGCGGAATGTGTTCCCATCGGTGCAATGGAATTTGATAAGATTGTGGCATTTGCCAGAGAAAAGGAAATCGATCTGACGATTGTAGGAATGGATGATCCTCTGGTAGGTGGCCTGATAGATGAACTGGAAAAGGCAGGACTTAGGGCATTCGGTCCAAGAAAAAATGCTGCTATCCTTGAAGGAAGTAAAGCTTTTTCTAAGGATCTGATGAAGAAATATCATATTCCAACTGCAGAATACGAGACTTTCGACTCTCCGGAAGATGCGCTTGCATATCTGGAAACAGCATCCTTCCCTATTGTGCTCAAGGCAGATGGTCTTGCACTTGGTAAGGGTGTACTGATCTGCCAGAATCTGGAGGAAGCGAAGGATGGCGTGAAGACCATCATGCTGGATAAGCAGTTTGGCAGTGCGGGAAATCGCCTTGTGATTGAAGAATTTATGACCGGAAGGGAAGTATCTGTGCTTTCCTACGTAGACGGTAAGACCATTAAGACCATGACCTCCGCGCAGGATCATAAGCGTGCCGGAGATGGAGACACCGGACTGAACACCGGAGGGATGGGAACCTTTTCCCCAAGTCCTTTTTATACAGATGAGGTGGATGCCTTCTGTAAAAAATATATTTATCAGGCAACCGTGGATGCCATGGCTGCTGAAGGAAGAGAATTTAAGGGAATTATCTTCTTTGGGCTGATGTTGACCGAAAAAGGCCCTCGCGTTTTAGAATATAATGCAAGATTTGGCGATCCCGAGGCTCAGGTGGTTCTTCCCAGAATGAAAAATGACATTATCGAGGTAATGGAAGCTTGTATTGACGGAAGACTCGACCAGATTGACCTTCAGTTTGAGGACAATGCGGCAGTCTGCGTGGTTCTTGCATCCGAAGGATATCCGGTTAAATATGAAAAGGGATTTTTGATACACGGACTTGAAAAATTTGAAGGACAGGATTCCTATTTCTGTTTTCATGCGGGAACCAAACAGACAGAGGAAGGGATTGTCACAAACGGAGGAAGAGTGCTTGGAGTTACGGCAAAGGGCAGGGATCTTAAGGAAGCAAGAGCCAATGCCTATGCAGCAACAGAGTGGATTACCTTTGAAAACAAATACATGCGTCATGATATCGGAAAGGCGATTGATGAGGCATAAACGGAGGAAGATGGCATTATGACTGGTGGGGAGATGCAAGAACGGTTATTCTCGGAGGAAATCAAAAGACCGACCATCTGTGATAAGTGTGGTGGTGTCATGGTTTATATGGGCGTGGGAGAATATCAATGTGAGGATTGTGGAAGACTCGCCTATGATGACTACGGAAAAGTCCGCAACTATCTGGAAAGACATAAAGGCGCCAATGTGGCTGCAATTTCGGATGCTACCGGTGTGACGCATAAATCAATCAGGGACATGATCAAAGAAAAACGGTTTGAAGTGGTTGAGAACAGAGGCGGGTACATCCGGTGCGAAGTTTGTGGTGTGAACATCAGCAGCGGACGGCTCTGCCATAAGTGCGAGGAAGCGTATCACAGAGAAGTTGAAGAAAGAACGCGTGCACAGCGGAAGAAGAGAGGCATAGGCTATGGGGAAGCTGCGCAGGGGGATCAGGGAATTAAACGTTATACAAGGGAAAGATAAAGGAGAAAGTAAAGTGAAAAAGTTAAGTGCACTGACTGGAAAGATGAGTTTGGTAAAGGGATTGGCAGGACTTGCCGTAATGGCAGCTGTGTTTTGTGCATCTACATTTACAAGTCTGGCAGCTACGGGAACAGTAACTGCAGAGACCGCTAAGATTCGCAAGGAAACGAGTACAGACAGTGAAGTAGTGGGAAGTACCGTAAAAGGAAAAAAGATTGATATTTTAGAGGCGGTTAAGGACAGTGCCGGAACTGTATGGTATAAGGTTTCTGTTGCCGAAGGCGGATATGGTTATATCAGAAGCGATCTGGTACAGACCAGTGAGGACATTAAGGTTACTTCAAATGCATCCGGTTCTTCGAGTGAAAGCCAGACGGCAGCTTCTTCGACAGAAACTGCGGAAAAACCTGCTGAGACAGTGCCTACCTCCATAGGAGAACAACAGGCAACCGTAAAATCTTCCAATAACAGCGTCAGGATCCGTTCGGGTGCTTCGACGAAGCATGATACGGTAACATCCCTTCCGGGTGGTACTTCGATTACATTAATCGGTGAGGCAAATGACAGTGCAGGAAATAAATGGTATCAGATTACCTGTAATTATAACAATAAGACAGTTGAAGGATATATTCGTTCCGACCTGATTGATATTGGCACGGCAGGGAATGGTGAAAGCACCGAAGGAACAGGGGGAGGTCTGGAAGGTGAAGGAACAGAGGGAGAAGCTTTGGAGGGTGCTGAAGGAGAAATTCCTGAGGAACCACAGGAGGAAGTTCCCGAAGAAGAACCGGTTCCTGAGAATAATGACTACGAAATTGTCTATACTCAAAATGATGCCGGAGAATATGAATACTATCTGTATGATAATATAAACGGAACTAGACAGAAACTAAATGATCTGCTTACTGCAGTGGGCGCTGCCAATGAAAACACGTTGAGATTGCAGGGCCAGATGGATAATCAAAAAATCATCATTATCATTCTTGCAGTGGTGATTGTGATTCTGTTCATTGTGCTTACCATCCTTCTGTTTAAGATCAGAGACCTCAGTTATGAGTATGAATACGAGGAAGAGGATGAGGAGGAAGAGGAGGAGCCTGTTCCGGTCAAAAAGAAAAGTAAAAAGCGCGTTGTCGAGGAAGAAGAACCACCGGTAGTCAGGACAAAAAAATCTGCGTCTTCTAAATCTGTAGAAAAACCTGCCAAAGCACAGGACAGAACTTCTTCCAGAAACAGAGGAGACGGGGAATTACATGCCGCAGAAAGGAAAGAACCCGTTAAAAGACCGGCACCCAGAAAACCGCAGAACTTTTTGGTAGACGATGATGAGTTCGAATTTGAATTTTTGAACATGGACGATAAGGACTTATAAGCACAGGAGAGGAATAGCGGGAGCTATTCCTCTTGTATCCTGAGATGATAAATTACTGTGTTACCTAAAATACATAATTTGCGAAAAGAAGGGGTGTGCATATGATTATTGAAATAGACTTTAACAGTGAAGAGGCACTTTATTTACAGCTCCGAAACCAGATTATTATGGGGATTGCAACCGCAAAGTTTCAGGAAGGGGATGCACTTCCCTCGGTGAGGCAGCTGGCAGATGATATTGGGATTAACATGCACACTGTGAATAAAGCCTACACGGTATTAAAGCAGGAAGGTTTTGTCAAGGTGGACAGAAGAAAAGGTGCAGTAATTGCACTGGACATTGATAAAATCAGAACTTTGGAAGAAATGAATGAGGATTTGCGGGTTATTCTGGCTAAGGGGATCTGCAAGGGGATTTCCAAAGAAGAAGTGCATCGGATGATAGATGAAGTATATGAAGAGTTTGGAGGAGCCTAAAAATGCAGTCAGGTGGTTTTACAGATAAGGCAAAAGCAGCGCTTATGCTTGCAGAAAAGACAGCGTCCAGAATGCATACCGGTTATGTCGGCACAGAACATATTCTGGTAGGACTTATGAGGGAAGATACGGGTGTGGCAGCCAGAGTTCTTAAGGAAAATGGAGCAGATGAGGAAAGGATCATAGAGATGATCAGAGATCTCATTGTGCCGGAAGCGGCTGTTGCTGTTAAGGAGAGAGAGGGGTATTCCCCCAGGGCGCAGATGGTCCTTGAGGAAGCCCACAGACAGGCAGACCGTTTTGGCGCAGAGGAGACAGGAACAGAACATATTTTGCTTGCCCTCTTAAAAGAAGGCGAAAATGTGGCAGTTCGTCTTATTAATACACTGGGGCTGTCTGTTCAGAAGCTGTATGTGGATACGTTGGTTGCCATGGGAGAGGATGGGAGCCTTTACAAAGAGGACCTGTCCAAAAAGCAGGGCAAAAAAAATAAGCAGGCATCCACTTTGGAGCAATATAGCCGTGACCTTACAGCGCTTGCAGCGGCGGGAAAGCTCGATCCTGTCATTGGAAGAGAAAATGAGATTAAACGTGTGATAGAAATCCTGAGCCGTAGAACCAAGAACAATCCCTGTTTGATTGGAGAGCCGGGTGTGGGCAAAACGGCTGTGGTAGAGGGGCTTGCACTGCGAATTGCAGCAGGAGAGGTGCCCTTTACCGTGCAGAATAAGCGTCTTCTTACGCTGGATTTGTCTGGTATGGTGGCAGGTTCTAAATACCGTGGAGAATTTGAGGAGAGAATTAAGAAGGTCATCCGGGAGGTGCAGGAAGACGGAAATATTATTTTGTTCCTGGATGAGATGCATACGATTATCGGGGCAGGAGGGGCAGAAGGAGCCATAGATGCTTCCAATATCTTAAAGCCTTCTCTGGCAAGAGGTGAATTGCAGTTAATCGGTGCAACCACGGTAGCAGAATACCATAAATATGTGGAGAAGGATGCTGCTTTAGAGCGCCGGTTCCAGTCGGTCTATGTGGAGGAGCCCTCTATTGAGGAGGCAGTTGAAATTTTAAAAGGGGTAGCGCCCAAATATGAGGAGCACCATAAGGTTACCATTACAGAGGAGGCTATCTGGGCAGCGGTACAGCTTTCTGAACGCTATATCAATGACAGGAATCTTCCGGATAAAGCCATTGACCTGATCGATGAGGCAGCTTCCGCAGTACGTTTAAGAGGCATGCATACACCCGAAAAGCTGAAGGAAATGCTGGGACGTATCACAGAAATTGATCTGGAGGTGGAGCAGTGCCTGAAAGAACAGGATATGGAGAAGGCTGCACAGATACGCGCTGAACAGGATAAGCTGATCAGAAAATATGAGCGTGCCCGGGAAAAGAACCGCAGAGAGCAGACAGAAAGCAGCTTTTCTATTGGAGAAAATGAAATTGCCGAGGTGGTTGCTTCGTGGACCAGAATTCCGGTCAAGAAACTGACGGAAAAGGAAAGTGAAAGACTGCTAAAGCTGGAAAAAATTCTCCATAAGCGTGTCATTGGACAGGAGACGGCAGTTTCTGCAGTGTCTCGTGCTATCCGCAGAGGAAGGGTGGGACTTCAGGATCCTAACAGACCTATTGGCTCTTTCTTGTTCCTTGGACCTACCGGTGTCGGAAAAACAGAATTGAGCAAGGCGTTGGCAGAGTCAATGTTCGGTTCGGAAAACGCACTGATCCGAGTGGATATGTCAGAATACATGGAGGGCCATTCCGTATCCAAGATGATTGGTTCGCCTCCGGGATATGTGGGATTTGAAGAGGGTGGACAGCTTAGTGAGAAGGTGCGTAAAAACCCTTATTCAGTAATCCTTTTTGATGAAATAGAAAAAGCCCACCCGGATGTATTTAATGTGCTTTTACAGGTGCTGGATGACGGACACATCACAGATTCCAAGGGAAGGAAAGTCAGCTTCAAGAATACCATACTGATTATGACTTCTAATGCGGGAGCGCAGAGGATTATTTCTCCTAAAAATCTGGGATTTTTTACGGAAACTACCAAAGAGCAGGACTATGAAAAAATGAAATCCGGTGTGATGGAAGAAGTTAAAAAGCTGTTTAAGCCGGAATTTATTAATCGAATTGACGAAATCATGGTATTTCAGCCTCTTGGAAAAGAGGAAATGCATGAAATCATTAATCTTCTCGGAGATAATCTTGCTAAGCGCTGTAAAAAGCAGATGCAGATCAAACTGTCTTTAAGCACTGCGTTGAAGGAGCACATTGTCAGCAAATATTCGGATGATAAAATGGGAGCCCGTCCTTTAAAGAGAGCATTGCAGAGTGTGGTGGAGGATAAGCTGGCAGAAGAAATTCTGGAAGGACGCATAAAAGCCGGCGATACGGTAACGGTGGGCTTTCGTAAGGAACAAGTTGTTTTTGATGTAAAAATAAAGACAAATCCATAAAAGTTTTTAATTTTTTGTGGATATCAAAAGAAAAATATATTATACTGACATTAACTTACAGGACTAAACTTAAGATACCAGGCAGGAGGACATAAGAAAATGGCTGTTGTAGATGAATTACTTCGTTCAGAAGCAGATGGAAGCATTAGTTTTGGAAATCATAAGCTTGCTGACAAGGCGAAACTGGAAGATTTTGAACATTGCGGAGATTTGTATAAGGTCAAGACCTTTAAGACGATGACGAAGCTGGAGAGAAACGGAATGTTTGTGTACGAGTCAGTACCGGGTACCAGCGTCCTGCATTTTGAGGAAACTGCGGATGAAGTGAATTTTGTCGTAGAAGGTGATGAGGATGCACAGATTACCCTGGAGCTTAACGAGGACACTGAGTATGAGGTGTTTGTGGACGAAAAGAGCATTGGCAAGATGAAGACCAACTTAGGTGGTAAGCTGAATATCAGCGTGGAGCTTGCCGGAGCTGGAGAAGTCAAGGTCAGAGTTACAAAATAGCATTCAATAAGTAAAAGAATTCATAGAAGCTGCTGCAAAAGGTAAAACAGATATTTTGCAGCAGTTTTTGTCTGAAAACATTGATTATAAAGGGGAGCGGCTAATGGCAAAAGGAAAGAATGCTACAATTTATTTCTGCCAGAATTGTGGGCATGAATCTTCTAAATGGATGGGACAATGCCCGGGGTGCAGGCAATGGAATACCTTTGTGGAGGAAACGGTGGTAACGGGAGCTTCCACGAAATCAACAAAAAATGGAACGGCAAAATTCAATAAGCCGTCGGCGCTTAACGAAATCTCACTGGAGGAAGATGACCGCATCAGCACTCATATGAAGGAACTTGACAGGGTGCTCGGAGGTGGGCTTGTGAAAGGCTCCCTTACGCTGGTAGGCGGAGATCCGGGAATTGGAAAGTCTACACTGCTGTTGCAGGTGTGCCGAAATATGGCACAAGACGGTCAGGAGGTGCTGTATGTTTCCGGGGAAGAATCCCTAAAACAGATTAAGATACGGGCGAATCGGATTGGAGAGTTTAACAATCAGCTAAAACTCATGTGTGAAACAAGTCTGGACGCTATTGAGGAAACTATGCGTCATATGAAACCGGATGTGGTGGTTATAGACTCTATCCAGACCATGTACCAGGAAGATATTTCTTCGGCTCCGGGGAGCGTCTCTCAGGTTAGAGAGGCTACCAGTCTGTTTTTACAGCTGGCAAAGGGGTTGAACATTTCTATCTTTATTGTGGGACATGTTACAAAAGAGGGAACTGTTGCGGGACCGAGAGTGCTGGAGCATATGGTGGATACAGTGCTGTATTTTGAGGGAGACAGGCATGCTTCCTATCGTATTTTGCGGGGAGTAAAGAACCGGTTCGGGTCTACGAATGAGATTGGTGTGTTTGAAATGGAAGCCACGGGGCTTAAGGAGGTACAGAATCCGTCTGAATTTATGCTAAGTGGCAAGCCGGAGGAAGCGAGCGGCTCTGTTGTGGTCTGTTCCATGGAAGGAACACGTCCGATGCTTATAGAAATCCAGGCATTGGTCTGTCATACAAGCTTTGGGCTTCCCAGACGGCAGGCAATCGGAACAGATTTTAACAGAGTCAATCTTCTGATTGCTGTGTTGGAAAAGAGGCTGGGAATGTCTCTTGGAAATTATGATGCCTATGTAAACATCGCAGGAGGCATCAGGATTATGGAGCCGGCTATTGATCTGGGAATTGTTATGGCAATTGCTTCCAGCTTTAAAAACAGGGCGATTGACAACCGCCTGATTGCAATAGGAGAGGTAGGCTTAAGCGGGGAGGTGCGTGGCGTCAGTCAGATACAGGTAAGAGTGGCCGAGGCAAAGAAATTAGGATTTACAACCTGCGTTATCCCCTTTGTATGTATGGACAGCGTAAAAGAAGTGACCGGTATTAAATTGATTGGGGTCAAGTCGGTTGGAGATGCCATAGATTTAATTTGAAAAAGAAATATGACAAAAATATGACAAAATTAATATTTTTTTAAAAAAATATGTTCAAAACAGACGGCTTATGATAAGATAAGACAGGATTTTACATATTTTAGCAGTATTGCAGGACAAACTGTAATCTGCAGAAAAGAGGAAACATGGATAAGAAGAAATGGGTTAAGCATATCCCATTATTTATTTTAGAATTGGTTGTGCTGGTGGTAGCAGGTTGCATTTTGTATGTGACGCTGCGTGCTACAGATAAAGAAAGCGGCGCGGTTAAGGACAATCTAAAGGAAGAGAATATTGCTGTTAATGAAGAGATTAAGGAAAAGGTAGAAGAGACGGAAGAGACGGGAGAAGAGAACCAGTATACCGGCATTTTCAACATTGCCTTTTTTGGTGTGGATGCCAGAGATGGCAGTTTGGGCAAAGGAAACAGAAGCGACACAATTATGATATGCTCTATTGATATGGACAGCCATGAAGTAAAACTGATTTCCATTTACAGGGATACCTATCTGAATCTTGGAAATGACTCTTATAAGAAATGCAATGCTGCATATGCACTGGGAGGACCGGAGCAGGCAATTGGCATGATTAATATGAATACTGATATGTATATCACGGATTATATAACAGTCGGTTTTGAAGGGCTTATGAAGGCGGTAGACGCACTGGGCGGAATTGAGATGGAAATTACCGAAACCGAGATGACCCATTTGAACAATTATCAGAGTACAATGGCGGAAGAGATGGGAATTGAATATACACCTGTAACATCATCAGGAAAGCAGAATCTGAATGGTCTTCAGGCGACTGCTTATTGTCGTATCCGCTATGGAGGCGGAGATGATTTCAGACGTGCCCAGAGGCAGAGAGATGTACTTACCGCTATGATTGAAAAAGGGAAAAAATCTTCTATTGGAACGCTTACCAATGCAATGAATGCAGTGCTTCCCAGCGTTAGAACTTCGTTGGATGTAGAGGATATCATTCCGGTGCTTGGAATGATTGCTGATTATAAGGTGACAGTAAGTGATGGCTTTCCTTTTGAAGGAATGCGAAACGGAGGAACCATTGGAACAAACGGCTCCTGTGTAGTACCTACTTCATTGGAAGACAATGTGGTAAAACTGCATGAAGTTCTTTTTGGGGAGGAAGATTATACACCTTCTAAGGAAGTTCAGGAATATAGTCGGATTATCGAGGAGGATACAAAGGATTATCTGATGTATTGATAAAAACATGTTGACAGATAACTGACTCATGAGATATAATATCATTCGGTGGCTTTAAGTCCACTGATAAAGGGGCATAGTTCAAAGGTAGAACAGCGGTCTCCAAAACCGTCGATGTGGGTTCGATTCCTACTGCCCCTGTTAAAAATACCGGCTATCCGCCGGTATTTTTTATTGCTCTTCAATTCTCTTTGAGGTGGAGTTGCGCTCAACAAAGTGCGGACGCAAAAGAGTTTTGCTAATTGATACATGATTAATCAGACCGCGCAATGCCATGTAGCCACATTTACCAAGTTCGATTCGATCCTGACGCACCGTGGTAAGCGGAGGTTCCGTTTTAGCAGAAGGGGGAAGGTCATCAAAGCCTACCACACTGATATCTTCCGGAACACGTAAGCCTCTCTGTTTGCATTCCTCAATTACACCATAAGCAATTACATCACTGCCACATACAACTGCTGTCGCACCATGTTCCAGAAAGGTGGGCAGAGAAAATTTTGCAGATTCAATTACATAGTAGCCGTTTGCCACAAAATAATCCTCCACCGGCAGACCGTGTGCCTGCATACTGTCATAAAAGGCCTGCTGACGATGTTCGGTAATCATGGAGTGAAGAGATCCATTTAAAAAAGCAATCCTGCGATGCCCCAGAGAAATCAGGTGTTCGATAACAAACTCGATCCCTTCAAAACTGTCTGTACCGATGTACGAAACATTGGGATTTCTCTTAATGCAGTTATCAAAGAGAGCGGTAGGAACGGAGGTGTTCTCCAACTGGGACATCCATTCATCCTGCAGGGCAAAGCCTACCAGAAAGCCGCCGGAATAGCCGTTCTTTAACATGTAGGTGTCATATTTTTCTTTCATTTGAAAAGCCGGAGTGATTGGCAGGACGGTCACATGCCAGTTATCGCGGTAAGCCGCCTGCTTGAAACCGAGGATAATATCGTAACCGAACTGTTCGGGCTCCAGATAATCCATGTTTTCAATGAAAATACAAAGCTTCTTATGTCCCTCCTGCTTCATCTTTTTCGTCATATAGCCCATTTCCACGGCAGTATCTAACACTGCCTGTCTCAGTTCTTCACTGATGTCGCTGGCCCCGTTCAGTCCTTTGGACACAGTACCAAGAGAAATTCCTAATCTGTTTGCAATATCTTTAATTGTAGCCATATTTTTTCTTTCATCTTAGTGCGAGATTTTTGGTATCCATTTCATTATAGTCCATTCTAAGGAGTCTTTGCAATTACTTTATTCCGAAGCTTATGCATGATACATAATAAAAGCATAGGATGTACTCAAAAGATAAATTGTATTTTTTAACAAAAAGAGAATATTAAATACGTTAAAAAAAGTAAAAAATGAAATAGATTCGATAATAGAGTAAAGTTTTAGTTGGTTGTTAAAAAAATAAAAGTGAGAGTATCCACATTCTTTGATACAATGGTTTCGACGAAAAAATCATTCAACAAGAAGGAGTACTCTCACATGAACATTGTATCACTTTTTGACACTTTATTAACATCTATTTTTGATGCAGAACAAAGATTTTTTGAAAATCCCAAGAACTTCAGCGAACTTGAAGCATCAGTCAAGTCATCAACAGATGCATTTGCAGCAGGTTTTTTAGGAGCCATACTGTCTGAAATGGATCAGGCAATACGTAACACTTCCTGGCGTAATGGACGCTACACCATTCATCGAAATGACACAAGAACACTGATAAGCTCTGTGGGTGACATTTCCTTTGACTGTACGTACTATAAATCAAAGACAGAAAAGAATACATTTACGCATCTTCTTGAGGATTTGATTGGCCTTGAGAAGAATGAAAGATTTACCGAAGTGGCTGAATCATTAATGCTTTGCGAAGCTCTTAAGACCAGTTATGCTGAGGCAGCAAAGGTACTCCCATCAAAACAGGAGATAACCAAAACCACAGTCATGAACAAAGTACATTCCATAGCGGATGAAATACCGGACAAAATATATGATAAACCAAGAACAGTACCATATCTTCACATCGAGGCTGATGAAGATCATGTAGCCGAACAACATGGCCGTTATGGAGAAGATGAGAATGCCAGCTTTATATCCAAGCTTGTATATCTGTATGAGTACAGGCAGGAATCAGCTAATGCTGAGGGACGTTATGAACTTGTTAATAAATACTATTTCAGCGGCCTTTATCCGGGAGAGGAGGGCAATAAACAGCTCTGGTCTAGGGTTAACTCTTTCATAGAGACTAACTATGATACGGAGTCACTAAAAAGAGTGTTCATAAGTGGCGATGGAGCCAGGTGGATTAAATCTGGAGTTACGTATGTTGATAACTCCGTATTCTGCGCTGATAAATATCATCTGATGAAGTATGTTAATACTGCAGCGGCCCAAATGCTTGATGAAAAAGACGATGTCAAAAAGGAGCTTTGGCATCTATTGTATTCCAAGCTGAAAAATGCACGAAAAAATTTCGATACGTATACTGCAGCCATGATGAACTCAGCTAAAAAACCGGAAAAGATTGAAGAACTTAGAAAGTATGTACTGGGTAACTGGTCAGCAGTAAGAAGAACCCTCCGTAATAAGCTTGTTAATGGCTGTAGTGCAGAAAGTCACGTCAGTCATGTATTATCAGACCGCCTTAGTTCCCGTCCAATGGGCTGGAGCCAGACCGGAGCAGACAGAATGAGCAAACTGAGGTGCTATGACAGAAACAATGGTAGGGCTGCAATAATAGATCTCGTTAAATACAGCAGAGAGCACAGACATCTGGAAGCAACAGGAACGGATGGTATAGTGCCACAGAACCTGCAGTTAAGAAATATACTTGCGGAACACTATAACCAGGCTGAAAGTTACATTGAACGTATGCAGGCACATATCCCATATGGAACAGTAAGAAAGACACTGACAATCAGGGAAAAACTGTATTTGTTATAAATGCGCAACAGCACATCATAATCCTTACTCTGCCTGACTAACAGTGCATCTGTCATTATTAGTTTTATTAATGTTTTGACAAATGGTTGTTACCAAATGTAAAATGTTGGAAATAAATCAAATCATTGTATTCATGGAACAACTCTTTAAGGGGTATCTTACTTATTTCCAACCAACAACAACTTTACACTATCAAATGTTATTAGTAGTATTGATAAAATATAAAAAAGTGAGTATAATAATAACAAAGGAGGCGATTTTATGTTTCAGGATGAAATTATGGTTCTTTTTGAGAAGCATACTGTTTTAACAAATCAGGAAATTAGATATAACTTACGAATTAATCAAAATCAATATGCGATTCTGAATACAGAGATAAAACGTCTCTGTGATAAAGATTTGATTAGAAGAGTTGGTCGAGGAGTATATACCATAGTTTGGAATACAAGATGGGGAAAAGTGGTTCCAACAGAAGTAGAAATCACAAATAATTTTTATATGGCAAACGGAGAGGGATATATGTCTGGACCGGCATATTATAATGCCATAGGTATATCTACATTAATTCCTAATCGTAAAGAGATTACAACGAACAAATATAATTATGTTTTAGATAACTTGACTAACATAGACATTGTGAGACCAAGAAAAATGATTACAAATGAGAATAGATTGTATCTGCAATTATTGGACGGAATATATTACTTATCTAAAAATCATTGCGATGCTCCGAAGCCTTTGGAGATGTTTGCGAAACAGTTGAAACAATTACAGTTAGATGAAATAACTTTAATATTAATGGCAAAGAAACTATATCCCAAATTTGTATTGGATATGGTTTTAGAGATGGAGGAGGTGTTCCATAATGATGAAACTGCATTTGCATGAGGATGATTTTGCTTTATTGATAAGACGAGCAGCAGAGCATAGTGGTATTTCAGCAGATATTATTGAGAAGGATTATTATGTTACATTGATGTTGGAGGAATTAGCCGGTAAGCAAGATACAATAAAGGCATATTTCAAAGGTGGAACATGCTTATATAAAATATATGCGCCTATGCAACGCTTTTCGGAAGATATTGATTTGACAGTTTGTGTGAAAGGAATTTCTAATTCTCAGGCTAAGAAGATGTTGGAACATTCCAGCAAGAAATTTGATTCTTTAGGATTAGATACAGAAAATAGTGCTAATGAAAATCATAAAGGCAGCATTACTCAAATGTATCAATATGATTCCTGTTTTGATGTTCCCGCAGATCCGTTGCAAAGATATGAAAAGGTTAAAGTGGAAGCTACTTCTTTTACAATTAGTGAACCGACAGAGAAGAATTGGATTCATCCTTTGTTAGTAGATGCATTACCGGATGATATTGTGAAATCTGTTAAAGATGAATATGAATTACATGATTTTCAAATTGAAAATATTTCTTTAGAGAGAATATTTTGTGACAAGCTTCTTGCTGCAGAGTTCTATGTACAAAGAGAAGAGTACTTTGATGTTGCTAAACATATGTATGATATTGCAACAATGATAGAAATGCCAAGAGTACAAGCTATGCTTAAAAATGAAGCGGCTTTTATTAATTATTTATCTTACAAGCGGATAGAAGAGACATTAAGAATCGGTAGTGATTTATCACATAAGCCTTTTGGAGAGTTTCAACTTTTTGATGCAGTATTTTATTATCAGAAGTTTGAAGTAGCTTTTGAGGATATGCAAAGAAAATATATTTTCCAAGATGAATATCGGATTACAATTCAGGATGTCAGATTAATAATGTTGGAGTTAAAGGATAAACTTTTGAAAATGGATGCGGCAGAGCAGAAAGAATTGAATTCGAGTGAATTTGAAAAGCGTATTGCAGAATATAATCCTAAATTTGGTGAGGATGTAAGTGGTGCAGAAGAGGTGGCGGATATGCCTATTGTACATCGTAGACGGGGAAGATGATATACAATATATGAATAATAGGAAAACGTAAGAGGAACAATTTTTTTAAAAGAACTAAGGAGAGGATATTATGAAAAGGTTAAAACAATGGTTTGTAAAGTTGGATACGATATGGATTATGTTGTTTGCGTTAGTTATTTTGGTATATGCATATACAAGAGAAGCTGATGCATCTATAAAATTGTATTATACAACGTTTGGAATTCCAATTTTTTTTGTTTTTATTACAAAATGCATTGGCAAAGAAGCAGGAAAATAATTATTGTAATATTGATTTGTGTATGAAAGAAAAAATTGAAGATAAAATGATTTGGAAACTTCGAAATGACGATTTTCAAGAGGATACAGTATATTTATGTATTAGAAATACGGGAAAAATTGACATATTTTCTATATACATAAAAGTCTCCAAAAATGATGGAGGTATAGGATGGTTTCAAATTCCTGAAATGCTAAATATGGAGAAGGAGTATATTGTGCGTGTACCGTACAAAAAAGAGACCATTAAAGAAATAGTATTATCTTGTTCTGTTCAAACAGAGTGTAGAACAAAGAAGTTTAATGGAATAAAAAGTGGAAATGAAAATATGACAATTTTTTCAAATAGTGAGTTGCTGGAAGCTGAAAAGTATGCAATATATCATGAAATGGGATTTGATGTATTCGAAAGAATGGAAAGATTTATTATCTAAAACCTTAAATTAAGGATAATAAGTGAAGTTGTGTTCGAAATAAATATCGATATTAGTGCAAATATATCTATATTCTCCACTCATTTATATATGAATATTTATTGTTTTGGAAAGAAGAAAGTAGTTAAAAGTGAGATAGCAGGAATATCACTTGAATTGACTGACAATAGATAGTTACACGTGAGCGACAAAAAAGTCGGGAAATGGCTTGTACAGTGCAACCTTGAGCAGTTGCTATGACTGCACAGGGTATTGTTTAATAGTAAAAGTGATATTGTCAATATTGGTTTACACTTTATTCTCAAGAATGTTCGACCTTATGCAGCCTCCTGCAGTGAAGCATAGTATTGCTGTCGTTTAACCATCGGAGGTAGTCCACCGTTAGCAGAGCAGATCCTCCGGTTATTCCAATAGCTGATGAAGTATCTCCAGACGAGGGTTTTTAACTGTGTCACAGTCATTGCGGTGGTGTCATAACGCCCATAAAGTAATTCCTCTTTGAAGCGTGCCCACATGCTTTCACATCTGGCATTGTCATGGCATCGGCCACCGGCACTGTTCATGCTTTGGAGAATGCCATATTTGTTGATTGCTTTACGATATAGTTCGCTGGTATACTGGGTACCCCTGTCGCTGTGAAGAATAGCTCCACGGAGCATAGGGTAAGCTTTGCAAGCATTATCTAAAGTTTGTTCACAAAGGGTTGCTTTCATATTTGTGTCCATGGCAAGCCCTAATACTGCTAAATCATAGCAGTCAAAGATAGCTGAAATATACAGTTTTCCATCAGAAGCTTTTATTTCAGTCATATCGGTAATGCACTTTTCAAGAGGCTTATTTGCTGTGAAATCACGCTTAATTAAATCGTCGGATTTGTGTGCTTCTTTATCAGCCTTGGTAATACCGTTAGGCTTACGCTTAGGTTTATGATTAAGGCCAATTTCTTCCATCACACGATAAACAGTTCTTTCACCGGGAATATGTACTCCCACCGGCTGTTTAAGCTGTAATGCTTGATACATACGTATTCTTCCATATGTATCATTGCATTCATCTTCGCTGCAAATATCAATCATTGCATCTGCCAGTGCCTGATATTTCCAAGGAGCATCTTTTGTTTTTAGGTATTTGTTAAATGCCTGTCTGGAAACATGAAGCACTTTACAATAAAAAGAAATTTTGCCCTTAATCCTGCCGTCATCCGTTTTAATTGCAATAAACATTAATCTCTGTTTTTTGCTGACTTCCGACGGCTGGCTGCGAAAAAAGCACTTGCTTCCTCAAGAAATTCGTTTTCTTCCTTTAAACGGCGTATTTCCTTATCCTGCTCTTTAACACGCTTCCTAAGTTCGATAAGCTCATCATTAAGGGATAAAGCATTCTTGGGGGTGTGAACTGCTTCATTTGCACTGAGGCGGCCTTCCTTAAATGCTTTGATCCATGTGTACATAGTACCTTTAGGAATACCTAATTCGTTAGCTGCTTTATGCCCGCCAATTTCCTGTGCAAGCTTTACAGCCTGTGCTTTAAACTCATTGTCGTAAGATTTTTGATTCTGTGCCATAGGTTGTTTCTCCTGTTCTCGTATTGATTATGATTATATATCAAAATCCTTGAGAATAGGGTGTCAACTTTTATGATACAACATCATAAATTGAAAGAAGATGATCTGATCATTATCGATATGATAAATCGGGGTGTATTGGTAAAGAATTAGTGGGACTATAGGGCATCAGTCAGACATGATTGGTGCCATTATTGTTTTTCCTTTTAGGGGGGGAGAAAATGCATTCCTAATTATAGGTGATTTGATGACAGAATGGATTCTCCTAATAAAATAAGTCAGCAAGATTATGATAAAACAAATGAAAGAAGTAAGGTAGCATACCATGATGTGCTTATGAGCATGATTGGTACGGTGGGGCTTGTGTCTTTTATCTCAAGAAAAGAGATTAACTTTGCAATAAAAAATGTTGCATTGTTCAGGACTTCGCAAGACGAAGAACTTACTTTGTCCAGTAAGGAGGGTACATATCACATATACAATAGCTTTTTTCAACTTACAACATTAAAGGAGTTATGATGTCAAAAAACGAAGAAAAATAAAACTTGATTTACCCGTAAAAAAATAGTGTATCGTTCAACAAAAGTGGAAAAACAAATGTATACAATAGAAAATGAGATTTTCTATTGTCAAGAATTGTGAACTATCGGTTTTGAATTGTAACAATACGAAGCCGGGTGTTATAAATCAAGATTTAGAAACCTGGTGTCAAGCATAGCACCATCTTAACAATACTTATTTGTGTGGTTAAGGTGACAGTTTATTCATAGGGCTTGAGAATTATTATTGCATATGATTTTTTGAAGTATTCAAAATAATAACAAATTTGACAGAAATAAAATGTCACAAATTCTGACATTTTGTGTTGCAAAATCAATCTGTTGGTAGTATAGTATATAGAGACTGATGAAAGGAGAATGAAGAATATGAATGAACGATTAAAACAAGTACGTAAAGGATTGAAACTTTCACAGGAATTTGTAGCAAAACAATTAGGTATGACAAGGACTACTATAGTC
>JAQXYZ010000152.1 GCA_029226935.1 Bacillota bacterium | reverse complement strand
ATTATTAGTTTTATTAATGTTTTGACAAATGGTTGTTACCAAATGTAAAATGTTGGAAATAAATCAAATCATTGTATTCATGGAACAACTCTTTAAGGGGTATCTTACTTATTTCCAACCAACAACAACTTTACACTATCTAGATTCGATAAAAATATTGACAAAATCAAAGCAAAATGCTACATTGGTAATATAAAAACGAAATTTTTCGAAAACGACGAGGAGCGGCAGAGAAGTGAAGAATAGTAGAATGACCAGAGGAGCCGGTATTTTATTGTCGGTAACAAGCCTCCCATCACCATATGGAATTGGAACTATGGGAAAGGATGCTTTCAGATTCGTAGATATGCTGGTCGATCTTCGCCAGAAGTATTGGCAGGTGCTTCCTATCGGTCCTACAAGTTTTGGCGACAGTCCTTACCAGTCTTTTTCTGCGTTTGCAGGAAATCCTTATTTGATTGATCTTGATATACTGATAGAAGAGGGACTCCTCAGACAGGAAGAGGTAGATTTTTATCAGTGGGGAGATCAAAAGGATGACATTGATTATCAACTGATTTATGAGAATCGTTTTGAAGTCCTTAAGAGTGCATATGAAAGGTTTGATACGAAACAGAAGGCATTTAAGGATTTTTGTGAGGAAAATGGTGAGTGGCTGGAGGATTACAGCCTTTACATGGCAGTTAAGAATGAAATGAATGGTCGGGAATGGCTATCATGGGAAGAGGGACTTCGGGATCGGGAGAAAGAAACTCTGGACAGATACCGGGAGTCATTGAAGAAACAGATTTTATTCTGGAAGTTTTTACAGTATAAATTTTTTGAACAGTGGACAGCACTAAGGAAATATGCAAATAAGAATGGAATTCAGATTATCGGAGACATTCCTCTTTATGTAGCTTTGGACAGCGCAGATGTCTGGGCGAACCGGAGCGAATTTAAATTGGGGCAGGACGGAAGACCTACAGAGGTTGCAGGCTGTCCGCCGGATGCATTTTCAGATGATGGACAGAAATGGGGAAATCCCCTTTACGATTGGGATAAAATGGAAAAGGACGGATATGCATGGTGGCAGAGAAGGATGAAAGCCAACGGCAATCTGTTTGATATTATCAGAATTGACCACTTTATTGGTGTCGCAAGATATTACAGCATTCCGGCAGAGGATGTAAATGCCAGAAACGGCAAATGGAACAAGGGTCCCGGGAAAAAACTGACGGATATGATTGAAAAGACTCTGGGTAAGAACCGCATTATTGCGGAGGACTTAGGAGTGGCTGTTCCGGCGGTAAAGAAGCTCCTTGCAAAGACAGGATGGCCGGGAATGAAAATTCTGTTGTTTGCGTTTGATGGAAATACTGCCAACGAGCATCTCCCGCATAATTATGAGGACGGAAATCTGGTGGTATATGCCGGAACCCATGATAATGAAACTGTGGTGGGATATTTCCGTGATAAGACGGAATACGAACTGGCTTTCCTGTATGAGTATCTTAGAATAGAGAAGAAAGATGAAATACCGGATGCAATCATTCGCTGTGCTTATGGAAGCGTGGCTGACATTGTAATTATGCAGATGCAGGATTTGCTTAAGCTTGGCAACGAGGCTCGCATGAACTTCCCTTCTACTGTAGGGAGCAACTGGAGATGGCGTACTTTAAGAGACAGCTTGAGTGAAGAGCGACGTACATGGATTAGAACAATGACACTCTTGTACAGAAGATAAAAAAATGGTAGAATAATGTCATATAAAATTCTTATGGTATAAGATGTGGTAACGCATTTTATATAAAAGTACATCAATCATAATCAAAAAAGGAGAGGAAAAGAATTATGAAAAAGAAAGTTTTAGCAGTACTTTTGGCATCTGCTATGGTAGCTTCTTTAGCAGCTTGCGGCAGCAAGGAAACAGCAGAAGCACCTGCAGAAGCAACCGAAGCAACAGAAGAAGCAGCAGAAGCACCCGCTGAAGAAGCAGAAGCTCCTGCAGAGGAGGAAGAAGAAGCTATTACAGCAACCATTACTGTTTGGGGTCCTTCAGAAGACCAGGCAGAAGAAAATGGAAACTGGCTTCCTACTATGTGCGAAAAGTTTGCAGCAGAGCATCCTAACTGGACATTGACATTTGAATATGGTGTATGTCCTGAAGGTGAAGCAAAAGCAAACGTAACACAGGACGTTGAAGGCGCAGCTGACGTATATATGTTAGCAAACGACAATATTCCTGACCTTGTAGCTGCTGGCGCATTGGCAGAACTTGGCGGAAGCTACTTAGACCAGGTTACATCTACCAACTCTGAATCTATCGTAGCATCTGTTACCTACAACGATGCAGTTTATGCATTCCCTTTCACATCTAATACATGGTTTATGTATTATGACAAGAGCGTCTTCACAGAAGACGATGTTAAGAGCCTTGAAACAATGTTAGAGAAAGGAAAGGTTTCTTTCCCCTTATCTAACTCCTGGTATATCGCAGCTTTCTACGCAGCTAACGGCGGTACTCTGTATGGAAACGGTACTGACGAAGCAGCTGGTATCAACTTTGGTGGAGAAGCTGGTGCAGCCGTAACAGATTACCTTGTAGACCTTGCAGCAAATCCTAACTTCATCAACGATGCCGATGGCGCTGGTATTGCAGGTCTTCGTGATGGTTCTGTAAATGCAATCTTCTCTGGTACATGGGATGCAGCTGGTGTACAGGAAGCTCTTGGCGACAACATGGGTGTTGCAGCACTTCCTACCGCTACAATCAATGGTACAGCAGGTCAGATGAAGTCCTTCATGGGCTCCAAGGCAATCGGTGTTAACCCTAGCACAGAAAATATGCAGGTTGCTATGGCTTTAGCTGCTTACCTTGCAGGTGAAGAAGCTCAGACAGCTCATTATGAAATGAGAAACATCCTTCCTACAAACGTAAACATTGTACTTGCTGATGATCCGATTGCAACTGCTGTAACAGAAGTTATGAAGAATACTTCCATGATGCAGCCTCTTGTTTCCAGCATGGGTAACTACTGGTCACCTGCTGAGAACATGGGTAAAGCAATCATCGCTGGTGATGTTACACATGACAATGCAGCTGAAAAGACAGAAGAAATGAATACTGCAATGAACACAGACGTTGCTCAGTAAATCATTCAGTATATCATAAAATAAGAATTGACTCCGGGATGCCCGTTTACGGGCATCTTGGATGTCTTTTTATTTAAGAAGGTAGGAGGTTCAAGGTGAAGAAAGCTAAAGTTGGAAATAACAAAGAGTTTGCAACACCTTATACTGTAACAAATGCAGTAACAAAGGGAGATTTTATAACAAAATTATCCATGCTGATTATGGGGCTTGGGAATATTGCACATAAGCAGATTGGGAAGGGGATTTGTTTTCTGCTTGTGGAAGCAGCCTATATCTGGTTTATGATTAAATCAGGAATTTATAATTTGTCCATGCTTCCTTCTCTTGGTTGGAGAGAACAGGAAAAGGTATGGAATGAAAAGAAGAGTATTTATGAGTATACAGCAGGAGATCAGTCACTGCTGCTCCTTTTATATGGAATCTGTACCGTTTTTATTACATTAGCGTTTATTCTTGTCTGGAGGGAGTCTGTAAAGAGCTCTTATCAGGCAGAAGTGCTTGCAAAGAATGGGAAGCACTTAAAAACATTTAAAGAAGACATTAAGAGTTTGTTTGATCAAAATTTATATAAATTGTTGCTGGCTGCACCCTTGATGGGAATTTTGGTATTTACCATCCTGCCGCTTGTCTTTATGATTGCGATGGCATTTACCAATTACAGCAAGGTTGACGAGCATCTGGTTTTGTTTGACTGGGTTGGGCTGGCAAACTTTGCGAAGATATTAAACTTTGGCGACAGCATCGGACGACAGTTTTATTCGGTATTGGGCTGGACTCTGATCTGGGCAGTCCTTGCAACAGGTCTGAACTTTATTTTTGGTATGATTCTTGCAATTGTAATCAATCGTAAAGACACGAAATGCAAGGCTTTTTGGAGATTTTGTTTTGTACTTTCCATCGCTGTGCCCCAGTTCGTATCCCTCTTGATTATGAGAAGTATGCTGCAACCAACCGGTATTGTAAATACATTGCTTTTGAAATACGGAATTATTGATATGGCACTGCCTTTCTTCTCAAGTGCGACGTGGGCGAGAGCAACCGTTGTCATCATCAACCTTTGGGTAGGTATTCCTTACACCTTATTGCAGGTTACAGGTATCCTGCAGAATATTCCCGGAGAGCTTTACGAGGCTGCCAAGATTGATGGTGCAAATGCAGTCCAGGTATTCTTTAAGATTACTTTGCCGTATATGCTGTTTGTTATGACTCCTTACATGATTACCCAGTTTACAGGTAATGTAAATAACTTTAACGTTATCTTCCTGCTCTCAGGAGGTAATCCTACCGGTGTTGGTGATACCGCAGGAAAGACGGATCTTTTGGTTACATGGCTGTATAAGCTGACCATTGACAAGAACTACTATAACTTAGGTGCCGTTATCGGTATCATGACCTTTATTGTCCTTGCCATTGTGGCTCTGGCAACTTATCGGAACACCGCATCCTATAAAGACGAGGAGGGATTCATGTAATGACTGGAAAGAAGAAAGAACTTACAACAGGTGCAAAAGTGCGTAAAAAAATTGTTAATGTGATTGTACATGTGATTTTGGCGATTCTTGCTTTTATATGGATACTGCCGATTTTTTGGGTGGTTCTTACCAGTTTCAGGGCAGAAAAGGGTTCTTATGTAACTACCTTTTTCCCGAAATCCTATACTTTGGACAATTACATTAAACTGTTTACTGATACTACAATTTTAAATTTCCCGTTGATGTTCAGAAATACCTTTGTAATTGCAATATTTACCTGTATCATCTCAACCATTTTTGTACTTTCCGTTTCTTACTGTATGTCAAGAATGCGTTTTAAGATGAGAAAGCCTTTTATGAATGTGGCAATGATTTTGGGATTATTCCCGGGCTTCATGTCCATGATTGCAGTATATTATATCCTGAAGGCTTTGAATATGTCAGAGGGTTCCATGATTCCTATTGCGTTGATTGTGGTATTCTCTGCCGGAACTGGTTTGAATTTCTATGTTGCTAAGGGATTTTTTGATACCATTCCCAAGGCGCTTGACGAGGCTGCTATTATAGATGGGGCTACCAGATGGAAAATCTTTACTAATATTACAGTTCCTTTGAGTAAACCAATCATTGTATATACAATTTTGACGTCCTTTATGGCACCATGGATAGACTTCCTTTTCGCAAAGGTTATCTGTCGTGCGGATGCAAAGTATTATACGGTATCAATTGGTCTTTGGAAGATGCTTGAAAAAGAATATATCGATAACTGGTATACTTCTTTCGCAGCAGGCGCTGTATTGGTATCTATTCCGATTGCCATCCTGTTCCTGATGACTCAGAAATTCTATGTAGAAGGTATGAGTGGAGCTGTCAAAGGTTAATTAGTGGTTTCAGATGTATGTATCTTTAAAAACCCGGGAAGTCGGTCTCTTGGTTGGAGCTGCTTCCCGGGCTTTTAGCTTTCATTTAAGAGGAGGAGAGATGAAATTGAAAAACAGAGGGTCGGGAATAAAATTTTGGGCATTGACTATGAGTTTGATTATTTTCTTGTCCGGCTGTGGTGCAATAACAACTGATGTTCCTAAAGAAGCTGAAATGGTAAGTGCGGAAGGAAAGGAACAGGAAACTCTGCTTCCTGTTGAAATTTCCATGGAAGATAACTATCGCACCTACTATGAGGTGTTTGTCTATTCCTTTTTTGATGGGAACGGAGATGGAATTGGGGATTTAAAAGGACTTACAGAAAAGCTTGATTATATTAATGATGGGAACCCGGAGACAACGGAGGACCTTGGCTGTAACGGAATATGGCTTATGCCCATCATGCCCTCACCGTCTTATCATAAGTATGATGTAACAGATTACTATGAGATTGATCCTGCTTATGGGACCATGGATGATTTCGAAACCTTGATGGAGGAGTGCAACAAAAGGGGAATCAAAGTAATTATTGATTTGGTTCTGAATCATAGTTCCTCGGAGCACCCATGGTTTCAGGAAGCATGCAGCTATCTGAAAGAGCTTGGAGATAAGGAACCATCTGTAGAGGAATGCCCTTATATAGATTACTATCATTTCAGCAGAGAAAAGGAAGCCGGTTACTGTGCTGTGCCGGAAAGTGATATTTGGTACTATGAGGCACAATTTTATTACGGTATGCCGGATTTAAATCTCTATAATGAGCAGTTGCGTGAAGAGATTTCTTCTATTGTGGAGTTTTGGCTGGATAAGGGCGTGGGGGGCTTCCGACTGGATGCGATTAAAGAATTCGAGTCCGGTGCAAACGATGCGAACATTGAAATCCTTACATGGTTTGTTGATATGGTAAAAGCTAAAAAGCCGGATGCCTATCTGGTAGGAGAGGCATGGACGGATTTAAACACTTATGCAGGATATTATAAGAGTGGTATTGACAGTCTTTTTGACTTTGCGTTTGCAGACAGTGACGGTATGATTGCCAATGTGGTAAGAGGAAGTCGTGATGCTTCGTCTTATAGCATGTCCCTCCAAAGTATACAGGAAAAATTTGCATCCTATAATCCGAACTATATTGATGCACCTTTTTATACCAATCATGATATGGGTAGGAGTGCAGGGTATTATGCAGGGGAAAATTCTCCCTCCCAGACCAAGCTTGCAGGAGCATTAAACCTTTTGATGACAGGAAGTGCATTTGTCTATTATGGAGAAGAACTGGGAATGAAGGGCGCAGGAAAGGACGAAAATAAGCGTGCACCCATGTATTTTTCTGAAGATAAAAATGCACCGGGAATGTGTGCTGGTCCTGCAGATATGGACAATGTAAAAATGAAGTATCATAGTCTGGAGGTACAAAGAGAGGACCCCTATTCTATTTACAACTATTATAAAAAAGCAATCAGGATAAGAAATGCTTTCCCAACGATTGTAAAAGGGAAAGTGGAGAATCTGGAGACGTATTCAGATGAAACACTGGCGGCATTTTCAAAGAGCTATGAGGATGAGATGTTGTATATCTTCTGTAATATTTCGCCGGAAGAGAGGGAAGTTAATCTGACAGAAATTCAGGGAGAGGTGCAAGGAATTACGTCGGGATTATATGTGGATGAAAATGAAGCATCACTGAGTGAGAATACCATGAAGATGCCGGGGTATTCGGTAGTGCTTCTGAAGTGATGCAGGCAAATCCAGATAACAGAAGTTTTTATAATTAATGGTAAACAAAAAGCCCAAAGAAAAATCTCGGGGCTTTTTGCTTGTGTAAAAGGGGAATTCTTCCGGAATTGCTAATTAGCTCGAGTTGACTTCCGTCTTTCAACTCTGTTATTATTATATTGTCGTAAAATGTTAAATTCTATAAGTATTTTGATTAAAGATAACAATATATTAGCAGGAAATGACTAGATTCGAAAAAAAACTTGAAAAAAATCCACTTTTGATAATTTTTCAAATATTTTTGACAGTGTACATTTTTGGAATTTATGGTAAGATAAGTGTATATGTATGTAGTTAGGTTATACATGAGCGGTTAGTGTTGGGAAGGGATATAAGATTATGGAGAATGAAAATATTTACAGACAGGAAATGGTCAAGAAATATCGTTCGGCAATGGGGGAGCTGTTTCGGTATATACCATGGTTTGAGCAGAAGGTAGGAATGAAGGCAATGCAGAGCTACACAGGGGATGATCGTCCAAGTAATTCTGTCCCGATTCCCGTATATGACAGTACGCTTCTGGGATTTGTGAAGGAAATGCAGAGAACCGGGTTGATGGATCGCAACTATGTGTACGTATATTCCCAGTGTGGTATCAGAAATGAACAGGATGAGCTTAAATGGATTGATCAGACCGAACTCAAGGATATAGAGATTATTTTTGGTATTATGGCAAAGTATGTGCTGGGAGGAATGACAAAGGGTGTGCTCTGGTCTAAAGCAGTGGAGAACGGCGTTTTTCTGCATGGATTAAGGCGTGTTAAAGAATTACTTGATATTTGGGATCAGCCGCTGGCATAGGGGTAATAGGGAATGAGTGACAAATCGGTACAGAAAAAAAGGTACATTGTCGAAACTTCAAGAGAAGTGTTCTGTACAAAGGGCTACAGAGAAGTTACTATGAAGGATATTGTGGAAGCATGTGGAATCAGCCGTGGAGGGCTTTATCTTTACTTTCAGAATACCAGAGAACTTTTTGAGGAAGTGCTTAGAATGGAACAGGAGGATAGTGAGGATGTGTTTGCGGGGAGTAACCCGGAGGAGGTTATGCCATCTGACATCCTTGCATTATTCCTGAAGGAACAGAAGAAGGAAATTCTCAATAGAAAATCTTCTCTTAATAAGGCAATTTATGAATATTTTTTTGCACATCAGATGCCGGCAAAGAATAATCTTCTAAAAAAGCAGTTTGATGCGGCAGTATATATCATTGAGAAGCTGATTGATGCCGGAGTGGAGAATGGGGAGTTCTATTGTGCTGATTCAAGAGGCACTGCAAGAAATATTATGTATGTTCTGGAAGGATTGAAAATTTCATCCCAGACGAGAGGGGTTTCTGAAGCGGCAGTGGACAGAGAGATTATGTATGTGATGCAGGGGTTAATTGCAGAGGATTAGCTTATAAGAGAAATAAAAGCTTCAAGTGGGAAGACTTGAGGCTTTTTGCAGGTTTACGGCAAGTTGGAAAGGAAATGAACATGGTAGAAGAGGTTTTTTCAATTGAACTTCCGGTGGGGGAACGACTGGTCATTAAGAAAAACAGAGTTATGGGCAGGGAGCCTTCTTCAAAGAGGCTGGCTATTGTGACCGGTATTCATGGGGATGAATTTGAAGGACAGTATATCTGTTATGAAGTGGCACGACGGATTGAGGAAGAAAAGGATCAGCTTAAGGGTACGGTAGATATTTATCCGGCATTAAATCCATTGGGACTTGACATTGCAGACAGAAAAATTCCCAAATTAAATATGGATATGAACAGGATGTTCCCGGGGAAGAGAAACGGGACAACCATGGAGCGGGTGGCGGCTGCAATTGTTGATGATATTTCAGGGGCAGATATGTGTCTGGATGTACATGCAAGCGATATTTTTGTAAAGGAAATTCCACAGGTAAGGGTTAGTGAGGAATTTGCGGATCAGCTTCTTCCTTATGCCAGGCTTTTAAATACGGATATGGTTTGGACCAATGCTTCTGCAACAGTTCATGAATCTACATTGACTCATTCCATGAATATGCTGGGGGTTCCTTCCATGGTGGTAGAAATGGGAGTGGGAACCAGAATTGACAGGGGATATGGAAAACAGGTGGTTGAAGGTATTTTTCATCTCATGAAGAAAATGGAAATGTGGGATGGAGCGATAGGGGAAATCCAGTACCCTGCTATCTCCACTGATGGGGAGGTAGAGTTCATACGCTCTCGGATTACCGGTGTTTTTCTTCCTGCGATAGAGCACAATCATTATGTCAGGAAAGGCGATAATCTGGGAAAAATTGTGGACCCCTTAGAGGGAAAGATTCTCGAAGAAATCAGGGCAGAAAAGAGCGGTCTGGTATTTACTTTGCGGGAATATCCCTTTGTGAGGGAAGGCTGTCTTCTGGCGAGGATACTGACAGGAATAGGGGAGGAATAGGTAATGTACAAAGAGGAAATTTATACGGTCAAGTCTCCCTATCGTGAGAATATGGTCATTTGGGGTTATCGCTTTGGAAAGGGAGAACCTGCGGCATGTATTCTGGGCTCTGTCAGAGGAAATGAAATGCAGCAAATGTATATTTGTTCACAGCTGGTACGGGCGCTGAAGGAACTGGAAGCCAATGGGTGCATAAACGCAAATAAGCGGATTATGGTTATTCCTGTAATTAACGAAATGGGATTAAATGTAGGCAAAAGGTTTTTTGGTGTAGAGGATATGGATATTAACCGGGGCTTTCCGGGCAGGGAAAACGGAGATACCACGGACCGTATTGCTTATGGAATTTTTGAAAAGATTAAGGACTATACATATGGCATTCAGCTTACCAGCTTCTATATGTCAGGGGAATTTGTTCCTCATGTAAGGATGATGGAAACAGGCTATCAGAATACCTCTCTGGCAAATCTGTTTGGTCTTCCCTATGTGGTGCAGTGAGTTCTATATCCGACTCTGACCTACCGTCTTTATTTAGGCGGTAGGTCTTTGTTTTCAGTGAGGTAAGATTGTACGCAATACTGATCTTATAGAAGCCGTCCGGGTCATCATCCCAGACCGTAACAGAGTTCACAAACAGATCAATCAGTGTACGCTTGAAGTCATCATCTTCAAGGCTTCCTTCCTTAAACTGTTCCAGCCAGTAGATGATCTGTTCTTTATCAAGGAATACTACGCTGCTTTCTTCCTTTCGCATTTCTTCCTCAATGACTTTCTTCTCTTTCTCCAACTCAGCCATACGTTTGACCAGGGTATCCGGGGCAAGACCAGACTCAATAGCTTTCAGTAGATTGTTGAGAGAAACCTGGGTTTCATGCAGTCTGCCTTTGAGGGCTACAAGATCTGTGGTGCTTTCCACGTCTACACGATTGGCGTTAAGGGCTATTGTTGCAATTTCCTCTATACGTTCATCGGTCAGCAAGGAGAGTGCGTCCTGGGCTACGATGTTTTCAATAAAGTCTTTCTTGAGGTTCTTCTTACGGCAGTCTTTGTGAAGGTTCTTCTTTCCATAACATTCATAGTAGGCGTATCCATTACTTCCATTACTGTTACCGTTCATCTTACACCCGCAGTGACCACAAAAGAGTTTACCAGACAGCAGGTAGATATGCTTTGCCTTGAAGGTTCCAGGTGGTGTCTTGTAGGAAGCAGCAAGCCTTTTCTGTACACGGTTCCATAAGTCCATATCAATGATGGCTGGTACTGCGTCCTCTGCCCTGTACTCATGGAACTTGTACACGCCTATGTACTTCTCATTTCTGAATATCTTGGTAAAGGAACTCTTACCAAACTTTGTACCCTTTGAGGACTTGTAGCCTTTAGCGTTGAACAGTCTGCATATCTCAGCAATGGTGTGACCCTCTGCGAACATATTGAACGCTTCCCGGACTATAGGGGCAGAGTCCTCATCTATGACCAGCTTCTTATCTACTGTCTTATAACCCAGAGGAATTGAACCACCAATGGAGTTGTGCTTGTAGGCTGACTCCCTTAGACCACGGTTGATCTTCTGGGAGAGTTCCGCACTGTAGAACTCAGCCATACCTTCCAGTACAGACTCAAGGATGATACCTTCTGGGTCATCCGAAATGTTCTCCGTGGCTGAGATCAGTTGAACACCGTTACGCTTCAAGCGGTACTTATAGTTGGCTGAGTCATATCTGGAACGGGAAAATCTGTCCAGTTTATAGACAATCACTGCGTCAAAGTTTCCCTTCTCGGAGTCCTTGATCATCTTGAGAAAGTTCACACGTTTCTCTATGTCCTTACTGGCTGACGTGGCACGGTCAGCATAAATCTCTACAATCTTGATATTGTGCCGCTTACAAAAATCTTTACATACACGGGTCTGCCCTTCGATAGATTGTTCCGTCTGGTTTGCACTGGAATATCTAACGTAAAGGCAGGCTGTTTTTATTTCCTCATACATGGTTCTTCCTCCATTCCGTTAAATCTATTATCCTGCAACCCCTACGGCTTCCCCTTTTCCTTTCTCATTCATGCAGACCTGGATGATATTGAACCGTCCCTGTACGGTGGCGGTACGGTATGCTTCCAGCAGCAGACGTTCTTCCTCTGTTATGGTCATAGGAGGTGCAGGGTTTCTAAGTTCACTTAGACCCAGAAGATAATCAGTTGTGACGTGGAAGTGTTCAGATAGACGGCAAAGTACGTCTGCGCTGGGCTTTACCTCAACACCCTGGTTGTTCTTCACATTCCAATTACTGATTGCAGGAGAG
>JAQXYZ010000151.1 GCA_029226935.1 Bacillota bacterium | reverse complement strand
AGCATTCCTACATTGCGTTCAAAAATAATTACGCCTAAAGCAACAAGCACGACCAGCAGAGAAATAATAAAACCATGAATCATGGGCGCCGGCCCTGCCTTTTTCATTTCCTTGAAATTTGTATTTAATCCTATGGCAGCTAAAGCCGCAACCATAAGAAATTTGCTTATTTCCTTTAACACAGAAGAAACTGCCGCAGGAATCACTCCAACACTGTTGAGTAATGACATTGCAAGGAAACCCAAAATAAACCAAGGAATAATGGATTTCATATTTACATTAATCTTCTCATTTTGAGCGGTCTGGTTTGCTTTTTTCTTAAGATGCATATTAACCAGGGCAAATGTGATGACCGTGGGAATAATCGCCAATGTTCTGGTAAGTTTAACCATTGTAGCATAATTGCCTGCTGCTTCACTAAATGCAAATCCCGCAGCAACAACACTGGAGGTATCATTAACAGCAGTTCCTGACCAAAGTCCGTACATCACATCTGAAAGTCCAAGTGACTTGCCAAAAATAGGGAACAGAACAATCATCACCATATCAAAGAGAAAGGTTGCTGACATCCCAAAAGCAATGTCAATATCTTCGGCTTCTATCACAGGCGCAATGGCAGCAATGGCAGAACCGCCACAGATACCCGTTCCGGCTGAAATGAGATTGGACATTTTCCAGTTAAGTTTCAAAAGTCGGCCTGATAGATATCCAAGCCCAAAACATGTAGCCAAGGTAAAGATCATGACCAAAAGGGAATTGCGTCCAACGGTAAGAACTGTTGCAATATTTAAACTTGCACCAAGTAGTATAATGGCAAATTTCAATATCTTTTTTGACGTAAATTTTATTCCGGGGGCCATCATGTTTCCCGGTTGATGAAAAGCATTGATCACCATTCCAATGAACATGGCAATCACCGATGCTCCTATAAGGTGAATAGGGAGGAGACTTTCAAGTAATTTGGCAATAACAGCAATCCCAAGGGCGATTACAAAACCGGGAATAACATTTACAAATTTTTTTACATATGACATAATAACTAAATCCTTTCTGAATTTATTTTCAAATGTTATTATATTGGTTTGTATTCCAAATGAAAAATTATAAATATTTTGTATACAATAAGAAATAATTATAATAGAATAAGTATAGAAACATGAGAAAGGAATGATTATCTATGCTTGATTTTCGAGTAGAAACTTTTTTGTGTGTTTGCAAACACATGAATTACACCAAAGCTGCGGAGGAATTAAACATTACGCAGCCTGCTGTTTCTCAACACATTAAATACCTTGAGCAATATTACCAAGCACCGCTTTTTATCTACGAAAATAAAAAATTACACCTTACTTCTGCCGGAAAGATTCTCTATAACAGACTTGAAACCTTGTGCAATGATGAAAAGATGTTAAAACAGGAAATTCAGACATCCTCTTCGGACATATCCAGCCTTTCAATTGGAGTAACCATGACAGTGGGCGAATATGCACTCATAGCTCCATTAGCAGAATTCCTGAAAAACCATCCAAATATAAATGTTCATATTCATTTTGGAAATACACAGGACTTATTAAAAATGATGGAGTATGGCGATATAAACCTCGCCTTGGTTGAAGGTTATTATCCTAAAGAAGAATATGAACATGTAAATTACAGTATTGAACAATATGTTGCCATATGTGCAATCCATCATGAATTCAAGCATGGTACTCCCAAAAAATTAAGAGACCTTTTGGGTGAAAGACTTTTGATAAGAGAAAAGGGTTCCGGAACAAGAAACATTCTTGAAAGGAATCTTGAAGCGAAAGGAATTTCCTTATCAGAATTTGTGCATTTTACGGAAGTGGAAAACATGCACACAATTATCGGTCTTTTGGAAAAAGATTGTGGGATTTCCTTTCTCTATAGAATTGCAGCCGAAAAGCAAATACAGAAGCAAAGGCTAAAAGAAATTAAACTCAGTGATTTTCAAATGGAGCATGAATTTGATTTTATATGGGAGAAGAAAAGCGCTTATTCCGATAAGTTCTATGAAATATGTAAAGAGCTCATCAGTTACAAGTGAAAAAGCAGTCTGCCTGCTTTCTTTACAGGTAAACTGCTTTTCATTTCAATCGTTATCACAGGCTATGTTTATGATACTGTACATTATCCTTCAATCGCAATATAACGATCATCCTTCTGTTCAATTTCAGGTTTCTTCTTCGGAAGATCTATCTTAAGAACACCATGCTCAAACTTCGCATGCACATCTTCCTGTGTCAGTTCCTCTCCTACATAAAAGCTTCTGCTCATTGCTCCTGCATAACGCTCCTGACGAAGGAAACGACCCTTCTTATCTTTTTCGTCCTTGTCAAGTCCCTTGGCTGCTGAAATTGTCAGATAACCATTTTCAAGCTGAAGCTGAACTTCATCTTTCTTAAATCCCGGCAGATCCACCGCCACCTCATATCCGTCTTCCATTTCTCTTATATCAGTTTTCATCACATTTTTTGCATGTTTTCCATACAGTTTCCTGTCAATATCGGGAAATGAAAAATCCATCCAGTCATCAAATAAGTTTTCTCCAAAAATACTAGGCATTAACATAAGTCATTCCTCCATTCTTTCATAGACAATTATGCCTTTTATTTGAGGTCTTTTCCTTTCCTCTTGTTATAGTTGTAATATAACACCTATAATTATCACTGTCAAGTGGTGAGTGCTAATTTTTTTGTGAAAAAAATGTGAACACGAATCATTATACCTTCATCATTGTTCCATCGTCATTTACCCAATAATTCAACTGGTCAAGTTCTTCTTTTCTTTCCAGATTTATATGTGCATGTTTTCTCAAGTCCTCAACCAAATTATTCCAACCATTATGCAATAACATAATATGCTGTACCCCCTTCTCGGTAAATGCCAGCGAAACTAAGGATTTTTCAAACGATTCTTCCGCATAATATATACGGTCATATGCGATACAAATCTCGTCTATTTTCCGAAGCAGTATTACTATCTCATCCATTTTCAGGAAGTATCCCAGCTGATATGTTATTGCCATAAAGGAATATGCCATCCGAATACTTGCATATGGATGATCATATCTCAGCATTGTATTAACACAATCTGTCATTTTTTCTTTTTGAGCACACGAGAACAATAAAAATGTATGATACACGGCAAATCCCAGATAAATCACTTCTGCCTCAGCTACTTTAATCAATAGGCATCTTTTATCCTCATCAACACTGTCGTCAAACGCACCACTGTTTTTCGCCTGTACAAAAATGAATTGCACACAGGCAGTTACCGCGCTATAATCGGCATCGCTTTCCAGCGTTTGAAAAAGTAAATTATCATCAGACACCTGCTCCCTTGATTGTTCGGCATAGAATAATCCCCTCTCAGACAGATACTTACAATGCCCATTGATTACATGAAAAAATTCATGGAAAGTAACAAACCAGATCATATAATCATATACAGCATTTACGCAATATTCCGCTTCTGTTGGCTCTGTTTCAAACCATTCGCAAATCTCTTTTACCAAAAATAAATTTTTCAATCTCTTATAAAACTGCAGAAACATGGCTGTAGAAAATGCAATCACATAGCAGCCATCCTTTTCAACAGAAAAAGCGTTTATCTCCTCCGACTCATAGGTATACAATTCGTATTCTATTTTACCCAGATGCTCTCTTGGATAGGTTGCTTCCAGCAGTTGGCGCATTCGAACTAAAGACTTATTTATTCTCTCAGCACCTTCAATCAATTCTGATGCAAAATAGTCACACTGAATCTCTCCCATATCTGTTTTCACTAAAATACTTTTTTTCATACATCCCTTCCTATAATGCCTTTCTTCCAATATTTACTTGAAATGTTGTGATTGCCATGTTATATTGATAATGAAAAAGGGAACTCCAGAGAAGCGGTCTACCCTCAAAAATGATTAACTTAACTTATGTTAAGCCGTCACTATTCGCAGTAGTGGCGGCTATTTTCGTTTTCCCTTGAAAATCATGTAGCATAATCCTACAAGGGAGCAAATGAATATTCCAATCTGAACCAAATCAGAGTATGTAATATACATTGGCAACGCCCTCCTTTCATTTCTCTGGAGGGTTAGCCCCTCCGAAAAAGAGGGTAAGCCGCCTGGCTCTCTGGTTTCCCATATGTACGCATCTATCATACCATTGCAATTAATTTCTTTCAACTAAAAATAGTCTTTTTTTGTTATCAAAAATAGTCTTTTTATCTTTTTGGGTTTTATTCCTCACTCTCATTGTCTTCTTCAAAATATAAGTTTTTATTTCATATATGATATTTGCCTTAACTCACAAGGATCTTCTCAAATATTCTGCCGTAATGGTATCTCCATGCTCCACCATCTCCTGAGGCGTTCCGATAAAAACAATCTCTCCTCCCGCAGTACCGCCGTCCGGTCCCACATCAATAATATAATCTGCCTGCTTCATCACATCCAGATTATGTTCAATCACAATGACTGTATTGCCCCGCTTTACAAAACCGTCCAGCAGCTTCATGATATTCTTAATGTCAGATGCATGGAGTCCGGTAGTAGGCTCATCCAACACATAGATATTTCCCTTCCTGCTGTTTAAGTATTTTGCCAGCTTTACTCTCTGCCGTTCGCCTCCGGACAGCGAAGACAAAGGCTGTCCCAGTGAAAGATAGGGAAGCCCGACCTCAATCATCGCCTTCAACATCTTACTGATTTTCTGATGATCCGCAAAAAACTCATTTGCCTCCTGTGCCGACATCTGCAAAATCTCCATGATATTTTTGCCCCGGTATCGGTAGGATAATGCTTCCTTACTGTATCTGCTGCCCTCACAAGCTTCACATACTGTTGTTACCGGATCCATAAATACCAGCTCGGTTATAATCACACCACGTCCCTTGCACACCGGGCATGCTCCTTTACTGTTAAAGGAAAAGAGTGAAGCATCCACACCGTTTTCCAATGCCATGACCTTTCTGATTTCATCGAAAAATCCCAGAAAAGTAGCCGGAGTAGAACGTCCGGTAGCTGTTACCGGGGACTGATCCACCAGCACCACCCGTTCCGCATACTGCCTTGCAAACACATCTCGAATTAATGTGCTCTTACCGGAACCTGCAACACCCGTTACCACCGTAAGTACATCCAGCGGAATATCCACCGATACATTTTTCAGATTATGCAGTGTTGCATTTCGGATCGGAAGAAAATGAGTTGGAGTTCTCGGTTTCATTTTGATTGGCAGATTTTCCTGCATGGCATTTCCGGTCAGTGTTCCTGACAGCAGAAGCTGCTGAAAACTTCCCTGAAAAAGAATCTGCCCACCAGCCTTACCGGCCAGCGGTCCTACATCAATTACCTCATCTGCAATGGAAATAATATCCTTATCATGCTCCACCACCAGCACTGTATTTCCCTTATCCCTTAGACTTTTCAGAAGTCTGGTCATGCGATGCACGTCTCTTGGATGCATTCCTGTACTGGGTTCATCAAAAATATAAGTCATACCTGTTAAGGAACTACCCATGTAACGCACCAATTTAAGTCTCTGTGCTTCTCCGCCGGACATCGTTGAAGATTCCCTGTTCATAAACAGATAAGGCAGTCCAATGTCAATCATTCGCGTAAGAGACGCAACCAGTGCATCCACAATTGATTTTGCTCTTGGATCATCGATTCCTTTCAGTACCTCCACAAGCCGGGTAAACTCCATATCACACATCTCATTGATGCTGTACCCTGCCACCTTACAGGAACGTGCCGCCTCGTTCAGACGCTTTCCATGGCAGACCGGACACTCCCTTTCCTTGACCAACTCCATCAGCCGCTTAACAGAAGCTTCCTTGATGGTTGAAGTATCCCGGTTGATGAGCATGCGGTGAAGATATCGATAAACACCCTCCACCCTTTTGGAAATCCTCTCCCCATCCGGTGTATCAGCACCATATAGCAGACGGTTGCGCTCGGTCTGGGTAAAATCCTTCCACTTTTTATCAACCGGAAAAATATCTGCATCCTTATACTGTTTCCAGTACCAGTTTCCTACATGAAAAGCAGGCAGATCCGCCATGCCCTCCTCCCAGCTTTTTTCCGGGTCAAGACGACTCTCCACGTCCACCTCCATGACTTTACCGATTCCGCAGCACTCCGGACACATACCGTTGGGGTCATTAAAGGAGAAATAGGACGCTGTTCCTACATAAGGTTCCCCGATGCGGGAGTACAGAATACGCAGAGCTGCATACATGTCACTGATTGTTCCCACCGTGGAACGGGCATTTCCCCCAAGCCTTGACTGATCCACGATGACGGAAGCCGACAGATTTTCAATGACCTCAACCTTGGGTTTCTCATATTTAGGCAGCCGCCCGCGCATAAAGGCGGTGTAAGTTTCATTCATCTGTCTCTGACTCTCCGCAGCAATGGTATCAAACACAATACTGGATTTTCCCGAACCGGAAACCCCTGTAAAAACTACAATTTTTCCTTTCGGGATTTCCATAGATACATTTTTTAAATTATTCTGGCGCAATCCCTTTATAATGATTGAATTCTGTCCTGACATAGCAGCTTCCTCACTTTCTTTTTTACCCATCTTACACTCTCCCCTAACTGGAGAGTCAATCACTTTTTCCCCGCATAATACTTCCCTGAATTGACTATATCAGTTTCTATGAGCAGCTATCTGCACTTCACTGTAAAACCCCTGTCTGACGAAACTATCAAACAGGGGTTTTCTGCTTAGCTATTTACTTTATATTACTGTGCCTGTGCAAGCTTAAATGTAGAAGACTTTTCTTCCAGCTTATCTGCCACTGACTGCAAATCTTGCATCTTCGCAGACATTTCTGCAAGAATCTCTGCAACCTCACTGATAGATGCTGTCGTTTCTTCTATGCTCGCTGCATTCTGCTGGGCAAGAACCGCAACGCTTTGCACTTCTTCAACCGCAGTGTTTCTTTCATTATTCAACAGACCAATTTCATCCATGATTGTTCCTATCCCCTGCATGGACTGCTCAATTCCGTTTTCAACTGTCCTGAATACCTGGTTAGTTGCAATCAGTTTATCTGCCTGCTGCTGAATATTTTTCTGAACATCATCCATGATACTTACCGATTCATCGGAATTATTCTTGAGTTGGACAAGTGCCTCCTGAATTTCAACTACAGATGTATTACACTGTTCTGCCAGTTTCCTTATTTCCTCTGCAACAACTGCAAAGCCCTTTCCCATTTCTCCTGCACGGGCTGCCTCTATACTGGCATTTAATGACAGCATATTGGTCTGACTTGCAATCGACGTGATTACCTGTGTCATTTCACTGATCTTTTCTACCGAAATGTGTGTCTCATTAGTCTGACGCTGAATATTATCCACCGCATCCTTTACCTGATACATACTGTTATTCAGTTCCTTTAAAGTGTCCCTTGTACTTCCTGCTGCCTCTGACATCTTTTCAGAGGTCTGGTAGATTTCCTTCATTCTGGCATTCGTCTTATCAATGGTCACTCCAATGGCATTAACACTGCGCTCTGCTTCCTGCGCCTCCTGCGCCTGAGTGGTGGTAGACGCTGCCACCTCTTCTGTTGCTGCATCCACCTGTTCTGCGGAATCCAATGCCTTCTGCACATTGCTGTTGCATATGGATGAAGTTTCCTCAAGGGTATGTGCCTGTAGCTGAATCTCACTGATAATGGCTGTAAGATTATCATCCAGCTGCTGTACCTCCCTGCCCATATCGCCAATTTCATCTTTGCGTGCCAAAAGCTTTTGAGAAACCTTTGATCCAAGCTTTCCTTTGCCCAATTCCTTCAAGCTGTCAATAGCACCCTTGATTGCCTTGGCGATACGATTTGCACTTATAAGCGAAGTGACAACTACCAACATCAGCACAAGCAGCATCAGCAGCAACACTACCGCCTGGGACTCCTGAATCACCTCCAGCACTCTGTCATATCTTTCACCAAGAAAGACCATTCCAACCGGGTTCTTGGTTCCCTCCTGATAAATTGGGATATAATAACATAAATATCTGTTCCCTAATATTTCGACATCTCCGTTCCTGTAATCCTGCCCCTTACCAAGCACCTGGGCACTTACTTCATCAAGCGCTTTCGTTCCAACCTGTCTGCTTCCATTTTCGTCCACAATCGTGGTAATGATACGGGTGTCCCCATAAAATACCGTAATATCATAACCAATTTTTTCTTTGATGGCATCAATCATTCCGGTGGCGTCGGAAATGTTCATTTCCTCGCCCTTCCACATCTGTCCTTCCCCATCCAGACGGTATTCCCCCTGACCGCTGGCATCAAATATTTCCCTGACGGCAAGCGCCGTTGCCTGAAGACCTGAATAGAGCTGCTCTTCTATCGCCTGTTTCAGCTGAACGGATGCTCCCAGAAACGACAGTACCCCCATTCCGAGCATGGGTAACAAAACCATGACCATTAACCTTACACGAAGTTTCATCTTTCCCCATTCCTTTCCTACCTGTGTACTATTCCTGCGGAATCAAACACAGATATTCGTCTTTTGCTATATGTTTTATTCTACTATATAGTAGACGATTTTTCAATCTAATTCACTGATTCCCGTATAAAGTTCATAGTATCTTCCCTTTTGTGCAAGCAGGTCATCGTGGTCTCCACGCTCTATAATCTCTCCGTTCTCCAATACCATAATCGCATTGGCATTTCTTACAGTAGAAAGTCGGTGTGCAATGACTAGTGTGGTTCTTGTTGCCATCAGTCGGTCCATCCCTTTTTCAATATGCTTCTCAGTTCTGGTATCCACGGAACTGGTTGCTTCATCAAGGATTAAAATAGGCGCCTTGGAGATTGCTGCTCTTGCAATATTAATCAGCTGCCGTTGCCCCTGGCTTAAATTGACACCATCACTTTCCAGCATCGTGTCATAACCATGTTCCAGACGCATGATAAAGGAATGTGCACTTGCCGTCCTTGCCGCCTGCTCCACTTCTTCATCTGTTGCATCCAGCCTTCCATAACGAATATTTTCCCGCACAGTGCCCGTAAATAAGTGGGTATCCTGGAGCACCATGGCAATATTCCTTCTAAGTGAAGCTCTCTCAAGCTGCGAAACCGGAATATTGTCTATCGTAATCAATCCATCATCAATATCATAAAACCTGTTGATCAGATTGGTAATGGTAGTTTTTCCTGCACCGGTTGAACCTACAAAGGCAATCTTCTGCCCCGGCTTTGCATAAAGAGAGACATGCTTCAATATGGTCTTATCAGGCTTATATCCAAAGGTCACGTCATTAAGTGTAACGGCTCCCTTCACTTCCTTATAGTAGAAGCCTTCATCCTCTTTGACTACATCATCTGAAAACCCGTCCGCTCCGGTTACTTCATTATCTTTAGGGATAACATAGTAGCTCTTTTCACTCTTTTCATCTGTCACAATGCGGATTGCATGCTCCGCATCTGCTGCCTCCGGTTCTTCATCCATCACAGTAAATACACGTTCTGCGCCTGCCAGAGCAGAAAAAATAGTATTCACCTGCATTGCAATTTCATTAATAGGACGTGAAAACTGTCTGGAGTAATTTACAAACACCGTAAACCCTCCTAAGTCAAATCCACGAAGAACACATAAAAGACCACCGATACATGCTGTCAGCGAATAGCTTACCTGCCCCAGCCCGTTCATCACCGGGCCCATAATACCGCCAAAAAACTGAGCCTTTACCAACTTATTCCTAAGATCCGTATTCAGGTATTCAAACTCCTCTTTGGCTTCTTCTTCATGATTAAATACTTTGACTATCTTCTGCCCGGTAACGGTTTCCTCAATATATCCGTTCAATGTTCCGATTGCTGCCTGTTGGGAGAGATAATATTTTCTGCTTCTTCTGCCTACCGTCTGTACTGCCTTCATCATAACAGGAATCATCACCACCGTAATCAGGGTAAGCCAGACATTGGTATACAACATCAGGCAAAAAGTACCCACAATGCTGATGGTTCCTGAAATCAGCTGAACCACTGTGTTATTCAGCATTTCCCCTATGGCATCCACATCATTGGTAAAACGACTCATAGTATCGCCATGGTTATGGGTGTCATAGTAGCGCACCGGAAGCTTCTGGAGCTTCTCAAACAAATCATTACGGAGCTTACAGATTGCATTTTGTGCCACTCCAATCATAATCCGCTGCTGTAGATATTGTGCCACTACGCCAACCAGATAGATGCACAGCATCATTAAAATTCCTTTCATAAGGAATGCTACGCTTCCTTCCTCCGATGTCAGTCCATTGATAATCGGGCGCAGCATATAGGAGCCTGCCAGATTAGCAGCAGTGCCGCCTATGACACAGACACATACGATAAGAAGCTTCCACTTTTCATGGGAAATATATGAAAAAAGCCGTCCCATGGTTTTTCCTAAATCCTTAGGCTTTCCCCCTGCCATATTCTGTTTCCCGTGTCTGCCCGGTCCCATTACCGGTCCTTTGGGCCTTTTGGGTTCTCCAGCGATATCTGCCCTCGTATCGCTATCCTTAACCGGATTTAATCTGCTCTCATATTTCTTTTGTAAATATTCCAGTCTTTCCTGTCTCATGATGCGCTTACCTCCTTATCCGTCTGTGAATAATAAATTTCCTGATAAGCCTCACAGTTTTTAAGAAGCTGCTCATGGCTGCCGCATCCTACAATCTGACCGTCATCCAATACCAAAATCTCATCCGCCACCATAACCGATGAAATTCTCTGGGCAATGATAATCTTAGTAGTATCCTTCAGGGTACTGCTAAAGCTTTCTCTGATTTTCGCCTCTGTCGCCGTATCTACCGCACTGGTGGAGTCATCAAGGATCAATATCTTAGGCTTCTTTAAAAGCGCCCTTGCAATACACAGACGCTGCTTCTGTCCACCGGACACATTGACACCACCCTGCCCCAGTTCTGTCTCATACCCTTCGGTAAAGGAGTTGACAAAGGGCGCTGCCTGAGCTGCCTTGGATGCTTCCAATAGTTCTTCCATAGAGGCATCGGGATCTCCCCACATCAGGTTTTCCATGATAGTGCCGGAAAATAATACATTTTTCTGGGATACCATTCCCACCCCGTCACGTAGATTCTTCAGCGAATAATCCTTTACATTCACACCGTCTACTAAAACCTCTCCTTCATCTACATCATAAAGTCTAGGGATCATCTGTACCAGCGTAGTCTTGCCGCTGCCTGTGGAACCGATAATGCCAAGCACCTGACCGCTCTCCACCTTAAAGTTGATATGTGAAAGTACTGCCTCGTGATTATCTTTATAATACCGGAAAGTCACATCCTTAAATTCTATCCTGCCACTGTCTACTGTCTTTTCAGGAAGCGCACAGCCCTCATCTGTCAACGTCACTTCCGTGTCCAAAACTTCCCTGATACGATGCAGGGACGCAAGCGCCCTGGAGCACTGAAGGAGCATCATTGCGAACATAACCAGAGACATCAGTATCTGCACAATATAAGTCGTAAAGGCTGTCAGATCCCCCACCGGCATATTTCCTGCCAATATCTGTTTCCCGCCAAACCATACCACGCCAAGAGTAGTCGCATTCATGACCATCATCATAATCGGCATATTTAAAATAACTACCTTAAAGGCGCTTAAGCTGGATTCCTTCAGATCATCATTGGCTTTTCCAAAACGCTTTTCCTCATAATCCCCTCTTACAAAGGACTTGATTACACGCACATTGGTAAGCAT
>JAQXYZ010000150.1 GCA_029226935.1 Bacillota bacterium | reverse complement strand
ATGCACTCATCTGGCCTGGATTGATTCCGTTTCTCTTCAGCACTCTATTCAGAAGAATATTTCCCCAGGTATCAGGAAGACTGTCTGCAAACACACCAAATAATCCATGAAAATAATTTTTTGTAGGAATATATACCTTTTCCTGAATTATTCACGGTTGTGCCGTGAAAGTGGCTGAAAGCCACATTGTTACTGTATTTTTACTGAATATTCCTTTTCACTTATCAAGTGAATGAAAAAAGAGCATCCCAATGTGGTAAAATTAAGGTGTCGAATCTTAAATAATGCCATCTTAACAACACACTAAATTTTCTACGTTGTTGTCTTGTATAAATATCAGCATAAATTCATGCTGTCTGTACCTTGAAATAACGATATCGTAAAATAAGCGCAAAAGGGATCTGCATATCCGATCCACATTCATTGCAATGATCGACAACGCTATGGAACATCTCGTTGTCTCATCCAGCCTGCTGGTAATCAGCCCGAGCCCATATTTTTGCTTTGCAAGAGCGAAGACCCTTTCCACGGCAATCCGGTCAGCGTTATCTTTGTATTCCACCTTTTTGTCGGTTCCTGCATTTTTCTTTAGCCTGCCAAGGGACGGCCCAGACAAGCGGATTCCGTGTTCCCTGCAATAAGCAAGGTTGTTTCTGTTCCGGTAGATTTTATCTGCCAGAATGCGTTCCAGATAATGGTCGGTTCTTTCAAGGTACCATTCGACAGCTGCAATAAGAACATCACTTTCGTTATAGGCATCAAACGACATCTTTTCTATTCGGGCCATTCCTTTTTCATCGAGACTAAGATCCATCTTTGCTCCGAATTCCACTGGAGCGGCTGCCTTTCCGCGGACAATGGGGCGGATGTACGGCTGGCTGATACTGACAATCCTGTTTGGAACGGAGTGCACTTTGTGCTCATACATGTACTTTTGCTGCTCGTAGACTTTGTCAATCACGGCAAGCCGTTCGGCCTGCTTCGGTGTCAGTTCGCACTCTGTGTCCAGAAGCTCGTCGATATATTTTCTGTCCCTGCAAATATACTGGAGCTACTGCTTGATTGCTTTACGGATCTTTTTGCCGGTGCGCTTTTTGCACTTTGCCAGATTCAGATAATCTTTTCTGGCATTCCTGCGGTACATCCGCGGAACGCAATAATCAAATCTTCTGCAGAGGTCATCGACGATTCCTTCCAGATTTTCTCTCGCCTCATTCAGGAGATTTACATCCTGTGGAAAAGAGATATTCTGCGGTGCACAGGTTGCATCAAGGATCAGCGTTCCGTTGTTTTCGGCTGTATCTGTTTCTGTAGCATTCGGGTTGCTTTCGCCTCCTGGGGTTGGATCATCCGGGGTGTTGTATGCAATGATCATCTCGTTGATTTCGCCAAGGATGTCATCTGTCAGGCACTTTCGGAACTCTACGAGAAGCGATGGTACAAAGGGAGGTTCCGTCTGATATCCCGGCAGCCCGATGAAATACTGGAAATACGGATTTTCCGTAAGCTCTTCAACCAGTTCCCGGTCAGAGAAACCAAGCTGTTTCTGGATCAGCAGGGAGCCGAGTGCCATACGAAGAGGCTTTGCCAGCATTCCCGTTTTACTTGGGAACAGTTGTGCATATTTTTCCTCGATGGCATTCCAAGGAATAGTTTCTGCTTTCTTAACTCAGCGGTTTTTTAGGGTTCATTTTCAATCCGACCGGCTGGTTGAAATCTGCAAGTCCATGCTGACGATATCGTTCTAATTTATACATGAGTTTTCTCCTGAGTGCAAGGTTTTTGTGCTGATTTGACTGTTTTCCCTGCACTTATTATACCACTTTTGATAAGAGAACTCAGTATTTTTAAGGGATTTAATCTCATTTTTTTATTGAGCAGTCATTATTTACATTCTATCAATTATTCATAGTAATATTGTTCAGGTTGGATGGATTCCAACAATATATTGTGCATTTGCAAGTACAGTGGTGCCAGACCCCTTGAACACAATTTTCCTCCTGTCTACGATAGGACGCAGAGCGCAGATCTAAAACCCCATCGTGATTTAGATTATTAACTAACTAAAACTTCCCACACTGACTTTGGCCCCTTCGAAGATTTGCGTTCATTTGGCAGCCGGACACTTTCGCAGTGGCGCCCGCCCGTAGCAGACACTCGATTTATGACAAACCGTGTGCGAGTTAATGCCTCCATACACAAAAGTGGGCACGGGAAATACACGTTCAAGCGTAGCGCGTTTGTATTTCCCGTGCCTGATAAACTCTGTGGATGGGAGCATTTACTCGCACTAGGTGCAGGCATTATGAGAGCGTCTGCTATGGGTGGGCACCACTGTGGAAGTGTCCGGCTGTCAAATGTACACCGACTTAGAGCCAAAGTCAGTGTGGGAAGTTTTTATATATAATTCATAGGATTCCCAAGATGCAAATATTACACTTTCTCTACTATATCCCTGATACTCTCTGCCATATCAGCATTAATACCTACAGCTCTGTTTTCAAAACTTTCCGGTACAATAGCCTGATCAAGATTCAGTCTGATCAGACCTATATTATCATGCTCTCTTACAAGTTTTTCAAAGGGATACCGGATAATTGTCGGTGTATTAAAGCCTACCCCCAGTTCCAAAAGAACAAGCTTCTTATCTATTGCATCTGACAGGAACTCCGAAAATCTTTCTTCTGCCTCATACCAGCTATCATCCTGGACAAAGTAATCATCCTTGCGTAAATTCATGTCCATCGGTCCGCCGCAGACAGGACACCTTGGAACCATAGATGTTGGAATCCTGCAGTCAATCCTGGCCTGATCCATCTGATGAAACAACCCGACCGCATCATAAATTCTGTCATGACAGCCTCTGCCGCACTGGATATGGAAATAATCTCCCTGCGTACAGAAGATCTTTTCATCAGGCAATCCCGCTTTTACAAACTGGCCATCTGCATTGGTGCTTAACACAAATATCTTCTTATCTGACAATGCTTCCAAAAGCAATCTGTGCAGCGGTGTTACATCAAGATTTATGCCTCCAAGCAAAGCCTGTTTTGACCAGTAGCCCCAATAGCTTTCCTCATCCGGGAAAGGATAAAACCCGCAAAATACATATCCTGCATATACGGACCTTTGCCATATTTCGTCTGAAATTCTCCAAAGTTTTCTTCAAAGAATTTCCCGCCATACTGGGCTCCGGCAGCCGTACTCATTCCGGCACCGGCTCCAATCAGCACATACTCTGCATTGCGTATCATCCGGGCAGCATTTCTTATTTGTTCATCATAAGTGGTATCCTGGTAAATGTAATCTCTCGCCGGCATACCACAAAGAAATGAATCAAATGTTATTTTCTGAGTTGGAAACTTTCTCAATTTCACGAACGTCACCCTCTATCTCAACAGTTCCCTATAGATTTCTTCATCTAAATCTTTAAACACGTTAAAGATCACCTTAATGGAACTACCTGTTTTCTCTTTATACTCTTTTATCGTCTTCACAGCAATTTCTGCTGCTCTTTCATTGGGAAACATAAATACCCCTGTTGAAATGCAGCAAAAAGCAATGGATTCCACCCTGTTCTCATCAGCAATTCCAAGGCATGACCGATAACATGATGCCAGCAATTCCTCATGCTTTTTTGTCAATTTTCCCTGCACAATTGGGCCTACCGTGTGAATTACATAATCACAGGGAAGATTATATGCCGGAGTAATCTTTGCCTGACCGGTCGGTTCTTCATACCCTTGTTCTTTCATAATTTGAGAACATTTAAGCCTTAACTGGATTCCGGCATAAGTATGTATACAGTTATCAATACAGTTGTGACAGGGCTGATAGCATCCGGTCATCCCACTGTTTGCAGCATTGACAATTGCTCCAACCTTAAGCCTTGTGATATCGCCCTTCCAGATATATACATCCGGCTGTATTTCTTCCATATCCGAAAGCGTAACAACACCTTTTCCTGCATTGACTTGCTGTAAATATTCATCCTGGATGCTTATAAATTCATCGTCAATAATGCCAGGCATTCTAACATTCATAAGAGAACGGAGCATAGTTTTCTGTTCATCAGTATCGATAGGTATCTGCATATTGCTAAATCCGGGCTGTTCCTTTAATAATCTCTTAATCAGAAATACACGTTTTTCATTTTGATTCATCTCATCCTCTTCTTTCAATGGCTTTTACCGGGCAGTTCTCATAACAGTTTCCACAGTGAAGACAATGATTCTGCATGATTGTAAAATGCGATCCTTCTTCGATGCATCTCTGCGGACACACGCTCTTACATGTTCCACAACCAATGCAGCTTTCTGTTATGAAATATCCCTTCTCTTTCATCTTAACATCTCCCAGGCGATATGTCTCTCGAAATATCGGATTCACACCGAGATTAAAATACTCGATTTCTGCACTATCAATACAAAAGATAATTCCTATGCTTCTGGTATCCCCTGGATATACATTTGCAAGATAAGGCTGTTCCTCAAAGATTTTATCTCTCCATTTTATCTGCTCATTCTCTGCTACTGCATATGCTTTTCCGGACAGACGAATCATTTCCTTATATTTTGTATAACAGAGAATCTGGACTCTGCCATCCTCCAGCAGTTCCTTACAGAAATTCTTTCCTCTTGCCGTAAAGAAATATAGAGCATCCGGCTCATAATGAATGGCACCGATATTTCTAATTTGCGGTGCTCCTTCTCTGTCTACTGTTGCAATGCGAGCACTCCTACTAATTCCATTTTCTTAAGACATGTTGCTAAATCCATATAAGGAGTTGATTTTTATGCTTACAAAAGAAGAATTGCCTGAATGCACAGTTGCCACTACCGTTGCCATTATCGGAAGCAAATGGAAATTGCTTATCATAAGAAATCTATTAGAACGCCCTTGGCGTTTCAACGAACTTAAGAAAGATCTGGAAGGTATCAGCCAGAAGGTTCTCACTGACAGCCTCAGATCCATGGAAGAGGATGGAATCATCACAAGAACGGTATACCCGGAAGTTCCTCCTCATGTAGAATATGCGTTAAGTGATTTGGGGAAAACCCTTAAGCCTATTCTTGATTCCATGGTTGAGTGGGGAAATGCCTATAAAAACATG
>JAQXYZ010000149.1 GCA_029226935.1 Bacillota bacterium | reverse complement strand
CTTGAATTTGATTGTTTTTTCATTATCCAAACGTCTCTGAAGATGTGGTTTCTTACTATGATAATAGCTGTATATCTCATCATCCGGAATCCATATCTGTGCTTCATGTATTTTATCAAGAACAGCCTCTATGATATGTTCATCTGCCACAGAATCAGGTGTTTTCTCATTCTCAGTAACATACTTCTTATATTCCTCATACACCCATCCTGTAATCTTGTCCTTCTGCTTCATCTTGAGATTACTGAACTTTTTATTCATCTGCAAAAGCAGACCATCTATCTTTTTATGTATCTTTGCTTTCTTATTTTTTGCCATATCTCTGCTACCTTTTAGAACTTCACAACTTCCGGTTCATGTGTAAATGATGAAAATGTAGCTGTGCCATTTTCAAAATAAAATACCTCTGTATTGCCATCATCTGCGGAATACATCTTCTGCAAAGATGGATATGCATCAAGCATAGACTGTCTTGCCTCTCTGCGGTCATCTTCTACAAGTTCGCCTGCTATACGCAGCCACTCCCCATTCTTAAATGCGCAAATTTCTACCTTTGGATTTGCATGAATCTGTTTTGAAACATCTTTTACCTTGCCTGTCTGAATATAAAGCTTACCCTCAAAAATGTGAGCTGTTCCAAAAGGTCTGACTCTTGGCTGATTACCTTCTACTGTTGCCAAATAATATATCTCTGCCTCTTTCAGGAATTTAACTACTCGTTCCATGATGTAATCCTCCTGATAGTTACTTAAATAAATCCATAATGCCAAAGCTCGTCTTCTTATAAACCTTATTGTAAGCTGCTTTCTTTGGATTCTTAATCCATCCTGCACCTTTCTTTCCGTACCCTGGAATTAAAGCTTTCTTAACAGCTCGCTTGGCTTTTCCTGTTGTTCTTGCCTTTATTGATTTCTTTATACTCGGTGTTCTCATTCCAAACTTCATCTTAATCGCCTCCGTTTTTTCAAAAAATCGCCTGTTATTACTATCTATCAATAATAGGATTATACCACCATTTACCCCTCTTCAACAAACACAATGCCATAGATTTTCTCAGATGCCAATTCATTAATCTTATCTATTTCACATCCAGTCTGTTCCATCAATTTTTCTAGTTGCTCCTTTGTGCACTGATATGCATAGCTTCCCCAGTCCACCTGTTTTTCATTGTCAAAAAGCTTATTGGCTATATCAAGAAATTCCCATCCTCCAAGCTTATATACTCGATTGTTCTCAACTAATATATTATATGGATCTTTATTCTCGTTCCATGATACCAACTTGTCACTTTGTATTTCTCCATAATAAATAGATGACAACATGCAATCAACCTCCTAAGCAATTTCCCAGACTACAGTTACTGTATCAGTAACATCTATATCGTCTGCTTCAATATCTATGTCATATGCTGCCGGTGCACTCATTTCACATTCCGTACACTCCATTAATCTCATTTCATTCATTGGCTTTGTTACAAAATCTATCTCTCCCCAGGAATAATCAATCGCCTGTATTTCACCCAGTTTCACATTCGCTGCTGTTGTAAGTACCTGTGCCTTTTGAATGGAATCCTCAATTGCTTTATGTAACAGCTCATTTTTACATTTTTCTACATCAGCTACAGTATATTCAATAGAAAACTCCGGTTTTAATGAACTATGTGCCAAAGCATATAGCACCTGTCCCAGCTTTTTGTTATCAGAAGCAAACTCTATTTTCATATGATGAATATACTTATATCCCTCAAATCTTCGCTTCCAACTCTTATCCCTGTCCTGATAGCTTTCATATTCTGTATCAACATTAAAATATACTGTTTTAAGGTCTTTTCTCTGAAATCCAAGTTTTTCAAATAAATCCTTGAGCAGCTCTGTATCTTCTGTTGACCTGCGAAGAGTATCTTCATATTCATGGCAAAGTTCTTCCTTGTTTACATATAATCGGATCATATCCGGCTTTACTGCTATTTTTCCTTTTCCCGTAACTTTAATTGTTCTCATCATCTTTGCTCTTCCTTTCATTCTCATAATGTTCATACCCATTGATTAAAAGCTCTATCATCTTCTTTGTCATCTGAATATACTTACCAAAAGGATTAATCACAATTCCATTTACCTGTTCCCATTTAAGAGCCAGACGAAGTATTGATTCAATAGACTGATTCATCTGCACATTTCCAGCAGAACCCTTATGCATCTCTTCAGAAGATGTAAATACTCCAATCCATTCTTTTTCATCAGCATCTTTTACAGTTTCTATTTTAAGTCTTACATCATGGTCAAGTGAAATCGTGTTGCCAGCCTTTACTTTACTTATCTGTTCTTCCGACATAAAAGGATTTTCCGTAATATATGGAACAACAACTTCTCCTGCCTGCTGCATTCTTGTTACCATAACTTCCATAAATAACAACATTCCATTTTTATCCTGCTGAATATAATACTGATCGATTGCTGCCTCAATCATCTGATTTGCCTGTATCTCATCCATTTCATCTGAATAAGTATCCATGCTCCTGCCAAGAACATGATCAAATTCATCAAGGACATCCGTCATCAGTCCCTTATCAATCCGACTTTTACACTCTGCAATCAGCACAGCAGGGATTCCATAAAATGCTTCTGCAATACTTCCTGTAATGGCTCCAAGTGTATCCGTATCTCCACCAAGTGATACTGCATTACGCACTGCGTCCTCAAAATCCTTGGATTCCAGAAATGCGATGATTGCCTCTGGTACTGTTCTCTGACATGTCTCATCCATGTGATATTCAGGTCTGATCTCATCAAGTGTTCTATCAAG
>JAQXYZ010000148.1 GCA_029226935.1 Bacillota bacterium | reverse complement strand
CTGTTCTGTAATAAAAATAAATATTTTAAGCTGGGATGAGAGTTCCATTGGCTGCAACTGTTGTTCGTCATCGTCATCCATCCCATAAGCTCCTTCCGGAAATACCTCCTGCTTTAAGCATAACAGCAACTGCTCTACTGTATCAATCTCCTCATTTTTCAGTTTTTCAGGAATTTCTTCTCTTCCGGAAAAATGAGCAAGTGCTTCATGAATCAATTTCATTCCCATCTGCTCTGTGGTCAGGGAAGAATCTTCTATGATTTTCCGATACACGGATTCCTCATTCTTTAGAATGCAGAGGTAACAAGGAATCGCAAAAAAACGATTTCCTTCCTATTCTGTCAAGCCTAAAATGTAGATTTTTCAAGGCTTTGACGTATTTTTATTACCTCTAAAACAGAGCCGAGGGTGATGAATATCGTAGTATCGGGTACTGAATAGCTGATTTTGGGGTATAGTTCATAAAGCATCCTCTTTGTTTGCTTTATAAAGGCTATTTCTCCTCCGATCAACTATGATGATGAACCTTCCGTGTCTAAGGGGATCATGTCCCAACTTCCTTCGTCCCATCTATTCATACACCGAGTGCCAGCCAAGCTCCTAAACAGGGTCTATGCCCCACGGAAAAAACCGATGCCAGCTACAGCTCTTATTTTTCATTTGATTGTTACCGACCGTGCTTCACATGCTCCGGTACTGATTGAATCAGTGGACGCTATACCGTCGCAGGTTCTGTATGGTCTCTGTGCTGATGTAGCCCTATTAGACTCCATCGTTTACGGGTTTCTTATCCAGAACCCTGCCCAGCCTCCGCTTTCGGCAGAAGTTCGGCAAGGCTCTGGAATTATTTCTTTGTTCTGCAGGTTACACCTGATTATGCGGCTGCCTGAATAACTTCATCCGTTGGACGTTTGATATCCCTCAGCATCTTTTCCGGATCATACTTTCTTCCTGTTTTCAGAATCGTATAGATGACCCGCAGTATCTTACAGGCTATTACAATCAGTGACTGCATCTTCTTAAGCGGATTCGATGTCCTTGTCGTATAATACACATGCAGCTGCTTAAATTCATCAGCATGCGCTACTGCAGACTTGGCCGCCTGGAACAGCCAGTATCTCAGCCGTTTGCGTCCCCTGTGGCTTATCTTTGTCTGTCCCTTGTGCTTTCCGGAACTGCATGCAACAAGACTCATTCCACTCAGTTTCTGTATCTCCTTTGCATCATCAAATCTGCTGATATCCCCCATTTCTGCCAGTATTCCAGCCAGAATGTTCTCACCAACACCGTTAATCTTAAGAAGGTTTTCTGCATATGGTATTTCCATGCATTTCTTGTGTAAGGTGCTTTCGATTTTCTCAAGCTGCTCATCCAGCTTTATGATCTGTTCGGAAAACCACTTTACTGCCTCTCTTCCAGCATCTGTTCCATCTGTCAGTCCTACACTTGTTTTCGCATAACTTACGATATCTTTGGCTCTGCTGTAACCGCGTCCTCTTAGCTTAGCGTTATGCCAGATATCTCTTAAACCATCTTCTCCAAGTGCAATGATATCTGCCGGCATCGGTGCAGCTTTCAGTACTTCAAGTGCAAACGAACCATCTATCTTTCCGAATGCGTCCATATATTCTGGAAAGTATATCTTCATCTCTCTGTGGAGACGGTTGATATTTCTGATCCTGTCCTCTGTCAGCTGATCCCTGAACATTGAAAGTCTTCTCATATCCGCATACAGTTCTTCCGGAATATATGGCATTCCATAGTTTCCATCTTTCACAAGGTTTGCTATGATTTTAGGATCCTTTCTGTCATCCTTAAGCTGGCTGTTATCCTCAATCTCTTTGCTCTGCTTTACAGCATATGGATTTACCTGAACCACGCTGATTCCTTTTGAGACCAGCCATTCTGTTAATGCAAACCAGTAATGTCCTGTCGGTTCAAGACCTAACACGATCTGTTCCTTATCATTGTTTGCTGCAAGGTTCAGCATCCATGCTTTCGCACTTTCAAAACCTTCCTCATTATTGCTGAATCCAAAGACTCCTTCACTGAGTTCCCTGCCTCTTACATCAATTGCCCTGACATAATGAGTCTCGCTGCCTATATCGCATCCAACTATAAGCATCTCATCTGATATGAATGTGAGTTTATCATTCTTTTCAAACTTGCCATTCGTTTCAAGGTCTCTCCATGTATGAGCTGTGAGATTCTTTTCGATTTTCTCAATCCTTCTGCTGATTTCTTCATTTGATAAAACTTTTATTGAAGAATTCTTTACATTAACTTGATTTTTTGCCTTTTTAGTTTTAACATTCATTATACATACCTCTTGTATTCTTTAGATTTTACCAACTTGCCAGGTCAGTAATAATCTAAATTTACTTGAGGTATTTTCTTTGGTCAACTCCCTTTACAATTTAAATTATACAGGAAGCTCCAATAAGTACGGATTATGAATGGACTGATAGTCAAATATATCTATTTTGCGGAGGGTGTCTATTTCTTCCAAATCCGTTTCCAACTTTAAAATGTCTGGGCAGTCATATACCACAAAATCAATATCACTGGTGGAGGTTGCTGTATTGGTTGCAAAAGATCCAATCAGCGATACGTGGCTGACACCGTTTCTTTTACAGATTTCAGATACTTTTTGTATGATTCGTTCAATACTCATTGTAGACATAGGATGTCCCCGCTTTCAAGACCAGATAGTGATAATGTGATTATAGCATAGGGAGAGTTTGTGTTCAACCGAAGGAGAAAGTCCATGTGTGATTCCTCTTCGCGAAATTTACAAAGCCTTTTATGAGAATTGTGTTTTCCGGCTGCACTTTACAACAAAAGAGTTTGACTGCACGGAACGTGCAATTTTATGCTAAAAAAGGAGGAAGACACATGGCAGAAATGACATTACACGAACTGTGTGATTCACTGGGTGTTTCCAGAAGGGCTGTTCAGGGTTATGAAAAGGCGGGACTGGTCAGCCCAGTAGGAAAAAATGTACGGGGATATCTTCTCTATGATAAAAATACACAGGAAAGAATCAATCGAATCAAGTTATACCAGCAGTTTGGCTTTACGATTAAA
>JAQXYZ010000147.1 GCA_029226935.1 Bacillota bacterium | reverse complement strand
CGGCATAACTGTCTGACAAGATCAACTGCTCATTGCTGTTAAACCCACTGCCGTCCTCCCTATAGGAAAAATACAGACTGTCATTCAGTTTTTGCAACAGTTCATTGCTCTTACAGGTTCCTACCGTAATAATGTTGTAGTCAGAATCCTTTTCTGAAAATTCGCCTGCTCTTTTTACATAAAAGGTTCCATATGGGTTCACGCCGTTACCGTACATACCGATAATCTGAGCGTACAGATTTAATTCCTCCGTAGTTGGTTTATCCGAAATGACCAGTAGCAGATCATTAAACTTCCCATCTATCCGAAAAGGGGAAGGCTTTAAGTCAAAGGTAAGGATCATTCCTGTAGATGCAGGTAGATAAAGGGTTGACTTTTCAGATACATAAGCCCATGGCATCTGATCCTGCCTCTGCGTGCAGACCATATCAGGGATTTCCAAATCAAAGGCAATGCGAATTGCCCCCGCAGTGGTTCCTACAACGTCCGGCGGCATGGAAAATATAAGCTCATCACCGGCAGCCTTTTCCTTTTCCAGTTTTTTGCTTGCAATCGGTACGTTTCCCCAATAGACCGAAATCATGGAACGTGAAAAATCAAGGTTCTCACTGTAGCGGAAATTCAAAGTAATCTTTCCGGTATCAGAGAGGAAATAGTCTTCCGAAAATGGCAGGTAAATCAGCTGTTCCTTATGGAAAGGCCCTATAAAGCTAAGACCACTTCCCACAAGCTCCTCTACCGTATAATTTCCGGCAGCCATCCGGCTTACTGCGTTGGAATTCGCCACCATATCTCCACTGCCAAGATGCACTCTGGCTATACTCCCCTTTTCCTGAGACACACGATCCTCATCCATCAACATATACACCGCTTCCAAAAGACAGTCTCCGTTTTCTGAGGTAATGAGCAAAAGCGGAAAGCCCTGTTCATCATCCGTAAACAGAACCACTGCCTGTTCATCCAACCCTCTGGTATCCGTAATTCTCCTTTGGTACTCCGCAGGCAGGTTTTCATAAAGAGAAACCAGCACTGTACGGTCTGTGCCTACCTTGCCAAGGTCAGAAAATAAAGTAAACTGAATGCAGTTCTCTCCGGCGGTTTCCGTACTTAAGTCTGCCATAAGGTTCATAGCTGCAGCAATTTCGGAATTCTCTGCCTTGTCAGATACGGCAATGGACAACCCTCTGCCTGTTTCTTCGGTTGTAGACATAAACGGATACGGGTAACCGGAAATTCTATGCTCATGGTTTTTAACCTCATATCCGCATCTGATATAGGATTCCTCATAGATTGCAAGCCAGTTTGCATTGGAAAAATCATCAATACAGCCCTCTTCGTCATAAAGCCGCGCATAGGCTGCCACTGTAAAGGAATTATAACCATACTTTATAAGCTCCATGGGAATTTCCACATAAGCAATCTGCGTATCCCCATTCTCATATGCAACCCTGCATGAGCTTACAGGCGACCCATTGACAGAAAACGTCATGGAAGAAGCAATGCTTTGAATCAGCTGGCTTACCGTGTATTCCAGTTCCACATACACATACTTCGTTTCCCAATACTCCGGAATATAAAAGTACAGTTCACTGCTTGAAAAAATCCCCTGTAAAATGGTATCCGGAAAGAATACATCCTTCGTGTATGCTGCCTGGCCGTGTACCGGCTCTGTCCTTTCCGGCTCTCCCGCATCCAAGGGCTCAACAGAAAGAATTGCTTCCATCTCTTCGGAAGGCTGTGTTTCCTCCTGTCCGGGCGCTGCATTTACATTCAATGGAGATAATGCCCCTGACAGCAGCATTCCCAACAACAATAATGCAGATATTATGTTCCTGCGTTTCTTTTTCATACCCTGTTCCTCTTCTCATTCTTTTTCTCTTTTTCTGTTACCTGGGTTTCTTCAAACCGCTCCGTCTTATCCCAGACTACTTCCTTATCAAAAACAGCATCCTGTATGCTTAAGTAAATTGCTTTCACAACCACTGCCACCCACATCTTGGAATAAGTAAACAGCATCAGAAGAATCAGCACCGCACTTTCAAAATTAAATTCATTCCGTTCTACTGCAAGCGTAATCAACACATTCAACACAAACAAAAGAATTGCCATTCCCCATAGCAGCGTGGAAAATCCTCCAAGGGTTACATGGCATAGACCCAAGATTCCAAGCACAAAGATGGTGTCCGAACAGATCAGTGAGGTCAGCATAAGCACATAGACCAGCGCATAATAAAACACATCCAGCCGCATAGGACCTGCCGTTCTGTCAAAGGCATATTTGAAGTTCTTTAACAGCACATAGACATTTCCCTTTGCCCATCTGGTTCTCTGCTTAAACCATTGCTTCAGCTTCTGTGGCTCCTGCTCCCAGGTAACCGCAAGCGGCATGAATTTGATATAATATCCCATCCGATATAGTCTAAAGCTGATTTCTGTATCCTCCGACAAGGCCTTCGTATCCCAGCCTCCCATTTCATTGATGATGCTCCGTCTGATTACATAATTGGTGCCGGGAATCGTACACAGCTTAAAGAAAAAATAGCGTCCCGCCTGATTCATGCACTGATAAGCCAGTGTTTCAATATTGACAAATCGGGTAAGCAGGGAAGCATTTCTGTTTCTGGTACGGAACTTACCAATCACTGCCCCAAGTCGTTCATCATCCATCAGGTTTTCCACCAAAATCCTGAGTGCATCCGGTGCCGGTGTATTGTCGGCATCATAAATTGCGATTACACTTCCGCCGGCAACCGACAGGGCAATGTTCAGAGCATTGGACTTCCCCTTTCCTCCCATTACATTATCCGTATTCAGCACAATCATTTTCCTGTCCGGATTTTGACTCTGTATTTCCTTTAAAACCTCCGCAGAGTTATCCGAAGAATTATCATTGATTACAATAATTTCATATCGATCCTTTGGGTAATCAAAATTCAGGAGTGCCAGCACTGTTTTACGAATGACAATACTCTCATTGTGTGCCGGAACCATAACGCTGACCATGGGATACTCCTTAAGCGGTTTATGCGCCCCCTGCTGATTGACCTTAAGCATGTAAATAAATCCGCCGATGGACAGGAAAATATTAATAAACATTAATCCCCATATTGCTACAATCGCATAAAGGGAAAGACAGTCCGCAAATGTCATCTGATTTCTCCTTATCCCTTATTTTTCCAATATTCATCCATGTCTTCTTCCTCATCCCTATAAAAGAAACGCTCCCTATTCTGATGCCTTGCCATGAAAATAAATAATAAGAACAATCCCGCCACAGCGATTACTGCCAGCAGAAGCTTACGGTTCTCTTCCGTCAGATCTCTTGAAAAACGCTGCAGCATATTTCGTCGATAGGAAAATGCCTCTTCCTGCTCCGACGGCACATACATCTTATCCACTCTCTGTCCATTAATCAGAATCATCTGATTTTCATAAATCATGGTGTCCTCTTCCGTCCAGAAGCTGTGCTGTGCATCCCACAAACTTTTAAGCGGTACATGAGAACTTCGGCAGGCTTCTATCCTGCTTTTGATCACATCCAAATCCTCTGTCATATCAAAATAAACTGCCGTGGAATACGCATCTATATAGCTGGCGCCCTCCGCATCCAATGGGACGCCGGGTGCAATCCACTGGTGCTTATTCTGATATACCTGATTGTTATTCTCCTGCCTGACCAGATTCCTCACATCCCCATCTTCTTCGTCAGATACCAATATCGTTGTAAAACGGCTCATGACTTCAACCTTGTCCGGGTCGAACATCCAGCTTTCAGGCACTTGAAGCCCCATGGGATACACGCCCTGCTGTAGATAATAATTCATGGAAACTTTAATCCGCTCGTTCACAAGATCCGCATCAAATTCTTTCGTCTGACAGATGGGCGAATGGAGAATGATGACACCACCGTTACCCTGGGCATATCGAAGCACCTCACAAAACTGCTGCATCGCCGGATAATCACCATGCTCATAAATCGGCATAACCGAAATGGCAAAAGGCTCCTTCATAATCACAAATTCCTCTACAACCTGCAAAAGCTTCTCCGGGCTCTGAAAAGGATACACACTGTTAATAACCATGTACTGTGCGTACACATTCCTCTCATTTTCTGCCGGTTTTATCCATGTGGCAATTTCACCTGCAATCGCCACATTTACCAGTGGATCACCCACATCATTTACGCTGATATGTGTCAGATTCCCCTTCCGTTTACAGAAGTAGCCTTCCATCTTATCCACCTCTACCCTGCCCGTACAATAGTCGCCCTCCTCATTCAAAAAAAGGAAACCATCGGAGCGTATAAGTGACTGCTTTCCACTGTCATGTTCCGGTTCATAATACAGTCTTCCAACTGAAAGGTCATAAAAGACATAAGTATTGCTTCTCTGTGTCTGATCAAGATATTCTTTCAAAAAGCTGCTGCCAATAAACAAAAGTGCCGATCCGTTTTTTTCCAGGATTCTTACCTCCTGATAAAACTTTGGTGGATGCACTTCTACCTCATAAAAAATAACGTTGGAGAATCTAGTCATATTTCCAGAACAGTCCGATGCCGCTGCAAAGCTGACCTGATAATCCATATAAGTCAGTATTTCAATAAGCGAACCCACATTTTCCAAATCACCGTCATCTGCGCCATCGGAATAAACAATTAGAATATCACTTGCCGGAAGCTTCTTACTTTCCCCGGCTCTTGCATGAAGCGGTGCAAGAAGAACCAGCATTGCCAGTAAAATAAGACCTGCTTTTTCCCTATACGTCATATTGCAATTCATTTTCCACCTTCTGCTTAAACCTGACCATGTCATCCCCATAAAGATTCCTGTCATACGCAAGGCAGGCAACCTTTACCTCAACCCTGATTGAGCGATCCATAATGCCGTCAAAAGCTTCCTTCTTTTCCACATTTGCCTTAATACGCTTTTTTACATGTTCACTATTTTCCCGGTTACAGGTTAAAATAATTCCAACCGTGCCATGATTGTCCAAGGAGTAGGTTCTGTCCTCCAGCCGAACTGCATCTGTCACAATATATGCCAGTTTTTGAAGCAGCGCTTCATAATTTTTTCTGGAAAGCACACCTCTAAGCTCCTGCTCATACCTTAATTTGACAATCATCAGCGACAAGTCCATATGATTTCTTTCTGAATAAGCAATCTGCTTGTTCAGATCAATATACATACTTCGCAGATTGTATAAACCGGTCAGCGAGTTTACCATTACAAGCTCCTCTACCTGTTCCCGCAAAACCTCATTCTCTAATTCCGTCTGCCTGTTTCCATAGACAAACAAGTACATGGCTGCCACTGCTGCCAATGGAATGATCAGCCAGACATAGCATAACCATTCAATTACCTCTCCATAAGCAAAAGAAAAATACAGCTTATAAGCGGTGTAGATCAATATTTCAAAGGCTGCCACAATCACAGACAAAATAGTCAGTTTGAAGCCGGCGAAAAGAATTGCCAGAAAGGTTCCCATCAACATAACCGTAAATTCCGGTCTTAAAATTTCGTCTGCACCTCCCACCGCAAGCGCTGCACCCCCGATGCAGAACAGTATCATCACAAGTCCGGTATCCTGCAATAAATAGCCTGTTGTTCTTTTCTTTATCATAATCAGTACCTCTCTTTTATGACTGTTTAAAAGATATTTATTCTGTGAACAATTTCTGCAAACACGAAGTAAGTCATAAGATCCATGCAGCATCCAATCAGGAAACAGTGCTGCACCATTTCTGCATCCCCGCTGCCCACAATAGTGATTCCTGCCACACCCAGACAAATCAACAGAAGCGCTGCCATGCCATCCATTATTACCGTATTTCTTCTGTCCTCTTCCGGCTTCAGTGAATAACCTTTTCCGAAGAGCAGACAGCAGGAGCCAATCAGTATAATAAGAAAGCCGATGGTCTTCGGAGCAGAATTATTCTTGAAGGTGCTCCACATGGACCAGAAGATACTTCTTGCTCCCCCCGGCAACCCGACACTTCTCTCATAATTGCCACAATAATCCCTTCGTATTCCGAAACAGGACTTGATTGCAATGTCTGCCATCCCTAAAAATTTCCCGGGATGCCGCAGATAGTACCATGTAATATCTGCCATCGTATACTGATCCAGAAATTCCTTTTCAAGCGACTCCACCTCTGCTTCCACAAAAGGAACTTCCTCATAGGTTGATACGTCTGCAAGCACACAAATGACTCGCCAGCTCCATTCTTTTCTGGCAAACATCAGTTTCAGGCACAGCAGCATAAGAACCATTCCAATAAAGGCACACTGCCGGCGGGACAAGGTCAAAACGATTCCTGCTGACACAAGTAAAGTCAGATAACAGATATCTCTCCCCATACTTCTGTCTTCCTGAAAAGAAAGTGCAGCCCCCAGACAATACAAAAGACTGATAAACCAAACTGCCTCCGGATAGAAGGAATTGAAATAAGTAATATAAGCAACATCTGTAAAAATAACAACACCTGTGATGCCAATTGAAAATCCCTCCGAAAATGTCTTTACTCTAAGACATGTCTGTCTGATTAACAGATAAATTGCGGGGATATAAAAAACACTGTAAATTAATGCCAGAAACCTGATGTCAAAAAAATGATCTCCCGTTATCAGATTATCTAACCACAGTGCCGCCTTCAGAATTACAATCTGGCTGTTAAACATTTTATCTGCCTGCTGCGCAAATGGAACTATATTGGAATATGTTTTGACGAAATATTCATTGCTGTTTTCAACACTGTTTCCCTGCAAATAGGAAATTCCTGCCCCGTCCATAACTCTGTGGAGCGTGCCATCATCCGCAGTTCCCAGATAGTTGGGCAAAAACAGCATCAGGAGGATAAGAAGTGAGGCAAACGCTGCCGCCAGCATAGAAATGATAGATGGAGAATACTTTCCTTCCATCTGCATATTGATACGCTTCTTCAGCATTGTAATATGTTGGAAAAAGGCTGTTGCTGAATCGATTCTTTTCACAGCGCCTGTTTTCTCCTCTGCTTTCACGTTTTCTCCCCCCAAAATCTGCAACAGTAATGTTCATCATTCTTACATCCATCTTTTATAATTTTATAAATGAAAAGGACATTCTACAATGACCCATCTTGTTACCTAATGACCAATTTTGTCATGCGATAACCTTCATCGTAAAATGTCCTTTAAAGATATCTTTCTTTATATTATATTACATATTTAATTCTTTTAATCAGGCAGTTCTCAACCATTCTTCCCGCAGCACTTCTTGTACTTCTTGCCGCTTCCGCAAGGACAGGGATCGTTGGGATACACCTTGTCCGGCTTCACAACCGTAGTAGACGATTTCTGCTCTCTGTAGAGTGCTTTGCGCTTGTCCTCGTCAAAAATTGCTTCCCATTCCGGCAGTTCATACAGCCAGTCTGCACCTGCTGCCACCATATTTTTATAAAGAAGTTCCTTATCAAACCCAAGATTAACCTGTGTATCCTCTTCCATCTCTTCAATAGAATTTGCTTCTTTTAAGCTGTCGTTGATTCCATCTAAGAATCCTGTCATGGTCATAATGTCAATGCCATATTTTTCTGCAAGCTCCTTAACAGTTCCGGTTACAACCTCATCCGGATTCTTCAAAAGCTCCACATATATATCCTTTTCCTTCTGGAAATAGTCAGCCCAGAATCTCTGCAGATCTCCTTTATTGGCTGTTTCTGAATAAGCCATATCGCGCCATTTTTTAAGCAGTGCCATAATTTTTCCTCCTTATCAACACACTTACATGCGCCTATTATATACTATCTTTTGCAAAAAGTAAATTTTTTTGTTTTAAATGTATAAGGTCTGATTTTGGGGGTAATAATACTATTAATCAATGGATCCCCCTCCTTTGATAGCGTGGTATCTCCACAGCGGGGAAACCACAATACAACAGATAAATAAATACTTATCCTCCCCTAAAAAGCCCCCGGGACTGCAAAGGCGCAGGTTCGGGGGCTTTTAAATTCTATCGGTTATCTTCTTTTTCTTTTTTTCTTTCCGGAAATGCTCTTTACAATCTGATGGATCACAGTAAACAAAATAATCACGCCTAAAACTGCAATACCTACCTTTAAGACAATCTTTACCAGATTCATTTCTTTCGGATATACAATTGCAAAAGCGGAAAACTTATTGGTACGGAAGGTTATGGTGTCAGGATTGTTGTCCAAATCCTTCAGAACCCGCTTTTCAATGGTTCCGTCACTGTTCTCATGCACATGAACAATTGCGTATTGCCTGTCACTACCCTTTAGTTCCTCAGGAAGCTGCAGCACAATTTCGCATTCCGTCCCCAGCTCTGTGATCAGGCTTGACTTGCCCTGTACACTCTTAAGAAACATCACATCAAAATAGTCTCCCACTTCATAGCTGTTTTGCTTTGCGATAGAATCCACCGTCTTTTTCTCATCGGGAAGAATATATTTCTTACTTCTTGCAATATTGAAGCTCAAATTAACTTTTTCCCCTTCAAAAATGTCCAAAAGCTCCTCCTCTGAAATGACGGAGTCAAATACTTCTTTGAAATTGGAAATTGTGGGATTACTGTAAAAGCTGCCATCCCCTGTTTCCTGCTGGCAATCCGCATACTGATTGTTGACTGCTATGCCGATATAGCCCTGAAGGTAAGCCTCTGTAAACAGCTCCTCGCCTTCTCCTGCACGAAGTCGTTCTCTGGCTTCTTCTCTGGTCAGATTAAAGGTCTGCAGAACACCCGTCAAATCATCATAAACACAGTATTCCTCGTG
>JAQXYZ010000146.1 GCA_029226935.1 Bacillota bacterium | reverse complement strand
CTGATCTTAAACAGTGAAGATCCGAAGTTTAACGGCACGGACACGGATCGCCCTGATTCTTACAAGGCAGAGAAGGTGGAGAGTGATGGCAGGAAATATTCCATTGCCTATCCACTGCCGGCATACGGAGTTGCTGTGTTTAAATTCTAGTACATATGTTATGATGGGGAGAGGGGCAGATATTTTTGCCGCTTGAACATGGGACGAATACCTCGGAAACAGGTGATGGTTTCCGGGGTATTTTTATGGCTATATATAATTTTTATGTAAGATTATAGGAGCTGCTGCATCTTATATATAGAATGTATTAAGAGGGGCTGATGTTCAAAAGGAGGAATGAGGATGAGGGAATTACCTTGCGATATTATTGAGGATCTGCTTCCTCTCTATGTAGAGCATATAGAGACGGAGGATACCAGAGCGGTTGTGGAAGCTCACTTAGCCGGGTGTCCGGTTTGTCGGGAGAAAGCAGAGCAGATGGGCAGACCGGTTCCGGTAGCTGGTGTGGTGGACACAGGAATTTTGCAGAAAACCAGACAGAGAATTCTCAGAAAAAACGGCGAGGTTCTCGGAGTAACTGCGGTGATGGTGGCAGTTGTACTGTTTTGGTTTTTTATGAGCTCTTTTGCGTCTGGATCTTCTGTAATTTCGGTTTTTTTCCCTAAGATTGGAAATACCGGGATTCAGGAGGAGGTAAACGAACGATGAGTTTTGAAGAGATTTACCGCGTATATTTCCGCGATATTTACCTGTTTTTGCTGGGATTATCCAGGGATACCTCTCTTTCGGAGGAACTTACTGAGGAGAGTTTCTTTCGAGCAATGAAGGCATTGCCTAAATTTCGTGGGGACTGTGATATCCGGGTGTGGCTCTGTCAGATTGCGAAGCATACATATTATGAGTATCTGCGGAAGAACAGGCATCTTGTCGATGAAAAGGAGAATCAGGAACCATCACTCATGCAACAAGGCATTGAGGAAAGGATTGTGGATAAGGATTCTGCAAGGCGGATTCATGAGATTGTACATGAATTGCAAGAACCGTACAAGGAAGTCTTTTATCTTCGGGTGTTTGGGGAACTGTCCTTTGAACAAATAGGAAGTATTTTTGGAAAAACGGCAAATTGGGCCTGTGTCACCTATCATCGTGCCAAGAGCCGTATTCAGGACAAGCTGCATAGTAGTTAGGAATGAGTAGAAATAAAATTATGCATGAGTCGATGTTCAAAAGAAAGAAGGTGTAGCGTATGAAATCAGAGATGGATGAGATAAAAAAATATTATGAAGAAATCAAATGTGGCGTAATCGAGGATCTTCTTCCCGGCTATGTGGATGACTTTATTGGAGAGAAAAGCAGAGAGCTGGTGGAATATCATCTTGACATTTGTGGTAACTGCAGGAAGAAAGAGAAGGCACTTCGGGGGGAATTGATGGACAATAAAGAAAAAAATCATCGGGAGAAGGCAGTAGAGGAGGAAGAAAAGGCGTCTCCGGCAGACGAATCATCAGAGCACAAATTTTCGGAGAATATTAAAAGGAAATTGTTTTGGAAACGGGTGGGTTCGGTGGGAGTACTCGTTTTGGTGGCAGTGTATCTGATGATTGGATATCGTTTTCTCTCTCGGATGGTTCCCTTTTATAGCTGGGATAATGCAAGACCATTTTACATATTTTGTATGTGCTATGGATTAGCAAGCAGGGGATTGTTACAGTGGATTATTTTAAACATTCTTCTATTTATTCCGCTGGGCCTGTTCGTGCCTTTTCTAGTACCGAAAACGCGGAAAGGGCCGTGGATCTATCTTGTGGGAACTATTGTCAGCGGCGGATTTATGATTTGGGGAGGCTGTTTTTTCTTTACAGACCTGTTTCTCTGCCATCTGAGTGGAACCATGATCGGCTACGGCTTTTTTATCATTCTGTGGGCCGTGGTGGAAAAAAGGCAAAAGAAAGCGGTGGGGGGCATCCGGCGAAGATGGTGGAGCGTGCTTTTATATCAACTTCCGTTGTTGTGTATATGTCTGCTGATTGCAGTGCCTTGTCTGGTCTACCGGCAGCAGAAGTTTGGGCATGTCACATGGGAATATCCAAATTTTTTTGCCGCGAAACCACAGATGGAGGCAGCCTGTGAATTGTCGGATACTCTCCTGCTGGGCATGGTTTATGAGGATGTTCCAAAGGATAGTCTGCCTGATGGGCTTAGGGCTGAAGTGGAAGAGGATAGAGTGAAAATATCCAGAGAGTATCAAGGAATTGCAAATAATTATGCGTATAAGGAATTTCCGATGATTTCGGAGAAAGCAGCATTTGAACATTTTTGTGAGAGCGATATGGTAGACTGCCGCGAAAATTTTGCAAAAATAGTATTTTATGATGTTAAGATCATGTATGTGACGGATACCAAAGGTTTTTATCAGCCGGTGTATTATTTCAGGGGAAAGGCTGATGGGGAGGAAAGAAATTACGTAGTGCCGGCAATTGAGAATCCATAAATGATAGATTGTAAACAGGACTGTAAACAGAAGGTTACAGTCCTGTTTCCTACTTTTCTATTAGGATTGAGAATTGTTGTTATAAAAGGAATCTGGCTGCTCAAAGACCCTTCCGTCATCTTCGTAATATGCCGAAACAAGATCTCTGAATTTCTCAAAACAATCATAAAAAACAGTAATCATTGATGTAAAGGTTTCTGCCGCAAGGCTGCCATCGTAATCGTGTGCTAATTGGTTTCTGATGCGCAGCATCTGCAGCCATTCATCATCAAAGATCAGTCCATTTGTAAAAGCTGCCTGCAAGGTATCCCTTGGAGAGCCGATGGCAAAGTCTGTCACATTCATGCGTTTTACAAGAATATCCTTCATTACTTTCCATGAAATGTCAAAGGTCAGATTGAAATTTTGGACAGTGCCCTCCAATACAAAGTCTGCATCCGGATTGGCGGTTCTGCTTTTTTCTAGATTCTGCAGGCTTTTGCAGAAGGTATGATAGCGATTAATATATTTGTTTTCCATATTTCTCTATATCCTCCAATAAGAAGCGATTATGAATCGAATGATAGTCAAAAATATCTATTTTGCGGAGCGTTTCGATTGATTCCAAGTCCTTTTCCAATTTTAGAATATCCGGACAGTCATATACGACAAAATCAATATCGCTGGCAGGTGTTGCTGTACCGGTTGCAAAAGAACCGATAAGAGATAAATGTTTTACATCATTCTTTTTACAAATTTCCGTCACATGTTCTATTAACGTTTCAATACTCATCGTGGACATTGTGTTGTTTCCCTCGTGTTTTAAAATAATCGGAGATTGCTCCGTTGCGCGCGTTTGATGAGATAAAATTCTTATCCTTTAAGCAGGAACGATGTCTGACTTTATCCTCTTATACGTTCTGATTATAACACAAGAAGAAAAAGAAAGATACGGTTCGCGAAAATTACATGCACTCTTATGAGAATTGTGTTTTGCATAAAGACGTTGCGACAAAAAAGTTTGACAGCACGTAACGTGCAATTTTATGCTGAAAAAGGAGGAAGACACATGGCGGAGATGACTTTGCGCGAACTGTGTGATTCGCTGGGTGTGTCCAGAAGAGCTGTTCAGGGATATGAGAAGGCAGG
>JAQXYZ010000145.1 GCA_029226935.1 Bacillota bacterium | reverse complement strand
AAACAATGCCTCCTGCTATCAAAAGCAGAAGGAACACAACAGCCAGATAAAGCATCCACTCTCCCACCGAGAAAGGAAACCACCCTATCATTCTCCCATAGGTTGAAGTCCATAACGGAAAAATATAATTTACATAACCATCTATCCATATCGGATATGTCCGTCCCAGCACGTTTAATACCACTGCAACTAAAATCAGCATCCCGGGAATCCGTTTTTTCCACTTTTTCAATCTGTTTTCTCCTGCCGTCTTTTCTAAAAATCACTCATATCCTGACCATGCCTCCACTATATTAATAATAAGATTCTAATGAAATACCTGGTCAGAAATCTATGCAGTCAATTTTTTCCTCGATTCAGTCCATCAATCAGTTTTTATGGAGTGGACCTCTTCTGTTTTTACTAATGGGTACACACCTTTATTTTACCATGAAACTTCATTTTCCACAGAAAAATATTTTTAAAGCAATCCGCCTGTCCGTTACCCCCTCACAAGGTAAGGAAGGACAAAACCTCTCTGTCTTTGCCACCTTATCCACAACCCTGGCTGCCACGTTGGGAACCGGAAACATTATCGGTGTATCTACGGCCGTTGCTTTAGGTGGTCCCGGTGCTGTCTTCTGGTGCTGGATTACAGGAATTCTTGGCATGGCTACTTCCTATGCCGAATGTTTTCTAAGTGTTCGTTTCCGCAGCCGTGAAAAGGATGGTACCTATCAGGGAGGTCCCATGTATGTCTGGCAAAATGGTTTACATAATGCTACTGTAGGAAAAATTTATGGTGCATTGACACTTCTGGCTGCTTTTGGTGTAGGCTGCACCACGCAGGCAAACTCTATCACTCAGACCACCTCCTTAAGCTTTGGTCTCAATCCCCATATTGCCGGGATTCTTGCTGCCGTTCTCGCCGGACTGGTAATCATAGGCGGAATCCGCTCCATTGGAAATGTCTGTATGAAAATCATACCCTTTCTGGCAATCCTCTATACAGCAGGCTGTATTTTTCTCCTGATCTTAAACAGGGAAATGCTGCCCTCCGCCATACGGTTAATTCTTTCTCATGCCCTGCTGCCTCGCTCCGCCATAGGAGGCGCTGCCGCATCTTCCCTGATGATGACCGCACGCTATGGCATTGCAAGGGGGCTCTTTACCAATGAAGCCGGCATCGGCACGGCTGCCATTGCTGCGGCTGCATCAGAAAGTGACTCTCCTTCTCACCAGGCTTATGTGTCCATGACCGCCGTATTCTGGGATACTGTGGTCATGTGCCTGTTAAGCGGACTTACCATTGTGACAAATATGCTTCTTCATCCCGATTCTGTACAGAATGTAAATGAAGCCGGGCTTGCAGATGCGGCTTTTTCCTACCTGCCCCTGTTCGGTAATATTTTTTTATCCCTGTGCCTTGTTGCCTTCGCCATTACTACGCTCATCGGCTGGTCCTATCTTGGCGAACAATCCTATCGGTATCTTACCGGGAACCGCGGAGTTTCCCTTTACAAGATTGTCTACATTGTCATGATCTATATCGGTGCCGTGCTTCCCTTAAATCTGGTATGGGAGTGTACTGATTTGATCAATGCACTGATGGTATTGCCAAATGTAGCCGCTCTGTTCCTTTTGCAGAGGTATCTTCGCACTGACCTGTAGGGAATTCTGCTCACAGTTTACAAATTCTTAATTTGCATATACTGTCCATAGCCAGTATACTAATGAATAGTGTTGCAATTCAAATTGCAGAAAGGCGTGGGTATTCAAATGAAAAAGAAATATGCAGGATATATTTTTCCCGCTATGCTTTCCTTTTTATTAACAGGAATTTATTCTATCGTAGATGGTATCTTTGTGGGCAGGGCAATGGGCGATCCGGGACTTGCCGCTATTAATATTGCATGGCCTTTAGTTGCTCTGATCATCTCTTCAGGCACCGGAATCGGTATGGGTGCCGCTGTTGTTGTGTCCTTAAATAAAGGTGCCGGGAATGAAAAAAAAGCAATCCTCGCAGAAGGAAATGCTTTTACTTTGCTTTTTTTTAGCTCTGTTCTGCTGACACTTATTTTATACTTCTTTGGAGAACCTCTTCTCATACTTCTGGGGGCAGAAGGCGAGCTTCTCCCGCTTGCAGTAACCTATTTAAGATACATTCTTCTCGGTTGCATGGTTCAGGTATTTGCAACCGGTATGGTTCCTCTGATGCGTAACCATGGTGCTTCCTTCTATGCCATGTGCTCCATGGCACTTGGCTGTATCTTTAACATCCTTTTGGACTATTATTTTGTAATTGTCCTGAAAATGGAGTTAAAGGGTGCTGCACTTGCCACTGTATTTGGACAGGTTCTTACTCTGCTGCTTGGCATTGCATTTTACTTAAGAAAAAGGAACCGCCTTCCTCTTTTGACCCTTCGTCCGAACAAGGATACGGTTTTTTCAATCTTAAAGGTTGCGGTATCTCCCTTTGGGCTTACCTACCTTCCTTCTATTACCATTATTTTTATGAATTTACAGGCACTTAACTATGGCGGCGAAGAAGCTGTAAGTGCTTACGCAGTGCTTGCCTATATTATCTCATTCATGGAGCTTCTGGTTCAGGGAATCGGTGACGGAAGCCAGCCTCTTCTTTCTTTAAGCCAGGGGAGCAACGATAAAAAAGCTTTAAAATCTTATTCCCGTTGGACCTTTTTCCTTGGAATCAGCTTCGGAATCGCAGGTGCTGTCATCTTCTTCCTGACACGGAATCTGCTTCCGATTCTCTATGGTACTTCCCCATTGGCAGCTGAATATATTATCCATGCTGCTCCTGCCTTTTCACTGGTAATGGCTCTTTATGGGTTTACCAAGCCGGCAGTCTCCTATTTATATGCAACCCATCGTGTACTGCGTTCCAATCTTATGGTGTATGGTGAGATTGCCCTGACTCTGGCTTTTATTCTGATACTGCCATTCTTTTTAGGGCTTGACGGTGTGTGGTACACCATACCGGCAGTTCAAGTCGTACTGACACTTTCCGGTCTGATACTGATTTCTCCGCTGGACAAAAGTTCTACAACTCCATCGTCATACTGAACCTGTAAATGACATGCATCGTCAATTCCAAGCACCAATGCCTGCGCTCTGTTTTCCTCCCGAAGCTTTGACCGGGATTGCGATGCATCCTCCGGATTAAGGATACGCACTCTCTTTCCAATTACAAAGCATCGCTTCCTATACTCTTCCAGATAGCTTCTTTCAGGAAAGGTCTGATAGTATTTCATAAAATTCGTGATAAATTCTGTTGCAAGGCGGTTCTTAAGATTTTCCCTGTGAATATCATTTTCAAATATGGCACCTGCAATGTTCTGAAGCTCTGAGGGAAATCCACCCGCAGGTTCATAAATATTAAACCCTATTCCCACAATTGCATAGTCCAGCTTTCTTTCCTCTAACGAGGCTGCGCCTTCCGTCAGAATCCCTGCAATCTTCTTTCCCCTCATCCAGACATCATTTACCCACTTAATCTGGACAGTTTCTTCCGTTACCTTCTCAATTGCCTCGGCTGCAGCAACTGCAGTCATGGTAGTAAGCGTTGTGGCTTCCTCCGGGGTGGTATCCGGATGAAGAAGCAGACTCATATAAAGCCCGGTTCCCTCTGGTGAATAAAAGGCGCGCCCGCGTCTTCCCCTTCCGGCACTCTGCTCTTCAGCAAGCAAAACCATATCACTTTTTTCTCCATTTGCAACATATTGCTTCAATACATTGTTGGTAGAATCCACCTTTTTCTCTACCTGTACCTTAAGAAAAATATTTTCCTCCTGCAATTTCTGCTCGATAAAGGCAGCAGAAAGCATATCCGGAGCCTTTTGCAGGGTATATCCCTTATTGTTTACCGCCTCAATCGCATATCCGTCTTTCTGCAATGTTTTCACTGCCTTCCACACACCTGCCCTGGTCACAGAAAGCTTCTGTGCAATCTCCTGCCCTGACAGAAATTTTCCCCGTTCATTTTCCAATAATAACAATACCTGATCCTTTATGGTCATATTGCTTCCATCCTTCCCAACTATTTCATTCCCGCAGTTTCGCCCACTACAATTACCGCGGGAGCTTCCATCCCTGAAGCTCTTACCCTCTCGCTGATCGTTCTGAGCGTTCCCCGCACAGTCCGCACATTTCCGTCAAAGCTTCCATGCACAACAGCAGCCGGCGTGTCCGGTTCTTTTCCATATCTGACCAGTCTTTCCGCAATTTCTTCCAAATGCCCCAAACCCATCAAAAATACCAACGTCCCATGCAGCGACGCAAGCTGCTCCATATCCTCCGGCAGGCTGTCTTGTCCTCTTGCAGTATGACCTGTAATCACATGAAAGCTTTCGCTTAACTCCCGGTGAGTTACAGGAATTCCCGCCGCCGACGGCACTCCGATAGCAGAAGAAATTCCCGGTACTACCTGAACCTCGATGCCTTCCCTTGTCAATGCCTGGACTTCTTCCTTTCCCCTGCCAAACACAAAGGGATCTCCTCCCTTTAATCGGACCACCCGTTTCCCCTGCTTTGCCTTCTCAATCAAAAGCCTGTTAATTTCCTCTTGCGGCATACTGTGCTTGCCGCTTCGCTTCCCCACATACAGTCTTTCGCAGCTCTCAGCTGCAAAATCAAGAAGCCTTCTATCAATCAGATCATCATATACCAGTACCTGTGCTTTTCGGACAGCATTCATTCCCCTGACCGTAATCAAATCATAAGCGCCACAGCCTGCTCCCACCACTGTAACACATCCTATTAAGTCACTTTGCACTTCTGTGTTACATTCATGGTGCAGAGCCTCTTCCTCCTCCCGTAAAAGCGGGCGATTTTTCTCCATACACAGCATAGCAGCTTTTTTTAAAAAGGCGGAACGCGCTTGATCCTCGCCAATTTTCATCTTTGCCTCTTTGCGAAGCTGAAACAGATAGTCCAAAATCTGTTCCATCCCGCACGGAAGCTCCTGTGCCACCTGACTTCGCAGCTCGGATGCAATCTGAGGACTGGCTCCCCCGGTGGAGATCCCGACCGTAAGCTTTCCTTCCTTTACCAGCGCCGGAAAGAGGAAGCTGCATTCCTCTCTATTATCGACTACATTTACCGGTATTCCTCTTTCCATGCACATTTCTGCCACCTTGGAATTTAATGAAATGTCATCAGAAGCAGCTATTACAAACATCATTTCCGAAAGATCTTCTTTTGAAAAGGTACGCTGATGACATATAATGTCACGGCGCTCTAAAAGCTCCGGCAAGATATCCGGTGCTACCACCATGAGCCTTGGTTCAAAGGGTAACAACTTCTCTACCTTATGGGCTGCAATTCTGCCTCCACCTATAATCAGTCCGTTTCTTTCTTTGATATCAATAAAAAAAGGAAAATATCCCATCTTTATGCCTTTCTCTGATTTCCTTTTATGTTTCAGGATAAAGAATATCCGCAAGCTGCCTGTAGGCTTCTCCCCATCTGGCATTGGGTTTTAGATTAAAAAGCCGTTTGTCAAGCAGATAATAATTTCCTTTTTTTACTGCTGACAAAGAAGCCCATGCCGGATTGGAAACCAACATTTCCTCCACGTTTTTCATAGCAGCCTCCTGATCCTTGCCCTGAGTAGTTACAAAAATATACTCAGGATCTTCGGCAATAATCGCCTCCATGCTAAGATCATCCAACAGGCTTTCCTTTTCGTCTGCTATATTCCTGCATCCCAAATCTGCAAGCATTTCTCCGCATACATTATCGCTGCTTCCCTTTGCCCTGACGCTGGTGGATGATGCGCGCAGAAACAGCACCGAAGGTTCCCTTCCGTCCACCCGCTTCTTCACTTCCTCAATCTGCAGCTGCACCAAGAGTCCATTTTGTTCATACAAATCCTCTCGCCCCGTTATCCGGGTACAGATTTCCAGCATATGAAGGTATTCATCAAAATTGGAAACCGCAAAATAAGCCACAGGAATTCCTGCCTTGGTTAAGATTTCTTCCATCTCAAGATTAGAATCTGTATTTACACTTGCAAGCACCAGATCCGGCTGTGCCGAAATCAGGCGCTCTATATCAGGCTCCTGGATGCTTCCCAGATTCACCACATCCTCTTCCAGCGCAAGATTTAAGCTATCCCATGAATCATTGGCGGCTGCCACTACCTTTCCACCTGCAAGCATCCAAATATCCGTAAAGCTTCCAATCAGGGCAGCCACACGTTCCGGCTGCTCCACTGTCACTTCACGTCCAAGATCATCCACAAAACTGTAGCTTTTCCCGGCAGGCTTCTGTTCCTTTGTCACTGTATTTCCGCATCCGCTTAGGAGAAGCAGCAGGGATAATGCCCCTGCTGCCAATATCTGAATTCGTAATTTCTTCATTGCGCTTTCGTCTCCTTAAGTCGCTCCACTTCCCAACATACCCCTCTGCATATTTTTTGCTTTATAGTTTCATTGTCCAGACACATCACGTTTGCCATGTCATACTGGGACATGGCAAAACAAATGATGTTAGATATCGTATTCAGCACCAGATATTCCTTGTCCTCCGGTAACACTTCTGTTCCTGACAGCTCATCTTCAATCATAATCCTGAGCAAATCATCCAGTAATATCTCATCCTTTTCTCTGCCCCTAATCATTTTCCTCATTGTATCACTCATGGCAGAGTGATCCATCATCAGGTGAAGCGTGCGAAAAAAACATCCGGTTCCTGCTAATTTCTTCTCAATCTGTGATAAAAGTGCATAAATTTTTCCGTATAAATCCTTTTCCCTCTTAAAGTACTCGCTTAAGCTCTGGCAGGATTTTTTCATTTCATAAAAGAGTGCACCCGCAATCATTTCCTCCTTATTGGCGAAATAATCATACGCAGTCCCCTTTCCAATTCCTGCCTTGGCTGTGATTTCAGCAACCGTGAGATTATTTAAATCAGCACCCTCTGCATAAAGCTGGATTACCGCCTGATAAATTGCTTCAACCTTTGGCGCCAGTTCCCCTTTTCCCATTACTTAATCCCCCTGCTCCTTATTCTTCTTCTTTTCTCTTGTGAAAATATCATAAATACAGGGAATTACAATTAATGTGAGCAAGGTACCGTAAACCAGACCTCCAATGGTAACAATAGACATAGGCTTTGCCAGCTCTGACCCCATATCATTACTAAACACCATTGTACACAATGCCAGAATTGTAGTCAACGCCGTCATAAGAACCGGGCGAATTCTTGTCTTTCCGGCAGTAATGATTGCTTCTCTCTTCTCCATGCCTTCGCTTCGAAGCTGGTTCATGTAGTCTACGAGCACAATACCATTATTTACAATAATACCTGACAGCATTACAAAACCAATCAGTGCAATAACGCTCAACTCGCTTCCACTGATGACCAGTCCCAGAAAACCTCCTGTGAAGGCAAGCGGAATAGTAAACATGATAATAAAGGGCGATAGCAGTGACTGGAACTGAGCTACCATAATCAGGTACATAAAGATGAGTGCCAGCAAAAGCATCAGATAAAGCTGATTCATTGCGTCTGTAATGGTCTCATTTTCTCCAGTCATTACCAGATAGTATCCTGCCGGCATCTCATACTGATCCAGTTCCTTCTCCACTGCATCAGAAACGAGACCAATATTGTATCCATCTGCAATCTGAGCTGTGACTGCAATATATCTGTTTTGATCGGACCTTCTTACTGCCTTAGGAGAAATGGTATTTTCAAAATCTGCAATATCGGACAAGAGAATCTTTTCCTTGGTTCCGTCCTGTTTGGTTCTTGTAATTTCAAGATTCTCAACCAGATCTCTGGTAAGCTCCATATCCCCCGCATGCTTTACATACACGCCGTATTCTTCATCCACGGTTTCCAGAGTGGTTGCACTGGACGCTTCCGCGAGCCTTGCAGAAACCTGCTGAAATACCTCAGCAACAGTTAATCCATGATCAATCGCCTTATCCCTGTCAATAATGATTCTCAGTTCTCCTGTTGACTCCTCTAACCCATTGGATACATTGGTCGTTCCTTCCACAGAGCTGACAATCTCTGCAACTTTTTCCGCAATTTCCTGAAGCTTGTCAATTTCACGTCCTCTAACCTGTATGGTAATTCCACTGCCACCTAACGAGCTCATATCCATGGAAGAAGTCTCGATTTCAATTTCTGCGTGGTTTTCCTCACACAAATCCTGCATTTCTACCATCAATTCGTCTGCAAGCTGTTCATTACTCTTTTTCTTGTCTTCACTTAATGCGACATAAATAGTAGTCTCATTCGTAGACGCGTTGCCGCCTCCTGTCAGCATCGACATCGTAGAGGCGCTTGCCATTGCTCCTACATCTACCACCTCTTCATGCCCCAGCAATCTGTTTACAATCTCATCGGTCACTTCAGATGTCTCATCCAGCGGCGTATCCTTAGGCATGGTAAGCGTCATTGTCAACTGGGTACTGCCCATCTCCGGCATAAACGCAGTTCCCTTGGAATAGGATAAAATTGCACTGACAATCAGCAGGACAACCGTAAAAATCAAAACCACCGGCTTATACTTAAGCGCCAATCCCAATGCCTTTTCGTAAACCCCGATTATTTTATTAAAAATCTTTCCATCGGTAGTTTCTTTCGTCTTAACCAGCGTTTTTGATGCCATTGCAGGAACCACTGTTAGTGCAACTATCAAGCTCGCCAGAAGCGAATATGCAATGGTAAGTCCCATATCTACAAACAGCTGGCGTGTAATGCCTTCCGTAAATACAATCGGTAAAAATACGCATACCGTAGTCAGGGTAGATGCCATAATTGCTCCTGCCACCTCTCCTGCTCCACGAACAGCAGCTTCCTTCGCTGAATATCCCTCCTTGCGCAGACGATAAATGTTCTCGATTACTACAATGGAATTATCTACCAGCATACCAATTCCCAACGCAAGACCCGACAGGGAAATCACGTTCAAGGTCACCCCGCTGAAATACATGCAGACAATCGCCGTAATCAAACTGATTGGAATAGAGCATGCAATTACCGCTGTCGGACGTAAATCCTTCAGGAAGATAATCAGAATCATAATTGCAAGCACAGCACCAAAGAGAATATTGTTAATAATGGAATCCATTACCAGATCAATGTAAATCCCCTGATCCATCAGAGTAATCAGCATCAAATCCTCATTTTCTTCCATAAGATCCTCGAATTTATCAAGAATTCTGTCGGAAACATCTCCTGTAGAATATCCGGTCTGCTTTTGGATAGTTACCATAATTCCCGGTGCACCATTGACATTGGCATAAATATCAGAAGAGTTGTCTGTCATGAATACATCTGCCACATCCCCTAACGTAATCACATCCACGCCATCCATCTCTGGATTCAAAAGAGGCATTTTCTTTAATTCTTCTACACTTTCCGGTTTATCACCCACACGGATCAGATAAGAAATTCCTTCCTCTGTCACGTACCCGGCAGGCATGGAGAAATTCTGTGCCTTCAAAAGAGACTCTACAGTTTC
>JAQXYZ010000144.1 GCA_029226935.1 Bacillota bacterium | reverse complement strand
TGCGATTTCTGCCTTTCCGTCTTCAATTTCTTTTTTGGAATCATCCAGTTCCTTCTGACTGTTGAGCAGTTCTGTTTTGGAATCCTCAAGTTCCTTCCGGGCATCTGCAAGCTCTGACTGCCCGTCATAAATTTCCTGTTTATTTTCCAGCAGATCTTCTTTTGCCTCATCAATTTCCCCATCGATGGAACCGAATACCTGCTCGTTGATGGCATCAATTTTTTCCTGCCGGATTACCACATTGACACTTTCCTCCAAAAGCCCTGTAGCACTGGCGGATGCAACCCCTTCGATGCTTTCCAGTTCAGGAATGACCGTTCCTTCTGTCAGAGCTGTAACCTGTGCAGCGCTCATATTGCTTCCGCCGACTGCAGCAATCATTACAGGGAGCATATCAGGATTTAATTTCATAATAATCGGGTTCCCTACAGAATCGTCCCAATAGCTTTTAATCTGATCAAGATTCTCTCTGATTTCCAGAGACGCCGCATTCATATCAGTAGACTGTGCAAACTCCAGAATAACCATGGAATAATTTTCACTGGAGACAGAACTAATGCTTTCTATATTACTTACCGTTGCCATGGAGGATTCCACCGGCTTGGTAACTACCATTTCCACTGTTTCCGGGCTGGCTCCCGGATATGTGGTCATCACGATAACATAAGGTAAACTGATATTGGGTAGCAGGTCTGTGGACATTTTCGTAAAGGATACAACTCCCAGAACCACCGCCAATACCACTGCCACTAATACGGTATATGGTTTCTTAACGCTGAATTTAGATAACATTTTATTCTGCTCCTCTTTTTCTTTTTCCGTCCGACCAGTCGGTCGGATAGTATCAAAAAAAGTATATTGACGAAAAGTAATCCAGTCAATATACTCTCAAAATATTTTATATTTTTTTTATATTTTTCCTGTATAACAAAAGCTCCACCTTATGCTTTGCAACGTCACAGCTCTCTATCTGGAAATGGCCTTCTTTAGCTTGGATTTTAATCTCTGTAGGGCATTGTCCGTAGATTTATCATCGCGCCCTAACACTCTGGCAATCTGGCTGTAGCTCATTCCGGTAAGATACAGATCAAGCACCTGCTTCTCAAAGCTGCTTAACTCCTTTTCGATGGTTTTCTCCAAAAGTTCCACATTTTCCCTGTCAATCAGAAGTTCCTCCGGATTTTTATCCGACTGGGATATAACGCTGTTGATCAGTTTCCTCTCTTCCCCCTCCTCATTGCTACCGTTTTCAAAGGCATCTGCATAAAGAGAAATATAAGTGTTTAACGGCGCATGCTTCTGCCTGCCTGCCGCCTGAATGGCGGTATACATCTGCCGCGACACACACAGATCCGCAAAGGTAAAGAAACTGGCATCCCTTCCTGTATCGTAATCCCGGAGCGCCTTGAAAAGCCCAATCATCCCTTCCTGTATCAGATCCTCGCTGTCAGCCCCAAGAATGTACATAGATTTTGCCTTGCTCCGCACCAGATTCTTATATTTATCCATCAAATAGTCTGTAATGGCTGATTCACCGTCCCTCAGACGTACAATCAACTCCTCATCACTATACTTTTCGTAATCCTTGTCTGTTATCATGCCTGATTTCCTTCATACAGCTTAACCAGCTCTGCTGCAAAATGCTCTGCCATTATCTGATACCCTGCCGGATTGCAGTGTACTCCGTCCGGCATATAATTATAAATAACCGCCGCATCATGGGTGTCTAATATATTGGAATTATAAAGGTCAATTACCGGAATGTCATATTCTTCTGCCAGCTGCTTCATTGCATTGACCAATAGGTACTGAGGAAGCAGATAATCACGCTCTTTCCTCAACATATCATGAAGCACATTAGGAAGAGGTGTAGCGAGTACCACCTTTGCATTGGGATAATTTTCCTTGAGTCCCCGCAGTAATTCATCCAGATCCCCAATAAAAGTTCTTTCCTTTCTTTCTTCCATTGTTCCAAACTCTTCCTGGTTCAGGCAGAAACCATCATTGGTTCCACCCATCACAATAATTAAATCCGCATCCTGTGGGATTGCCTGATATCTGTCCACAAAAGCATCTGCCCAATATCTTCCGATAGAGGAGCCTCCAATTCCCAGATTGACTACACTTTCTGCACCAAGAAGCTCTTTTAATCTTGCCGGATAAGCATATTGTTGATAGTCCTCCTGATCGGATAAGTTAGCCGCTTCCGTAATGCTGTCTCCCAGACACGCAATGGAAATGCCTGAAAAGTCATATTGCTTTCCGGCAATAATATTCAGGTCAATTTCATTCTGCATCTGCGTTTCCACATAAGAACTTCGTATTTTTCGTTTTTCCAGCAGTGTATTCCCTGATACAGTCATTTCATCCACCTGATTTCCTGACACAGAGTTATCTGATACCGAAGTATTTTCCTGCATGCC
>JAQXYZ010000143.1 GCA_029226935.1 Bacillota bacterium | reverse complement strand
TGGTCCAGATCATCAAAGGCAACGAGATAATAATTCTCATCGTCCCAGGTAAGGGCCCACGGACTTACAACAAACCAGTCACCATTATGTCTGGGAACAAGTTTTTTATCTACATTCCATTTGTAATATTTGAATCTGATTTTCTTATTGAGATAAATAGCTGTATGAATATCATCTACGTTGTAATATACAGATTCATTCATGGCCTTCACACGATCATTGATATAAACCTGACGTTGTAGCTGCTTTGCCTGGTGTTCACTGACATTACTCTTAATCTTATTTATCAGTTCTCTTGATTTGGTCTGCGTAATAAACTTGGAAGACTGAATTGCATCAATCAAAAGCTTGACCTCTGCAAGTTCAAACTCTCTGGAACCAACATGATAATACGTCTCGCGACCGATCTGCTCCTTAATGATCTCTACACCGAACTTATCCGTCATATCCTGAAAATCAGCATAGATGCTTTTTCTTTCCGCGGTAACATCATATTTTTCAAGCTCGTCCATAATCTGAGACATGGTAAGTGCATGCTCATCATCTGTCTTAGCCAGCATTATTTTCATCAAATATGTGAATTTGAATTTTTGATTTGTTCCTCTGGACATTATTCCTTACCCTCCAAATATCTTTGTAGTTCTTCATCAGTTCCATACGGATCTACTATCTGGCAGATCATCTGAATATTTCCCACAGGGAACCAGTCATCATCATGCTCCACTTCACGAAGTCGCTTTGCGATAGCTCTGCCTATTTCCTGAGCCTTCTCTCTTTCAAGTGCATCATCTAGAACCTGCAGCTTATCAAGGATTTTATAGAACAGTTCATCAAATGCAGGAACATTTTTATATGAAAGAAATCCTCCTCTGTCTGTAGTAACTGCAAGTGCTATCTCAAGTTCTTCCATCAGTCCCTGCTTGGATATTTTAACCGGAACAAGATATTCATTCTCTCCAAGCAATTTGTCAGAACCATCTTTAATCTGATATTGCATTTGGAAGCTGACATATCCTTTTATAAGTTCTGCAAATTCCTCAGGCGTAAACTTTTTTCCATCTATTACAAAGGCCGGTCCCCAGTCATTATCCTCATCTTCAATAATTTGTATGTTTCCTTTACTCTTTAACGAGAATGAAGTTCCCCATTCACTTTTATGCTCCTCCAGCGTTTTTGAACAAACCCCGTCCACGATTTTGCGGAATAGTTTCTGAGCGACCGCAGTTCCATCTTCATCAACATCGGAAATTAAACGGAAACGATACTCTCCTTCTATCTCATTTGCCTCCCAGCTGACAATTGACCCAAGCACAATATGCTCTATCTCAAAGCTATGCATCTTTCCATTGGGCTCTATAACTGACATATTCTTGGCATAGGTAAAGCTGTCATCTATTCCCATATCGTGTAGTGCCATTTTATTGTGACAATCAAAACAATAGGAATGATTACCAATACTTATCTTAGCCGGATTCTTTTTACAAATCTCGCATGTATCTCCCATAGCACCCTCCTAGAATTTCATTAATTCTTCAAGCATAGCCTTACGTCTTGGATAAGCCTGTCTGTATTTTTCAGCACGCGCTTCTGCTACATCATCGCCTCCTGGATATCTCTGAATCCACTTAAGCAGCCCTGCAAGTTTTCTGTAATCAGATCTTTTATTTCCATCATGCGCCACACGGTCTGCTTTGCATGTAAGAACTGTAAGACACCTTTCCGGATACAGTTTTTTCAATTTTTTCTCGTATGCTTTTATCAGATCTGTATCTTCACAGGATTCTACGATATCCATAACAAGATCATATCTGTCTTCCTCTGCATACCAGCTGCTTGCTCTATAATCCGTTTTCTTAATCACACCAAATATTTCCTCTCGAGCTGTGGGCCACTCTTCTTTTGAAAAATTTGATTTATACTCTTCCCAAAGTTCCATATTTCCAACTGCAGCACGCATGGCCAGTTTCAGATTTTCAAAATACTTTTCCTGATTACCATGGTCTTTATATATATGCATCAGTTTTTCACGGTACTCATTTCTGCCCCATCTCTGATCTTCGCGCTCTGCAAATTCCTCATAAATTGCAATGGACTCATCAATATTGCCGTAGCCTAGTTCAATCTTGGCAAGGGTCTCCTTAACAAAATAACTCTTAATTGTGCCGGCATACTGACGAACCTCATCGATAGGATATTTCAATTCTCCCATAAGAGTCAGCACTCGTTCCTTACACCTTGGCAAATGAAATTCAACATGAAAATGATCTTCCGATTTCTCAAAAAGTTCTATCTTCTCTTTCAGAAAATTCATTTTCTTATTTAGGAGTTCTTCTTCCTTGAAGTGCTCCATCATATATCTGTAGAGTTCATCCTCCATGTAATCTATCACAGATCCATCCAGATTCTTAAGAAACCATTCCAGCATCTTGGCATGATTTATTTTAGGATCATCTGCAGCATATACCGCATCCCAGGCATCGAAAACGTAACAAACAAAATCCTGAGTCTCCCCATCGGAATCATCCTTGTCAGTTTTCGCCCATTTCAAAAATGCTTTGTTAGCCAGTTCAAACAATTCCTTATATTGTCCCTGTCTTCCAAGATCACCTGTGGCCTCAGTCATAAGACTTGTCATGTCACTCCACAAGCCTCTGCAGTTATAATAATCAACAAACCCTCTTCTGCTATATGTAGCAAAGATATGGTTTATTTCATCTCTGTATTCATTAAATTCCATAACGCCTCCTTTATGTCCTGGCTTTTTAAGGTCATTATAACATAGGTGAACAATTTAAGGGACAAGTTTCTTCTTTTTGCGAACAAGTTCGCAAGCAGTGCAATC
>JAQXYZ010000142.1 GCA_029226935.1 Bacillota bacterium | reverse complement strand
GTAATGCGGAAGATGGGACTTGAACCCACACGAGCGCAATGCTCACAAGATCCTTAGTCTTGCTCGTCTGCCAGTTCCGACACTTCCGCTTGACTCACGCCACGAATGATATAATATCATCTGGGGCATGATTAGTCAATACTTTTTTTAAAAAAGATATTCTTATTTTTTCTTATACTCCTCTACAGCCTTCTTTAACTCTTCCAAAGCCTCTTCAAAGCGTTGAGAACGCATTGAAGGATTTCCCTTGATCATGCTTCTGCGGTAAAAGTCCTTCAATCCCTTAAACTGTAAACGGTGTTCCTTTTCAATAATATATTTGCTGCGAAGTTCAGAGATTTCCTCTCTCACATCATCCACAAACTCAGACGGGTTGATTCTGATGCGCTCTTTGACGGCATCGAACTTTCCTTCAAGGCTGTCCATCAGTTCATCCATGCGAAGACTCCGTTCCTGTTTGCGGGTTTCTATTTCATCATTTGCAACCGCAATCAGCACATCCAGACGCTTCTGAATTCGTTCCATTTCATCTTTTGCTTTTTCAAGTCCAACCAGAACATCCCGTAAATCCAGTGCCGCCTTAAATGACAGGGTAAAGTCTGAGACAATGCAAACGGTAATAATAATCGTTGCAATAGACAAAACAGGCATTGGAATTGCCATGACAATCTTTTCCACACCTTTATGTAAAAACTCTGTCATCAGTATCGTCAAAAAGCCCCATGCAATCGTGGAAGAAAGACAGATATGCCCTTTGTAATTAAACTTTTGATCAGAATAATCCCAATATCTTACCTTAAACAGAGCCTCCATCACTACTCCTGTTACCAGTTCCAATGCGGTTGCGCCAATACAGCCGGCAATATAAGTCAGAAAAATATTGTTCTGAAAAGGCATGGAAACCACCAGCATCATGATAGCGCCACTTCCATAAATAGGTAGAAAAGGTCCACGCATAAAGCCTCTATTTACAAATTTTCTGCTTTTAACAGATACAAATGTGGTTTCAAAAACCCATCCAAAAAAGCAGTAAAAGTAAAAGAAAAACAACCATTGTATAATTGTATAATGATACATTCAGGTTCTCTCCTCAATTTCTCCTTTTTAAATAAAACTGATTACTTCCTCTTTCGGAGCTTTGGTCTGTTCTACGCTGACTGCCTTCAGTACGGGTCCTTCCTCGCCATAATCCGCAAAATATTCCTTTGCCACCTTAGCAGTAACTTTGACCCACTGCTTGTCGGTAAGCTTGTCACTCTTATCATATTCACAGGCGAATCCAAGAAATGCCATATCCTCCGCACAACAAGTCATCGCCATGCGCCCCGGCACAAAATACCCTCTCGGAAACTCTGCGGGCTTTAAAACCATGCCCACGAACTGTACAGTCTTGCCAATATAGCGATCCAGATTGTCAAGGCTGTCCAGATACCAGATACCGTATCCTTCATTGTCAAGTTCAATGATAGGTGCATCCAGACTGTACGGAAGGTCATCCTCAAAAATCTGGTTGATTTCTCCCTCTGCATCTTCAAAAATAATGTCAGCCTGCTGGTTAATTGCCTTCACATTCCTCTTGTAGGAGCTTAAATCCTCTACATTATCGCATCGGTTAAAAATAATCATCTCCGACTTTCTAAGCATTTCTGCCAGGAGCGATTTCATATTCGTAAAATACATAGGGAAGGTGGATGCATCAATTGTGGTAATCTGTTGCTCGATGGTCCAATGGAACGGGAGCTTTAAGTTTTTAAAGTTCCACATGCCATTGTACTCTATGATGATTCGTTCCGGCTTATATTTTTTTTCAAGTTCTATCAGATGGGGGGTATTGAATTCTTCTTCCTCATCAATTATAACCATATCTGTACGGCTCTTTTTCAAAAGGCTTTCTTCATACTCTATCTCTCCCTCTTCGCAAACAATCAGGAGTGTTCTTCCTTTAATCTGGAAATAGGGCTGCCCCAACGTATAGCAGATAAATTCTGTCTTTCCACTTTCCAAAAAACCATTGATGATGTACACCGGTTTCATTTTAAGTCCCTTCCTTCTAACAAAACTCTTTTCATTCTATTTTGCAAACAATGCCTTCAAATTCTCTTCATTCAATTTAGAACCAATCACGCAGAACTTACCGGTCACATCAGGTTTGCCCTCACGGACGTTGCTTTCATCCGGCACATAATCAAAGTAAACCCAGCCGCCTTCCATTCCGGGCACCATTCCCTTGGCGCGAAGCACAAAACCATATTTTCTCTCATCCTCAAGTTCTTCCAGAATGTGTTCAATTTCTTCCTTACTGTATGCGGCAGGAGTCTCCATTCCCCAACTGGTAAACACCTCATCGGCGTGGTGATGCCCATGTTCATGATCATGACATCCGCAAGTGCAGTCTGCGCCATGCTCATGGTGATGTTCATGCTCATGATCATGCTCCTCGTCATGATGATGATGCTCATGGTCATGTTCCTCGTCACGATGGTGGTGCTCATGGTCATGCTCCTCGTCATGATGGTGGTGCTCATGGTCATGTTCCTCGTCATGATGGTGGTGCCCATGGTCATGCTCCTCGTCATGATGATGATGCCCACATCCGCATTCCTCGTCATGATGATGGTGGTGATGCTCTTCCTCTTCATCTCTGTGTGCCTGAAGTTCCGCCATCATCTCCGCTTCCAGATCCTTGGCTCCTTCAATGGTCGCAAGAATATCCTTTCCATCTAAGTCATCCCAAGGCGTTGTAATAATTGTAGCCTTTTCATTATGCTCTCTGATCAGTTCAATACATTTATTCAGCTTTTCTTCTGAGATATTGCCTGTCCTGCTTAAGATAATGGTTCCTGCATGAGCAATCTGGTTGATAAAGAATTCACCAAAATTCTTAATGTACATCTTGCATTTGGAAGCATCCACCACTGCAACCGCACTGTTTAAAATAACTTCTTTGGTATCAATCACATCCTGTACTGCCTTCATAACATCAGAAAGCTTGCCTACACCTGAAGGCTCAATCAAGATTCTCTCAGGCTCGTAGGTATGCATAACCTCTTTCAGGGAAGTACCGAAATCGCCTACCAGCGAGCAGCAGATACAGCCGGAATTCATTTCCTTAATCTCGATTCCTGCCTCCTTTAAAAAACCGCCGTCAATACCAATCTCGCCAAATTCATTTTCAATCAACACTACCTTGGTATCTCCCAGAGCTTCTGCCAGCAGCTTCTTAATCAATGTAGTCTTTCCTGCTCCCAAAAAGCCGGAAACAATGTCAATTTTTGTCATGTTAAAACCCTCTTTCTAAAATTAAAGCGTTTATGCGCAAATTTATTTTAACCGTTATCGTACCATTATAATAATTTAAAATAAATAAGTCAAATATGTGCTTTCCAGTCCGCTTCCTTAAATCCGGGGCACACATAATCCTCTGTAATCAGCAGTGGACGCTTTACCAGCATGCCGTCTGAGGCAAGCAGCTTAATCTGTTCTTCCTCCGACATATCTGCCAGCTTGTCCTTCAGCTGCAGTTCTTTGTACAAGTTTCCGCTGGTATTGAAGAAACGCTTTAACGGCAGTCCGCTTTTTTGATACCACTCCTTCAATTCCTCCTCGGTAGGATTCTCTTCTTTTATTGGACGCTCCTCATAAGCGACCTGATTCTCATCCAGCCATTTTAAAGCCTTCTGGCAGGTGGTGCATTTTCTGTATACTAGTACTAATGGTTTCATATCTTACCCTTCCTTCTGTCATAAATATACTCTATAACAGTTTATTATATCAAACTTTTACAGTTACTTGAAGAGTAGAGCTATCCTTTTTTCAGATCATAATAGAAAATGTATTGCTGCAGGGTTCCCTCATATCCTTTATATTTCTCAAATGGAAAGCCCGCAGGATACTGCTCCTTAAGCACTTTATTAATATGTGTGTCCACCGGAAATGCCTCTGTCTTATGCAGGGCAAACAGGCAGATACAGTTTGCAACCTTACATCCCACACCGCTCAGCCTGCAAAGCTCTGTCATTGCCGTCTCATAGTCCATTTCACGGATTGCAGCAAAATCCACCTCTCCTGTCACAATACTCTGTGCTGTTTTCTGAATATATTTACTCCGGTATCCCATGTTACAGGCATACAGCTCCTCCAAAGAAGCTCCGGCCAGCGCCTCCGGTGTAGGAAATGCATAATAATGTTTTCCTGTCTTGGTCTGCTTTTCCTCGCCATACCTCCTGCATAAAAGATCAATACTCTTTCGAATCCGCTTAATATTATTCTGTGCAGAAATAATAAAGCTGATTGTCATCTCCCACAAATCCTGACGGAGTATCCTGATACCGCTGCCATAGGATGCCGCCTCCAGAAGATAGGTATCCTCACTGTCTATAAGATCAATAATTCTTCCATAATCTTCTTTCAGGTCAAAATAATTTTCCCACACCTGTTCAAACTCCTCCGGTGTGCAATCAAAGAAAATCTCATTCTGCCTTTGTTCTATTTCCAGATAACGCCCCAAAGCCGTCAGGGCATACCTTTCACCACAAATTTCCCCGCCATCTCTGCCTTCAGAATTGCCTTCATCCAGCCTTTGCAAGCGAAAGCACTGCCCTGATTCACAAATTTGTCTGACAGAAAAATTGTATTTTGTTATGTTAACCATTTTTCTATTCTCCCCGGACAATTTACTTAAGTCCGGCTTCTTCTGCTTTATTTTAGTTTTTCTTTTAACATCTGAATTTCGTCTCTATGACCTGCATCATCCAGCGGCGTTTCCAGATAAAAAGGAAGCTCCCTTAAAGCCGGATGCTCCATTACCTTAAGTAATGCTTCCAGCCCGATTTCTCCGCTGCCAATCGTTGCATGACGATCCTTATGGGAGCCGAAAGGCATCATACTGTCATTTAGATGGATTGCCTTAAGCAGCTCCAGACCTAATACACGGTCAAATTCAGAAAGCACACCCTCCAGATTATTTACAATATCATACCCGGCAGAAAAAACATGACAGGTGTCCAGACAGATACCGATTCTCTCCGGGTGTTCTACGCCATCACGTATCTTTTTCAACTCCTCAAAGGTTACGCCGATTTCCGTTCCTTTCCCTGACATGGTCTCCAAAAGCACCGTAATGCTTTCATTCCCTGTAATTGCCTGATTTAAACCGACAATAATATTCTTAACTCCCGCCTCAGCACCGATACCGGTATGACTTCCCGGATGAAACACAATATTTTCAATGCCCAGGGCATCCATTCTGGCGATATCCTCCCGAATAACCATACATGCAAACTCATACACCTTCTCCTGTGCACTTGCAAGGTTCATGGTATAGGGTGCATGTGCAAGAAGCGGTCCAAAGTGGTTTTCTTTTCTGATTTTCTGAAACTTCTCCACCTCATCCGCACTATAATTTTTATAGCCGGAACCTCTTGGATTCCGGCTAAATATCTGCATGGTGTTTGCCTCCATCTTTACTACGTTTGCAGCTGCTTTGGCAATTCCATCGGCTATAGACATGTGACTTCCTATAGTTAACATAACTCTTTATACCTCAATCAATTCATATTCCCGTGAGCCTATCCCAAGCTCTGCCGCTGCTTCCACTGTATGGATACCATTGCGGCTCTCAATTCTTTCAAGCAAATGTTCCCTTCCCGGGTCGTCTGTTGCCGCATACACCAGATCAAGACATGCCTGGTCAATAGCAACCGGATCTGTGGAAACCAAAATACCGATATCCTTCATGCAGGGATCCTCTGCCACTGCACAGCAGTCACAGTCAACGGACATATTTTTCATGACATTCACATAAATCGCATTTCCTTTAAAATAATCTACAATCGAAGCTGCTGCATCTGCCATAGATTCCAGAAAAGAATCATGGTCTGCCGTCCAGATATCCTCCGGTTTCCCTGCTCCATGGATATATGCCTTTCCATAGGAGGAAGCGATGCCGATAGACAGCTGTTTCAATGCACCGCCGTATCCGCCCATAGGATGCCCCTTAAAGTGGGATAATACCAGAACAGAGTCATAATTTGTCAGATTCTTACCCACATAATTCTTCTGAATACACTTGCCATTGGGAATATCAAGCTCCATGTCAGGTCCTTCTGCGTCCATCAGATCAACGGTAAAATATTCGCTCCATCCATGCTCCCTGATGGTCTGCCAGTGCTTCTCGGTCGTGTTGCGCGTTCCCTCATAAGCGGTATTGCATTCCACTACGGTTCCGCCCACATAATCAATCACCGGTTTCCAAAACTCCGGCTTTAAAAAATTCTGATTGCCAGTCTCCCCGGAATGCAGCTTGATTGCCGTCTTTCCCGGAAGTTTTTTATCAATCAATTTATATAACTCCAATACCTTTTCGGGAGAAATTGTTCTTGAAAAATATACCTTTGAGCTCATGCGATACCTCCTATGTAAGCTGATTATAAGAGCAACAATTAAAATCTGTTATCTCCCTTATTATATGATGGAATGGCTCTTTTTACAATCCCGGACAGGAATTTGTATCTCTGACAACCATTCCTCCTGTTTCTCTTTATTCCACACTCCATCTATATAGGACTCTCTGATATTACCACAGATTTCATAACCGTTTTCTTCAATAAAATCCAGAACTGCCGCATAGGATTGATGAAAAGTATCATATGCGCCCTTGTGAAAAATACATGCCGCCTCAGGAACTTCCGTGAAGATTTTAAACCTGACCTTATCAGAATCTTCTTTCTTTTCTGTTACCGCCTGACAGGTTTCAATCAAAATATCCTCTGCCTGATTGCCCGGTTCCAGATAATGGGTAAAACAATAGTCCGGTTCAGCGCATATGCATCCAAGACGCTCCATTTCTTCTCCCATTTCAGGCATCAGCTCAAACAGTGCGTCATAGGATTTAATTCTTTTCTCCATAGTGCAGACCGTTATCTCAGGAAGCCTCTTAATAAGAACCGGCGAAGAAAGGTCTGCTTTTTCCTTGGTCAGATAACTTTCCACCTGTGCCAGTCTTGCAGTCAGTGCCGAAATTTCCTGTAAAATCTGTTGCTTTTTCTTCAGGAGAATACTTTTTTCTTCTTCCCCGTTTATAATGCTTCGAATGTCCTCCATGGAAAAGCCCATGTTCTTTAGCGCCAGTATTCTGTGCAGATCTGCAATCTGATTAGCCGCATAATACCGATAGCCGTTTTCTCCATCTACATATACCGGCTTTAACAAATTCTGTTCATCATAATAACGCAGTGCCTTAATTGTGACACGATTCATATTGGCAAACATCCCAATCCGGTATAATCTGGTCTGCTCCCTGTGCTCACATGCCCCATGCTGCTGGTTTACTTTTAATACTTTCATCTTTTAATGACAGTGTCCTCCGCAATTTCTGCAATCACCACCGCACTGTAATGACTTTCCACTCTTTTTAGCACGGATCATGCTCCTGATAATTAAAGCCACAATTCCAATCAATCCTGCTCCTACCAGAAATGTTGCCATTTTGCCTCCATTCCGTTGCCTGATGCAGCTTTAGATATGCTTTCAGGGCTTATCATTCTTTCTGCTTTTCTTTATCCGCTTTAATCAGTTTTCCAAGTGCCGCTACCGCCACCTTAATAGCTGCTTCGGTGTCATGCACTATGGGATTTTCCATTCCCAACGCATTTCTTTCCTGATTGCCAACTACTAAGAAATCAGACCCGCAGCGGACTTTTAAATGACTTGCCACAATAAACAGTGCTGCGGATTCCATTTCAGATGCCTTGCATCCCATACGTTTCCAAGCTTCCCACTTGTTTAACAATTCATAACTTACCGGCATTCTTTCCGGTTCATGCTGCCCATAAAATGCATCCTTACACTGCACAACGCCTGCATGATAAGCCAGCCCCATTTCCCGGCAGGACTGTACAAGCGCATTTGTCACTTCCAGATCTGCCACTGCCGGATATTCAATGGGCGCATATTCACGGCTCGTTCCTTCCATCCGAACTGCTCCCGTGGCAACTACAATGTCTCCTCCCTTAACCTCTAAATCAATTCCGCCACATGTGCCTACACGAATAAATGTATCTGCACCGCATAATACCAATTCTTCCATTGCAATAGAGGCAGAAGGGCCGCCGATACCAGTCGAGGTCACACTGACTTTTTCTCCATCTAGATAACCTGTATATGTCACAAACTCTCTGCTGTCTGCAATTAATTTCGCATCCTGAAAATGCTCCGCAATTTTCGCACATCTCTTAGGGTCACCCGGTAAAATCACATAGCGTCCCACATCCCCCGGTCTTATTTGTAAATGATACTGTAATCCTTCTTCCCCGGAATAATTCTGCATACTCTTCCCTCCTATAGGAATAACGTTCTCTTCGCCATCAGTTTCTGCTATCATACATAGCTTATACTTTTACTTCAATATCTTCTGTAGTTTGCCCAGCAAACTTGTATATTGCTCCATTACAGCCTGATGATGAGATATGAGATAGCTTTCATCTCCATCCTTAGCAGCCATTTCCAGTGCCTTAGCCCCCTCCGATAGGGAGATTGCACCTATGGTCAATGAGGTGCTTTTTAATGCATGTACTATAATTCTGTAATTATCCCAGTCTTTTGCATCAAAAAACTGTTCAAGTTTGTCGGCTTTATCTGTCTGCATATATTCCTGCAGTATTTCTTCATATAATTCCTGACCCATGCAATACCTGAGCCCTGTCTGGATGTCCAATTCCGGGATACTTTCAAGACCCTTCATAAAATCTTCAGGTTTCTCATCCGGAAGTTCTGTTTGCTGTTCTACTCTATCGCTCAGGTATCTCGCGAGCATTTCCTGTAAATCCTCTTCCTTGACAGGCTTTGTAAGGTAGTCGCTAAATCCAGCCTCCATATACTCCTTTTTGGCACCTCTGGTAGCATTAGCAGTCAGCATGATAACGGGTGTATTTTTATTTGGGTTGTCTGTAAGGAGCTTCATTTTTTCCAGTGTTTCTATTCCGTCCATTTCAGGCATCATATGATCTAAGAAAATCAGGTCATATTTCTTATTTCTCACATGCTCCAGACATTCCATGCCGCTTTCTGCAGTATCAATCTGTATACATGTTTTTTTCAGAAGCCCTTTTATGACTTTCAGGTTGATTTCCACATCATCCACAACCAGAATTTGTGCATCCGGTGCAACTATGGACAGCACCTGTGTCTCCGAAGTGTTAAGGAATTGCTGATACCGCTTTTCAAAGTCTCCCATAGGTTCGGGGTTAATTACCTTTTGCGGTATTGTGACCGTAAAACAGGAGCCTTTTCCATAAGTACTTTCCGCGCAAATCTTCCCTCCCATCATCTCAGCAAGATTCTTGGTAAGATTTAAGCCCAAGCCAGTTCCCTCAATATTGCGGTTACGCTTCTCATCAATTCTTGTAAAGGCGTTAAACAGCTTGTTCAGGTCTTCTTCTCGAATACCAATCCCCATGTCCTTTACTGCAATCTTCAACAAAATCTGATTTTGCGGCAAACTCTCATAACCTATCGAGAGTGTAACCGTTCCTTCTTTCGTATACTTCACAGCATTGGAGAGCAGATTATTGATAATCTGCCTGATTCGCACCTCATCCCCCATTAAGCAGGAAGGCAGTTTCGGATCAATCTCCATCTGAAAGAAAAGTGATTTGCTCGCAGCCCGGACTTTTGTTATGTTATAACAGTCATTTATTACTGAAAACAATTCATACTCCACCGGCAGAAGCTCAAGCTTCCCTGCCTCAATCTTCGATATATCCAAAATATCATTAATAATAGACAGCAGCGATTGTCCGGCACTTTGTATGTTTTGTGCATATTCTTTCAAATTATCGTCCTTGCATTCCTCTAAGAGTATGGTATCCATGCCAAGAATTCCATTAAGCGGGGTACGAATCTCATGTGACATATTTGCAAGGAATTGACTTTTGGCCACATTTGCCGCAATGGCATCATTTTTTGCCTGCTCCACAAATTTCACATGCTCCTTCATCATTTGACGCATATAGATAGCCAGAGTACAAATGGCAAAAAAACATATCCCGTATCGGCTTGCTTTTCCTAAATCTCCCACCTTTATGGTATATGTTCTCATAATATCAATCAATATACCAAGCATCATACATATAGCTCCCACGAAGCCCACAACCGTATCCAGGTTCTTCTCTTTTCTGGTATTTTTCCATAGTGCCATGAGATTTTCAAAAGCAAGTAATATAATAATTCCGTGAGAAACTGCTGACATCTCCATAAAATCTACATATCCCGAAATTTGAAGAACCAGCTGAACCACCGCATTTATTGCCGAAGCAACCATAGTTATCAAAACAAATTTAGAAATTTGAGGCATTGACTCATAAAAATATGCCTCCAAGAAAAGAGGTGCCGTCATCAGTATGATAAAAATAAGATTGGAGTACAACGTCTGGTTTCCATAAAACACTTCCAGAACCTTTGTCTCAATTAAATAATAAATACTCATCAGTCACAGGTAATCGCCAAGATACTGTACACCGCCAATCCTTTTTCGTGACATTTTCTGTACAATTGCCAATATTAACAGAATTACTGCCACAATAAGAATAATGACAGATAAAATGACATCAAATGCCTCTTGTTCAATAAAGTTAAGAATTGCCACATCTCTTCGGGCAACAGATATTTCTGTAATGTACGTGGCATAGTTGGCATAAGGGGAACTCATTTCGATCTGCAGCGCCCCCGCTTCACACTCCTTTGGTATATCTGCAAACACCATCACGCTTCCCGGTGTGCGTCCGAACAATCGCTCATCATTCAGTCCAAAGGTATAGATTACCTCTCCGTCAACGGTGATCTTCAACGTTTTGTCCGCAGACAAAAAGGACAGAGTCTGCCCCCAATATTCCTCCGGAATCGTATTTTGAATGATCACCTTTTCATTGGGCCTGCTGGTAGAGTTATAAGGCAATTTCTGCAGTTCTTCCTCCGAACCGTCTTCCCGGACCAGTACCCAGCCGGTATTAAACGCCTGCATCTTGTCCTTAGCCAGAGTCACGTCATCCACTTTGGCAGTTCCAAGTACAATTGCCACCACTACCAACTGAATAAAAAAGATTGCCCAGATAAATTTATTATACTTTTTCATCCTATGTTACCTCTTTAACTTCTGTTACTCGAATAATCTTCCCATCTATTCCATAATCTGACTTGTTGGCATACTTTGCTTATCATTATAACATTTTTCTGCTATTCTATCAACAATTCTTCTACCGTAACGAACTCATATCCCTGCTTTGTCAACACATCAATCACAGTCAAAGCCGCCTGGACCGACGATTGGGAGGCATCGTGAAGCAGGATGATGCTTCCCTCCTCCGTGTTCTCAAGAATCCGCTGTACGACCGTGTCCGCATCTGTCGTGGCCCAGTCCAGCGGATCCACGTCCCACAGCACCTCAATCATCGGCACCTTCGCATCCAGTTCCTTTTTCCAGCATCCGTATGGCGGCCGTATGTAACCAGCATACTCCCCCGTCACCTCGTAGATGGCTTCCTGTGTCTTTTCGATTTGCTCGATTGCTGCCTCGTCCCCAATCTGTCCGAAATTGACATGTTCATAGGAATGCACCCCAATCAGATGTCCGTCCTCATAAATTTCCTCCAGGATATCCGGAGATTGCTCCACCTCTTCTCCCAACACAAAAAACGTGGCTTTTACACCACGTTTCTTTAGTCCTTTTAACAATTTTCTTGTGTATTCGGGATTGGGACCATCGTCAAATGTGATGGCAATCAT
>JAQXYZ010000141.1 GCA_029226935.1 Bacillota bacterium | reverse complement strand
CTCCAGTATTTCTTTCAAATGATCTGTCAGTTCTTTGTACTCATCCATGACACCATCATGATGTGACCGGATATAGTCCATATTTCCTTCTTTTGCCGCCATCTCCAGTGCTTTTGCCTCTCCGGACAAGTGAGCCGCACCAATCGTGAGTGAAGTACTCTTTAATGCATGCACGGTTGTTCTGTAGTTGTCCCAGTCCTCCTCTGCCAAAAAATGCTTTAGCTGTGACGCTTTATCTGCCTGCAAAAATTCCTGCAGCATTTCTATATAGAAATCTTCTTCACTCATGCAGTATGTAAGTCCGGTCTTCACATCCAGTCCCTCCAGCTGTTCCAGTCGTTGAAGCGGTTCTGCCCCTTCTCCGCCGGCTTCCGGCTGCTCCATATCCTGCGCATCTTGGCTTTTTTCTATTCCCTGCCCGCCATTTTCACAGACTAGTTCTTCCGGCAGATATTTGAGGATCATCTCCAGCAATTCCGTTTCCCGGATCGGCTTCGTCAGATAATCTGTAAATCCCGCCTCTATGTATTCTTCCTTTGCTCCTACGATGGCATTGGCGGTCAGCATGATAACGGGAGTTTGTGCGTTAGGGTTATCTGCAAGGTTCTTCATGTGTTCCAATGTCTCCAGGCCATCCATCTCCGGCATCATGTGATCCAGAAAGATCATTTGGTATGGTGTTGTCTTTACACATTCCAGACACTCACTGCCACTGACTGCTGTATCAATCTGTATCTTTGTTGCTTTCAAAAGACCTTCCACTACCTTTAGATTCATCGTCACATCATCTACAACAAGGATCTTTGCATCCGGTGCCAGAAATGACAGTTTATCGTCATCTGAAGTACTCAGATATTGCTGATAACGTTTTCCAAAGTCTCCCATCGGCTTGGCATCCGCGATTTTCTGCGGTATTTTGGCAGTAAAGCAAGAGCCTTTTCCATAGGTACTCTCTGCAAAGACCTCACCGCCCATCAGGTTCACCAGATTTTTCGTGAGATTCAGCCCCAGTCCTGTTCCCTCGATATTCCGATTGCGTTTTTCTTCAATCCTCGTAAAGGATTCAAACAGCTTTCCCAGATCTTCTTCCTTGATACCGATGCCCGTATCTCTGACAGTTATGACAAGCAGTATCTGTTCATCCGTTTTTTCTTCGAAATCCAATTCGAATGTAATATTTCCCTCTTTTGTATATTTCACTGCATTGGACAAAAAATTGTTGATGATCTGCCTGATCCGTACTTCATCCCCATATAACCAGGAGGGTAGCTTCTCATTGATCTGCATGATAAACGAAACGGGCTTATTCTGCAGTTTTATTTTGGTCAGGTTATAGCAATCATTTAATACGGAAAACAACTGATACCGGATCGTCAGTATTTCCATTTTTCCGGATTCAATTTTGGATATATCCAGAATATCATTAATTATGGAGAGCAAAGACTGCCCGGCACTCTGGATATTTTTTGCGTATTCCCTTAGATTTTCGTCATGACATTCTTTCAATAGCACGCTGTCCATACCCAGAATTCCATTGATCGGTGTACGAATCTCGTGAGACATATTGGCAAGAAACTGACTCTTGGCCTCGTTTGCCCGGACAACCTCCTCCAACATATTTTTTTCTTTCGTCAGGTCATATACAAAGCAGACGATGCAGTATGGATCATCATGAAAATCTCTTGCCAACGAAAAATTCAGTGAACAACTGATGGCTCCATGCACAGACACCAGCTCTGCCACACCTTTGTTATCCCGCAAAATCCCATCCTTGATCCGGCCGAATTCCGCGTCTGTCCCCTGAAACAGCTGCATGAGTTTTTGATTTTCAATCTTTTTAATTCCCAAAAGCTCCTGACCATATGGATTTGCCAAAACAAGCCGGAAGTATTCGTCAAAGATCAATATCGCCGTGTTTGCAGACTCGTAAATATATTGGCTCAGATTTCCTACCGTGATGCTGAATGCATTAAATCTGGTAGCCCAAAACCATGTGATCATATAAGTCAGAAACATTCCGTAAGCCGAGCTTGGAAAAGAGGGCTTGCCCAGCATCGGCAGAATCGTATCCGGAATAATAGAAAACAGAATCGCAATATTGGCGAGTATCGCCGCTCTGACATAATATGACTGACGCTTCAGCTTTTCCTTGTGCACCCAGAGAATAGCCATGGCAATCATCGTTACCGCAACAAATGCCAAAAAAATGCTATGTACCATTCTTCCGAAGCTGTTTGTAGTATAATAGCACATCCTTCCGTTCAAGCGCACAAAGGTATGCTGGTCGGGAATGAAAAAGTACAGATCGACCACGGCAAAAATCCCAAATATCATCGCATAAGTGCGAAACAGCCACTTCGGAAGTTCCACCATATAGGCGATCATCAGGGCTTCTGTCATCATAAATCCTGCAACACCCACGAGCCCGACAGCCCGGAATACAGCTGCAACCTCCCCGGTCTCCGTGAATCCCATAATGCCATAACCGCCACTCCAAAGAGCACCGAAAAAGCCCATCACCAGCATGTAATACCGCAGTTCCCCGGCATTCTTTTCCCGCCTGAAATAACTGATTCCACAGATTGCTATAATTGTGCTGAATACAACAGCAAGACAATTAATAAATATTCCCATTTCATTTCCTCCTCAGGCATCCATTTGATCACACTGTCTTCCTTTGCCCGGCCGAATCATTCACCGTGCTACCCGGAAATGCCATCATCCCTATTAGATCATATCAATATGGCAAGCAACCCTATAGATTACCTGCCATATAAAATAATCAGTATAAAAATGAAGTTATTCAAACTCTTTATGACCCAGGTTGAACTTAACTTATTTTGTTTAAGTTTCAGTCTTATATGGGGCATATTTATATATCAATTACACTATTTATTTTGACCTACTGAATGGTTGTTCCCAAACTGTTGCCATGAGATTATTATAGTGCGGTAGAGGATGAAATGCAACCGGAAAATTCATTTACAGTACAATTAACTGGTGGAATCTCCTCAGTTGATACCCTAGAAAACGGAATGGAAACCTCTCCATCAAATATTAACTAGCTTCGAGAATATTTTACACTTCTCTTGTTATACATTACTCATCATCCTTGATTTCCCAGTGTCCGCTAAAACCACGTCCAATATAACTTACATTATCCATTTCCTTTATATGGCGCTTAATTGTTTTAGAACTAACTCCTAATGCAATAGCTATTTTCTCTGTACTAATTTTGTTATCTTTACGAATCATGTCCACAATCTGAGCATCCAACTTGTCTTGAGGGACATCTTGAGGGACATC
>JAQXYZ010000140.1 GCA_029226935.1 Bacillota bacterium | reverse complement strand
TACAGTAATATTCTGTGTGTAGTCCAAAATATGAAGGATCAGACCGGAAAGCCTTTTCTTCCTGTTTAAATCCTCCCCTGAAAAAATGATGTTCGCCATTTGCCTGCAGAATTCCGTTATAAACTCATCCATTGCAAATTTTTGGGAATTAATCAGCGTGTGCATAGATACATCAATGAATTCCATGTCATACTCTGTTTCCTGCTCACTCAGATAAACCTGGGCAATATGGTAAAACATCCTGTACAAAAGCTCCTGGATATTATGATCTTCCACAATGCTGATTCTGTACAGAGATACATTATCAAGAATTTCCCTGCTGCATCTTTTTGCAATTTCCTCACAGGAATCCAATTTTGAAATCTCAGGCAAAACTACTTCGAATGAAACTTTCTCCTTTCCGCAGGATTCCCTGTGTTTAAAATAGACCGGTATCTTAACCGACTCTACATTACTGTCCTCCTGACACACCTTTTCCGCTATTTTCATTGCCATATATCCCAAATCATAGGCGTTCTGTTCCACTGTCGTCAAAGCCGGAACAACGGATTTGGCTTCCAGAATATCATCAAAACCGGTAATCGCAATATCTGTTCCGGGAATAAGCCCCCTCTTTTTACATTCTTCATAGCCGGAAAGTGCCATAGTATCATTGGCGCATACCACTGCCTCAATCCCCGGATTATCATCTAACAGTTTGCCAAACAGAGGAGCTGAATTTGCAGAATAGTCCCCATATGCAATCATCCCCTCCTCAATCGGAAGACCGTTTTCCTCCATGACCTGATAGTAAGCATTCAGACGTTCCCTTGCATCCCGGTTATTTTCCTTCGGTCCACCTAAATACGCTATTTTTTTACAGCCGTGACTCTTGATCAAATGCTCCATACATTTTCGGATTCCATCTCCGTTATCCGAATTAACACTGATATAGTCCTTATATTCATCCCCGACAACGATAATCGGAATCTCTAAATCTGCAAAACGCTGAAAAAATTGTTCCTTCGTCTCCCCCATATACAGATAAAAAGAAGAAAATACAGCAATGATTACATCCAGCTTTGCCACTTTTGCATAGTCAAACACGGTGTTGTATTGAAACAAATACTTCTGCTCTTTGTTCCCACCCTCGTAATAATATAATTCATCAAAACAATTGGCGTGTGCTCCCATAAAAAATATTGTTCGCACATCACAATCTGCATCCTCCGCACGGTGAACAAGTCCGTCCAATAAATCATCCGAGTAAGATGCACAAATATTTCCAATCAAAACCCCAACTGTAATTTTATCCTTCAATTCTGCTATACCTCCTTAGCTGCTTTCACTTCGAACTCCTCCACCGGCATCGGTTTTGCAAAATAATATCCCTGTATCAGGTCACAATCATTTTCGGCCAGAAAATCCACCTGCTCCCTCGTCTCTATTCCCTCTGCCACGATACGCATATTCAGTTTCTTAGCAAGACTGATTGCCTCACTGACTATCACTTTTCCTTTGCCTTCTTCGTCATTTCCTCTAAAGAATTCTGCATCCAGTTTCACCACATCTATAGGTAATTCTTTTAAGGAATTTAATGAAGAATAACCTGCCCCAAAATCATCCATGGATACAGCAAAACCATAACTTTTCATCTTATTAACGATAGCTATCAGAGTCTCTTTATCATCAAAAAAAGCACTCTCTGTCAATTCAAGTTCTATGGCTTCGTGCGGAACTTTGTAGTAATCCACAATTTCACATATATGTTCTGCCAGGTTTTCTCTTGTAAAATGTGCTCTTGATACATTTACCGAGATTGGAACAATTTTTTTCCCCTGTGCAATCCAGCCTGCCTGTAGCTTTGCCACTTCTGCAATCATATAATCGTCAAGTCTTGTTATAAAACCATTTTTCTCAAATATGGGAATAAACTTATATGGTGCAATTAATCCTTCTGTAGGATGAATCCACCTTACCAGAGCCTCTGCTGCCGCAAGCTTTTCATTGCCAACCGAGTACTTGGGTTGGAGATACACTTTGTACTCATGGTTTACTAAAGCTCTCTCCATATCATTTTCCACTTTTCTCTCCCAGAGAAGTTCCTCCTTCATCTGCCGTGTAAAGAAACTAACACTTTCATCATGAGACTCTTCTATTTTAGCCCTTGCTATCGTTGCTCTGTTATAGCTTTCTGACGGTTCCATCACTTCCCCGTCAAGAATATGAATTCCTGCTTTAAAATATAATTTTACATTCGGTCTTGTCTCTGCCATGCACTTCATTATTTTTTCAACCCGTTCTACCAACTGTCCCTCACTCGCATAGCAGAGTAAAATTCCGAAATCACACCTTTCATGTCTGGCAAATGTTTCTTTCTTCGTCACATTTGTTCGTATCACATCATAAAAATCACTGACAAGTTTGCTTCCTTCCTTGTCTCCATAGCACGAACAATAACTTCTGTATTTTTCCATTCGTATATGAACCATAGCAGCATTTACAGATTTGCGCCTGTACTTTTTCATCTTTTTCGCTGCTTCCCCAAGGAAATAATACCAGTTATGACC
>JAQXYZ010000139.1 GCA_029226935.1 Bacillota bacterium | reverse complement strand
ATTTGTTGCGTGTGCAATACGAAAAATGTGTGGGCTCCCTTGTCCAGGGTGCGGCGGAACCAGGGCCTTCTATTATCTTTTTCAGGGAGAATTTATCAGAAGTTTTCAGTTGAACCCTACGGTTATTTATGGTATACTGGCATATCTTCATTTCATGATTCTCTTTTTTTACAGAAAGCATATAGGCAAAACGATAGAGGAACGTGAAATCCATATACAATACTATATGTATGTGGCGATTACTGTTATATTGGTGCAGTGGCTTGTAAAGATTATAAAAATCTTTGTTTTCCATGGGCTATAGTGATGAAAGAAGCGTTCAACATTTCGTATTTGAGCAGTATGACAGGCTTATTTGCCATATGCATGGAGGTTAAAATGAATTGCATGACAGAACTTCCAGAGGGTTATTTTGTTCCAATTAGCACACTGTTTGATATACAGAACGATTTTGGACGATTGGTATTTATGATTGTCGGACTCATACTGTATATGGTTCTGCATGAACTGGTACATGGCATATGCATGAAGTATTTTGGGACTCCAAAGGTAAATTATGGATTTACAGGACTTTATGCTTATGCGGGCAGTAACTCCTATTTTACCAAAAAACCTTATATTATCATTGCACTTGCACCTGTAGTGGTGTGGGGGATTGTTCTTCTTGTGATAAATCTTTTTGTTGAAGCTTCGTGGTTCTGGTGTGTATATTTCATTCAGATCTGCAATATTTCCGGTGCTGTGGGTGATATTTATGTGACATACAAATTTTCAAAGATGCCGAAAGATATATTGGTTCAGGATATTGGTGTATCAATGACGGTATATTCAGCTTGCAAATAATTTGCTTGCGTTAACTTTTTTTATAGAGTATAGTATTAACGTAAATAATACATAACCTTGTATGAGGAGGAAATTAAAATGGATGCGAAAACAACAGGCATTGTAGCATATCTTACATGGATTGGCTTTTTGATTGCAATTCTGGCTGGAGATAAGGAAGGAGCAAAATTCCATGTTAATCAGGCTCTTGTAATCTTATTATTTTCTCTGCTTTCATTTATTCCCTGTATTGGTTGGATTTGGGGTATTTTTATGATTGTATGTTGGTTCATGGGATTTATCGCTGCAATCAATCAGGAAGAAAAGGAAGTGCCCTTGATTGGACAAATCAAAATCTTAAAGTAATGTATAATTTTAACAATTACATGAACAAGATTAATGCAAAATGATTAAACGCCTGAGAATGTTTCTCAGGCGTTTTTAATCTGATAAAGCTTGCTCATCCACTATTCAGTTGCTTCCGGTGTATCCATATCTTCCGTACTGTAGATTTCCTCCGGGATATTTCCATGCAGAATAGAAACGATATATTGAAATCTTACATTAGCGCGTTCATAATTCTGTCGGGCAACATCTTCCATGGTGGCATCATATTCGCCATCATAGGCCTGATGATAATAGGAAACTGCCTCTGCCATATACTGGCTTGCTTCGTCTGCAAGTTCCTCTACACCGGGAAATCCGTCAGGAACCTCCAGAGAAGCCATCTGTTCAAATGAAGTGTTCATGGTGTCCAGTAACGATAAAAGCTCTGTGACAGCAGTTTCGGAATTGGGATCAATGGCATTCATGGAAGAATCAATAACCCTTATATTTTCAAAGAACTGATTCATATTTGCTTTATAGTTTTCGAGTTCAGCATTTTTGCCGCATCCGGTCAACGTAAACGTCATCAAAAAAAGCAGGAGCAGATGTCTGGTAAAAGCTGTCTTTTTTTTGAAGTTTAATTTTTTCAAGATAAATCCCCCTGTCTTTGGCTCCGTTATATACATTAATAAAGTATCATAGTTGAATTTTGAAATCAAGGGATTAAATAATTCCATATAAAAAACGTATATTTGTAAATTGTAGTTTTGACAAAATTATGCTAACATTGAAAAAGCAGTATAAACAATCAATATGTGGAGTATGGACGTGAAGATTGAAGAATTTTGGAAATTAACAAAAAATAAACTTATTTATCTGGATGGAGCTACCGGTTCGAATCTGCTAAAAAGAGGCATGCCCGGTGGAGTTTGCCCGGAGAAATGGATTATAGAGCATCCCGATATTTTTGTAGAATTCCAAAGGGAATATGTGGAGGCGGGAAGCAATATCATTTATGCGCCTACCTTTACGGCAAACCGTATCAAGTTAAGAGAATATGGGCTGGAGAATCAGATTTCTGAGATCAACCATCAGCTGGTAGCGCTTTCAAAGGAGGCAGCCGGGGATAAAGCGCTTGTTGCCGGAGATATTACTATGACCGGAAGACAGCTTGTGCCTATGGGTGACATGGACTTTGAGGAACTGATTGACATATATAAGGAACAGATCAGGCTGCTTAATGATGCAGGAGCAGATCTTTTGGTTGTAGAAACCATGATGAGTCTGCAGGAAACCAGAGCGGCGTTGATTGCAGCTAAGGAGGTCTGTGAGCTGCCTGTCATGGCAACTCTTACCTTTGAAAGTGATGGAAGAACCCTTTACGGAACCGATGGAGTGACTGCAGCCGTGACCTTGGAAAAGCTGGGGGCATGTGCGATTGGCGCAAACTGTTCTACAGGACCGGATAAAATGATTGAACTGATACGTGAAATTTCCAAGGCGGTTTCAATCCCGGTGATTGCCAAGCCTAATGCCGGTATGCCAAGCCTGAATGAAGCAGGGGAAACGGTTTATGATATGGATGCCGATACTTTTGCGCGGGACATGAAAAAGTTGGTGGAAGCAGGGGCATCTGTCTTAGGAGGATGCTGCGGCACTTCTCCTGAATACATTCATAAGCTGGTGGAAGCAACAGCAGCAATGGAGGTACAGTCTCATTTCAGAGAGGGCATCAGGTATCTTAGCAGTGAAAGAAAGACAGTTGCATTTGGGCTTGATTCGCCATTTATGATTGTGGGAGAACGTATTAATCCTACCGGCAAAAAGAAATTACAGGAAGAACTCCGGGCAGGAAGCCTTGATATGGTTTTGACCTTTACCGAGGAGCAGGAAGAGTGTGGCGCGGCATTGCTTGACATTAACATGGGAATGAGTGGCATCAATGAAAAGGAAATGATGCTTAAAGTTCTTGATGAAGTGACGGTGGCAACGAACCTTCCCCTTTCCATTGATTCCAGCCATGTGGATGTGATTGAAGCAGCATTGCGTAGATATCCGGGAAGAGCATTGATTAACTCGATATCGGGAGAAACTGAAAAGCTTAGCAAGCTTTTACCAATTGCAAAAAAATATGGTGCCATGTTTATCCTTCTTCCCTTATCAGATAAGGGATTACCGGAGAGTCTGGAAGAAAAGATTTCCATTATAGATCAAATCAGTCAGATGGCACTGGATATGGGAATGACTAAGGAAGATATTATTGTGGACGGACTTGTTACTACGGTGGGGGCAAATCCCAGGGCAGCAAGGGAAGTACTGGAGACGATTCGATATTGTAAATCTAAAGGCTTTGCGACAACTTGCGGTTTGTCTAATATCTCCTTTGGATTACCGGAAAGGAGCTTTGTAAATACAGCATTCCTTACGATGGCTATTCAGGAAGGGCTTACTATGGCAATTGCAAATCCGTCACAGGAACTGTTGGTTAATATGGTCTTTGCGTCTGATCTTCTGATGAATAAGGAGGAGGCAGATGTACGATATATAGAAAGAATGGCATCCTATAAGGAAAGAGCGGCAGCACTTGCGGCAAAGCAGCAGAGTCTTATGGCTGACACTGTTACCGCAGCGAAAAAGGAAGAAGCCGGAAAGGGGATTTCTAAGCAGGATCTTTCATCAATGCATCAGATTTATCAGGATGTTATGAAAGGAAACCGGAAACAAATCAGGGAACATACCCAGAAGGCAGTGGAAGAAGGTGAGGAAGCGTCTTATATATTGAATGAGTTACTTCTTCCGGCAATTAATGAGGTTGGAGAACTGTTTGATAAGGGGAAATATTTCCTTCCACAGCTTATTGCAAGTGCAGAGTCCATGAAACTTGCCATTGAATATCTGGAGCCGCTTCTCACAACCGGAGAACAGGCTGGGGAAATGCCTGTGGTGGTAATTGCAACGGTGGAAGGAGACATTCATGATATAGGCAAAAATTTGGTGGCATTAATGCTGAAAAATTATGGGTTTCAAGTAATTGATCTTGGTAAGGATGTCACGAAAGAAACCATTGTGGATGCAGCAACTGAACACCATGCAAAGATTATTGCGTTATCGGCGCTTATGACTACCACTATGCTTGAGATGAAAAAGGTGGTGGATTATGCCAGAGAATGTAATATAGATGCCAAAATTATGATAGGCGGTGCTGTAATTACTCAGGAGTTTGCAGAGGAAATTGGTGCGGACGGATATTCCAGGGATGCAGCGGAGGCGGTCAAGGTAGCAAAAAAATTATTGGGGATGGAGGAATAAATATGGGGAATGAAGAACAGAAGATAACTCAGCAGGATTTACAGGAGAAGACTGTGGCAGAGCAGGAACTGACGGAACGGGACTATCTGGAGAAACTTGTCAATAATTCAGAAAAGCAGCTTTTTTATGCAAGAGTCAGGACAGCAGCAGCAATTGTCATTGCGGGGGTATTGGCAGTTTGTGCGCTTATGATCGTTCCGCAGGTACTTAGAACGGTGGACAATGCAAATGAAATTATGGCGCAGGTATCAGAAACCATTGCCCTTGCCGATACAGCGATTGAGAGCGTAACACAGATGAGCGCATCTATAACGGGAATGGGAGACAATATGGATACTTTCATAACCGAAAATGCGGAGTCCGTTGCGAAAGTCATGGAAAAGATAGAGGCGGTGGACTTTGAAGGACTGAACAAGGCAATTAAGGATTTAGGCGCTGTGGTAAAGCCGCTGGCGGACTTTTTTAAAAAATTTTAAGGGATTGAAAGGATAAAAAAATGATAGGAGCAGACGCAATTGTAAAATGTTTGGAGGCAGAAGGGGTAGAATATGTTTTTGGTTATCCGGGTGTAGCCATCTGCCCATTTTATAACAGTATTTTGGAGTCACCTATTCAGACGGTATTAATCAGAACAGAACAGAATGCAGCTCATGCGGCAAGTGGACTTGCACGAGTGTCCGGTAAAGTGGGTGTATGTGCCGTTACATCAGGTCCGGGAGCAACGAATGTGATTACCGGTATTGCCACTGCATTTGCAGACAGCATTCCACTGGTATGTATTACCGGTCAGGTTAATTCAGAACTGCTTGGAAGCGATGTGTTTCAGGAGGCAGATATTACAGGTGCCGTGGAATCTTTTGTAAAATATAGCTATCTGGTAAAGAATGTCAGCGACATTCCCCGTATTTTCAAGGAGGCATTTCATATTGCAAACACGGGAAGAAAAGGTCCTGTTCTGATAGATGTTCCTATTGATATACAGAATGCGGAAATCAAGAAATTTGCTTATCCTGAAACGATTTCCATGCGTACATATAAGCCTACAGTAAAAGGAAATATGGCACAGATCAAAAAGGTGGTTGCAGAACTTGAGAAATCAAAGCGACCAATTATCTGTGCAGGTGGCGGGGTGTTACTCTCTGATGGGGAAAAGGAGCTTCGCAGATTTACTGAAAAGCATCAGATACCGGTAGTATCCACGATGATGGGAATTGGAGTAATGCCTACAAAACATCCGCTTTATTTTGGTATGGTGGGAAATAACGGCAAACCTTACGCAAACCGTGCAATGAATGAATCAGATCTGCTTATTATGGTAGGAGCGAGAGTGGCAGACCGTGCGGTAAGCCAGCCTGATTTAATTACCGAAAATAAAGTTTTGATTCATATTGATGTAGACCCTGCCGAAATTGGCAAGAACGTAGGTCCTACCATTCCTCTTGTAGGGGATGCAAAACATATTTTTGAGGAGCTCCAGATACAGGAATTCTCCTGTGAGCATAGGGAGTGGCTTAACTCATTAAATGAATACAAAACGAAGATGGCACCTAAGAGAAATCCCAACCCCAATTATGTGGATCCGGCAGCCTTTATTACCATGATGTCCGAAAAAATGCAGGATGACGGCATTTATGTGGCAGATGTGGGACAAAATCAGATATGGTCATGTGGATATCATATTGTGAAGGATGGAAGATTTCTTACCTCCGGCGGTATGGGAACCATGGGTTATTCCATTCCGGCAGCGATGGGAGCAAAGCTTGCAGACAAGTCTAAGCAGGTTATCGCAGTCTGTGGCGATGGCTCCTTCCAGATGTCCATGATGGAGCTTGCTACCATGCGTCAGCATGATATTCCTGTTAAAATTGTAATATTGAAAAATAATTATCTTGGAATGGTAAGAGAGTATCAGCATTATACCTATAAGGATCATTATTCGGTGGTAGACTTGTCGGGAAGTCCTGACCTTGAGAAACTTTCGTCAGCCTATGATATGAAGTTTCTGAGACTTGAGAATATGAACAGGGCAGATGAGATTTTGGATGAATTTCTTGGGAAGGATGAATCCGTGCTTTTGGAATGCCTGATAGATCCCATGGATTTGGTAAGATAGGGGGTGCTGATATGAAAAAGATTTATTCCGTTTTGGTAGAAAACCGTTCTGGTGTGCTCTGCAAGGTTGCGGGTTTGTTTTCGAGACGTTGCTTTAACATTGATTCTTTGGCAGTTGGAGAAACAGATCATGCGGATGTTTCCTGCATGACCATTGTCAGCAGCGGCGATAAGCGTACCATTGAACAGATTGAAAAGCAGTTGAATAAGAAACTTGATGTCATCAAGGTAAAAACCTTCGATGAGGCGAGCAGCATCAGTAGAGAACTGCTTCTTATTAAAGTAAAATACAATAAGAGCAATCGTCGGGACATTATGGAGATCTGTGAAATTATGAATGCACAGATTGTAGATATGTCTAAGAATATGATGCTGATTCAGATGTGCGATACGCCTGAACGCGTTCAGCTGCTAATCAGCATGTTCCAGTCAGTAAGCATTGTGGAAGTAGCGCGTACCGGAACACTGGCATTGCAGAAATGTAATGAAACAGAATAAAATAAATCAATATATTAGTTAATTATGTAAGTTGACTTTTTGTATGGATATTGATACAATAGAACGCAAACATTAAGGAGGATGAAAAGTTGCATAAAAAGGTTTTTCAGCTTTTGGTTGATAATACTTCGGGTGTTTTAAGCAGGATTTCAGGTCTTTTCTCAAGAAGAGGCTATAATATTGAAAGCATTACGGCAGGTGTCACGGCAGATCCCCGTTTTACCAGAATTACCATCGTCGCATCAGGGGATGATGAAATCCTTGACCAGATTGAAAAGCAGGTAGCAAAGCTGGTGGATGTAAGGGATGTCAAGGAGCTTGCACCGGAGAGCAGCGTATATCGCGAACTTGCGCTGATTAAAGTAAGGACGAGCAGGGAAGAGAGACAGGGCGTGATTGCAGTGGCAGATATTTTCCGCGCGAAGATCATTGATGTTGCTTCTGACAGCCTGATTGTAGAGCTTACCGGAAATCAGGACAAGATTGATGCCTTTATCAACCTTCTTGAAGGGTATGAAATCTTAGAGCTTGCAAGAACAGGAATTGCAGGGCTGGGAAGAGGAACAGAAAACGTTACTTATCTGTAGAATACAGTGGGTATATATTTTCGGAGGCAGAACCTCCAGAGGAAGAACCTCATAGGAAAGGAGTCAGTAAAATGGCAAATATTTATTATCAGGAAGATTGTAACCTCTCTTTACTGGAAGGAAAAACAATTGCAGTTATCGGTTACGGCAGCCAGGGACATGCACATGCATTAAATGCAAAGGAATCAGGATGCCATGTTATTATTGGTCTTTATGAAGGCTCAAAATCCTGGGCAAAGGCTGAAGCACAGGGCTTTGAAGTATATACAGCAGCAGAGGCTGCTAAGAGAGCAGACATTATCATGATTCTTATCAATGATGAATTACAGGCTGCTATGTATAAGAAGGATATTGAACCCAATCTGGAAGAAGGCAATATGTTAATGTTTGCACATGGATTCAACATTCACTTTAACCAGATTGTTCCGCCTAAGAATGTGGACGTTACCATGATTGCACCTAAGGGACCCGGTCATACTGTAAGAAGTGAATATCAGGCTGGTAAGGGTGTTCCCTGTCTGGTAGCTGTTCATCAGGATGCTACAGGCAAGGCTCTTGATAAAGCACTTGCATATGCACTGGCAATCGGCGGCGCAAGAGCAGGCGTGCTTGAAACAACTTTCAGAACCGAAACAGAGACAGACCTCTTTGGTGAACAGGCAGTTCTCTGCGGTGGTGTATGTGCATTGATGCAGGCAGGTTTCGAAACATTGACAGAAGCAGGCTATGATCCAAGAAATGCATACTTCGAATGTATCCATGAAATGAAGCTGATTGTTGATCTGATTTATCAGTCAGGCTTTGAAGGAATGAGATATTCTATTTCCAACACTGCTGAATATGGTGATTACATTACAGGACCTAAGATTATCACTGATGAGACTAAGAAGACCATGAAGAAGATCTTAAAGGATATTCAGGATGGTACGTTTGCAAAGGACTTCCTGCTTGACATGTCAGCTGCAGGAGGACAGGCTCACTTTAAGGCAATGAGAAAGCTTGCTGCTGAGCATCCTTCAGAGCAGGTTGGTAAGGAAATCCGTAAGCTGTATAGCTGGAACAATGAAAATGATAAGCTGATTAATAACTAATCGGATTATATTTTGGATACAAAAGCCGGGGGACTAAAATTCCCCGGCTTTTATTCGACAGATCATATTTATTAAGAGGAGCGTATTTGTGAGAATTCTTGTAGTTTTGACCGGAGGAACCATTGGAAGCAAAATTGATGAAAACATCATCGATGTGAATTCAGCGGCAGCCTGCCGTCTGATAACGCTGTATCAGGAAAATTATGGTATAGACACGGAGTTTGAAGTAATTCAGCCAATGAATATATTAAGTGAAAACTTAGTTCCGGCATATTGGAAAACATTATTTGACTGTCTGGACCAGATGAATTTTGATGAATACGATGGAATTATTATTACCCATGGTTCGGATACACTTGCCTATACGGCTGCAATGACAGGCTTTTGCTTTGCACATACCACAATTCCAATTGTTTTGATTGCAAGCAATTATGCATTGGAGGATACGAGAAGCAATGGCCTTGCAAACTTTTGTAATGCGGTATCCTTTATTCGTGAAAGAAAGGTAAAAGGTGTTTTTGTCATATTCCAGAATGACAAAAAAGATAATATTGTATATCTTCCGACAAGGCTGCAGGAAGCAGATACCTATCTGGATCAGTTCTCCAGTTATGGGGGCATAGATTTCGGGAGGGTGGATAATGAGCATTTTGAAAGAATTGTACATGAACAAAACCCAATGTTGGAAGAATTGAATGCGCCCAGAGAAAAACTTGTGATTAGAAACAATGCCTTTGAAAAGAACATTCTGCTGATCAGACCCTATCCGGGAATGGACTATAAAAAAATTCTGTTGGATGAGCATGTGGGAGCAGTGCTTCACTGTACTTACCATGCAGCTACCGTATGCGGAGGAGAGGGCAGATATTCGGCAGTGGAATTTGTGAACAGATGCAGGAAACAGGGCATAGAGGTCTATGCAAGCTCCTTTAAACCCTCAGAGAAGCTGTATGCAACCAGCGCGGAACTATTGAATTCAGGCGTGATTCCGCTTACAAATATTTCTACGGAAGCAGCTTATGCGAAACTTGTTCTTGCATACAATCAGAAGAGTGTGGATGCAAGGAAATTGATGGAACAGAATATTTACTATGAAATATTGCCTTGATAAGCACAAAAGTCCTTTACTCGAATGGGGTAAGGGATTTTTTGATTAAATTTTGCATGTTTTCAAACAAGGCTTGTTGTGATAAAATCATAATAATTGAGTGTTGGTAAATACTGAGAAATAATATATATGGAGGTAATTTGCTATGGGAATGACAATGACCCAGAAAATACTGGCAGCACATGCCGGACTTGATAAAGTAGAAGCAGGGCAGCTGATAGAGGCAGATTTAGACCTGGTACTTGGAAATGACATTACAAGCCCGGTTGCCATTAAAGAAATGGAAAAGATGAAGGTTGACGGTGTGTTTGACAAGGATAAGATTGCACTTGTGCCGGATCATTTTGTCCCGAACAAGGATATTAAATCTGCGGAACACTGTAAATGTGTGAGAGAGTTTGCATACCGCAATGAGATTACCAATTATTTTGAAGTGGGAGAAATGGGAATTGAGCATGCACTTCTCCCCGAAAAAGGATTAACTGTAGCAGGAGATGTGATTATCGGAGCGGATTCCCATACCTGTACCTATGGAGCATTAGGCGCCTTCTCAACCGGAGTGGGAAGCACTGATATGGCTGCCGGAATGGCTACCGGAAAAGCATGGTTCAAGGTTCCTGCTGCAATCAAGTTCAATCTGATAGGAAAGCCCTCTAAATGGGTCAGCGGCAAGGACGTTATTTTACATATTATCGGAATGATTGGTGTTGATGGTGCTCTGTACAAATCTATGGAATTTACAGGAGAGGGCATTAAGAATCTGACGATGGATGATCGTTTTACCATTGCCAATATGGCAATTGAGGCGGGTGGAAAGAATGGAATTTTCCCGGTAGATGAGCTTGCTATTGCATATATGCAGGAACATTCTAAAAAGTCTTACACTGTTTATGAGGCGGATGAGGATGCAGTTTATGACGAGGAATACACCATTGACTTAAGCAGTCTTCGACCTACCATTGCATTTCCGCACCTTCCTGAGAATACGAAGACCATTGATGAAATTACAGAAGATATCAAGATTGATCAGGTAGTAATCGGTTCCTGCACGAATGGAAGAATTGATGATATGCGTATTGCAGCAGAGGTGTTAAAGGGCAGGCATGTGGCAAAGGGAATGCGCTGCATTGTTATTCCGGCAACCCAGTCCATTTATATGCAGGCAATGGAAGAGGGTTTACTTAAGATTTTTATTGAAGCAGGAGCTGTGGTAAGCACCCCTACCTGTGGACCTTGTCTTGGCGGATATATGGGAATTCTGGCAGAAGGCGAGAGATGTGTTTCCACCACCAACCGTAACTTTGTGGGGCGTATGGGACATGTAAATTCTGAAATATATCTTGCTAGTCCGGCAGTTGCAGCGGCAAGTGCCATTACAGGAAAGATTTCCTGTCCATGCCAGTTATAATAGTTGAGAAAGGAAAAGAATCATGAAAGCAGCAAAAGGAATTGTTTTTAAATATGGCGATAACGTAGATACAGATGTAATCATACCTGCAAGATACTTAAATTCATCTGACCCGGCAGAGCTTGCAACACATTGTATGGAGGACATTGATAAGGATTTTATAAAGAATGTTAAGAAGGGTGATATTATTGTAGCTGATAAGAACTTTGGCTGTGGTTCCTCCAGAGAACATGCGCCTATTGCAATCAAAGCTGCAGGAGTCAGCTGTGTTATTGCAGAAACCTTTGCCAGAATTTTTTACAGAAATGCCATTAATATCGGCCTCCCCATTATTGAATGCCCTGAAGCTTCCAAGGGAATTGAGGCGGGGAATGAGGTTGAGGTTGATTTTGACTCCGGTATCATAAAGAACCTGACAAAGGGGACGCAGTTTAAGGGACAGGCATTTCCTGAGTTTATGCAAAAGATTATTGCCGCAGAGGGATTGGTAAATTACATTAATCAGAAATAAGCAAAGAATGCATTAAATTTCACAGGTTAGACACAAATTCGTTATATAATTGCCACTGTGAAAAATTGACAGGAGGGAATGAAGAAAATGGCTAAGAAAAATACGCCGGAAGAACAGACAAAGCAGAAGGCGCAGACAAAATATGACCGTAAAATGGAGGCAAGAAAGCAACAGAAAATAAAGGATCAGCGTCAGGAGAAGCTGACAAAGACAGTTGCAGTTCTGTTTAGTGTGGCATTCATTGCCGTGATTGTGGTTTCTATTGCATTTGCAGTTGTGAAAAAAGATGCAGTTTTGAATCAGACCTATGTTAAAGTAGGTGAACATGATCTGACACAGCTTGAATATGATTATTATTATCAGACTACAGTTAATAATTATCTTAACACTTATGCATCCATTATGCCGTACTTTGGCTTTGACAGCACTAAGGATTATGATGAGCAGGAATATATGGATGGAATGACATGGAAAGATATGTTTGATGAGATGACAGTGGAGCAGATCAAACAAAATAAAGCCATGACAGATGATGCAGCAAAGAGCGGGTTTACCTATGATACCACTGAAGACTATGAAAATTTTGTAAATGGCATAAAAGAAGCTGCCAATACCGCGGGAGTAAGCGTAAGCGAATACTATAAGACTAATTTTGGGGCTTATGCAACAGAAAAGAATGTGGAAGCCTTTGTAAAGGAAAGCCTGATAGCAAGTGCATATTATGATAATCTGCTTGAGCAGATGGCACCATCCGATGAAGAGGTAAAAGCAGAATATGAAGCAAGCACCAAGGATTATGATAAGGTAGACTATAGAAGCTTTACCTTTACGGCAGACCTTGCAGAGGATGCTTCAGAAGAAGACATCAGTGCTGCAATGGACGAGTTGAAAACAAAAGCCGATTCAATGATGAAGGCACGTCAGAATGGTACAGATTTTGAAGAACTGTGCATTGAAAATGCTTCTGAGGATAATAAGGCAAATTATGAAGATGCTGAAACAGAGTATTGTTTAAGTGAGGGAAAATACTATTCAGGTATTTCTGCACAGATGGCAGACTGGCTCTTTGAAGACGGACGGACAGAAGGTGATTTGACCGTGATTGAAGACGAAACCTCCCATGCATACTATGTGGTTGAATTTGTGGGCAGATATTATGATGAGGCAGATAATGAAAAGATTTCCGATAATCTTGCAAGCCAGAAGGTGACAGAATATATTAACAGTTTATCCGCAGGTTACGACGTAACAGACGTAAAGGGAGAACTGAAATATTTAACCATTGACACCTCTGATGCCTCTGATACAGATGAGTAATTTGACAATTAAAGAAAAATAATGAAGCACCGTATTGAAATCTATTCATCACATAATAATTTCGGTACGGTGCTTTTATTATTTCATAGGATGTATATATCTTAACCCTGAAAAACATTTGCAAATGATCCGGCTTGTGCAATTGGTTCATTGCCTGAAAGAAGATGATGAACATCCCCCATCGCCTGAACACGGAAATAAGCCTCATTACTCCAACGCTCCTCACTGGATAAGATTGTAAGTGAGGTGGTAGGCAGGAAGAAACCATGCACAAGTAATGGGAAAGGAATATTCAGTAAATGAGAAAGCATTATACAGGTAATTCCAAGATGGCAGAAAAATACGATGCAGGGCTCTTCTTTATTGGTTGAGGCTGCTTCAAGTGCCTCCGGTGTATCAGGATCGAACGTCTGTGTAAGAAAACGTTCTTTGGCATCAGGCATTCGGTAGAAATGATTTTCCCGTACATATCCGTAGTGTTCTAAAAGCTTATCCATGTTTTCACAGGCATTTTTGTATTGAAGAGGAATCTGAGGATTTTGTTTCATTACATCTGTTTCCACCCATTTGTCAATGTCCAGCATGAGAGGGTCATTGGACCAGAAGGATGGAACAAAATCCCATGGCACTCCCTTCCTGTTTGTAATCGGGTCATCGATCCAATAGGAAAATTCCCGCATCCAGTCCAGAGTAACAGCGGTTCGGTTCATCTTTTTTAAAGTGCAGGAGGCTGTGTCCTGGGCGCGTCCCAAAGGAGAGCAATAGAAGTCGGTTACATTCCATTTACTGACTCTCTCTGCCAGAAGATTGGCTTCTTTCCAGCCTTTTTCTGTCAGCGTGTCATTTGTATAATCGGGTTCTCCGTGACGTATAAATATAATTTTCATTTTCAGGCTCCTTTCTGTAGACGCATATAAGGTCTTTTTTGCTTTTTTAGAGTATCATATGCAGAATGGAAAGTCTACAAAAAGGTCCGTAAAATCTATTGTTACAGCTTGAAACATATGTTCGAGTGTGATAGAATAACAACATGAAAAGAACAAAAAAGGATTTGATACTGATAACGGGGATATTGATAACAGCATTTCTGCTTTGGCTTATCCCATTTATATTGAATAAAGACATCCCGGGGAAGGTAATCGTCATGCAGGATGGAAGCCGGATTGCTTCTTATCCTTTACATGAGGATTTGACAGAAACCATTTATTGTGGAGATGGAAATTACAATCTGCTTCTGATCAGCAATGGAGAGGCTTCTATTTCTGATGCAGATTGCCCGGACAAGTTGTGTGTGCATCAGCATAGTATCAGTCGAACTGGGGAGAGCATTATTTGCCTTCCTCATAAATTGGTAATTCAAATTGAGGCGGAGGAGGAAAGTGAGCTGGATGCAGTCACTTACTAGAGATGAAAAATAAAACAGCTTTCATGGGGCTATTGCTTGCATTTGCTTTGATCCTTTCCTATATTGAAACTTTAATCCCACTTCAGACAGGGATTCCGGGAGCAAAATTAGGACTTGCCAATCTTGCAATCGTTTTATGTCTTTATCTTTTTGAATGGAAGGAAGCACTGGTACTGACGACAATTAAGGCAGTGTTGAGCGGGTTTATGTTTGGGAATCTTTTTATGATCTTATATTCTCTTGCAGGAGCCTGGGTAAGCTGCATAGTTATGATTATAATGAAGCGGACCGGATGGTTTCATGTTCCGGTGGTCAGTATAGCCGGTGGTGTCATGCATAATATGGGACAGCTTTTGGTAGCAGTTTTTGCTGTAGAGACTTATCATGTATTTTACTATATGCCCTTTCTGATAATAGCAGGGCTGATTACGGGGCTGATAATCGGAAGTGTAGCGGCTTTAGTTCTGCCGTACCTTCAAAATATTGTGTCGAAAGGAAATTTATCATGATTGCATTTGTCAAAGGCAGAATTGATGACATCACAGAAGAAAACGTGGTAGTTGATGTGGGAGGAATTGGATACAATGTGAAGATTTCCACAGGGACAGCAGCGCTTTTGCCGGGGATTAATGAAGAGGTCAAACTGTATACTTATACCTGCGTCAGAGAAGATATGTTTAGTTTATATGGTTTTCTGACCAGAGATGATCTGGAAATATTCAAAAAGCTTATTACAGTCAATGGAATTGGGCCTAAGGGAGGATTGGCAATCCTTTCTGTTATGAGTGCAGATGATTTGAGATTTGCAATTATGGCAGGAGATGCAGCTGCCATATCTAAAGCACCTGGAATCGGGAAAAAAACTGCGGAAAGAGTTATCTTAGATCTGCGGGATAAGATTTCGCTGGAGGACACATTGATACACAGAGAAATGCAACCAATTTCCACAGGTACGATTTCAGAGAATAATCATGCCAGAAACGAAGCGATAGAGGCACTTACAGCACTTGGATATTCGGCAACAGATGCATTGCATGCGGTTAAAAATATTCAAATTGATGAAGAGATGGATGTAGAAGAGATATTAAAGCTTGCTTTAAAAAATATGTTTTAATTTATTTAAAGTAGCATGGAGCATAATTTATGGCGAAAAGAATGATAGAAACCAATTTACAGGAAGAGGATGTTAAAATAGAAGGTTCTCTCAGACCTCAGAAATTATCAGACTATATTGGGCAGACTAAAATTAAAGAAAGCCTGAAAATCTATATAGAAGCGGCAAAGCAGAGGAAAGATTCTCTTGATCATGTGCTGTTTTATGGACCTCCGGGACTTGGCAAGACAACGTTGGCGGGAATCATTGCCAATGAAATGGGAGTTAACATGAAGATAACCAGCGGTCCGGCGATTGAAAAACCGGGGGAGATGGCAGCAATTCTCAATAATCTTCAGGAAGGGGATTTGTTGTTTGTAGATGAGATTCATAGGCTGAACCGTCAGGTGGAGGAGGTGCTTTATCCGGCAATGGAGGATTATGCCATTGATATTATGATTGGCAAGGGTCCGACTGCCCGGTCAATCAGGCTTGATTTGCCACATTTTACCCTGGTAGGCGCAACAACCAGAGCCGGGCTTTTGACTGCACCGCTTCGTGATCGTTTCGGCATCATCCATCGGCTTGAGTTTTATTCTGTAGAAGAATTGCAAACTATCATCATGCATTCTGCTAAGATATTAAATGCACCGCTCGAACCTGCCGGAGCAATGGAAATGGCAAGAAGAAGTCGGGGGACTCCCAGACTGGCAAATCGCATATTAAAGCGTGTCAGGGATTACGCGCAGGTAAAACATGATGGAATCATTACGGAGGAAGTTGCTATGACGGCACTTGACCTGATGGATGTAGACAGGATGGGGCTTGATCATATTGACAGGAATATGCTTCTTTCCATGATTCAGAAATTTGGCGGAGGACCTGTAGGCTTGGATACATTGGCTGCCTCTATTGGAGAGGATGCAGGTACGATAGAGGATGTTTATGAACCTTATCTGCTAAAAAACGGATTTATTAACAGAACCCCGCGCGGAAGAGTTGTTACCGATTTGGCTTACCATCATTTAGGACTTGAAATTCCGCAATAATCTGAGTATAATTAAATTTGTATAGTTATGTATGAATAAACTATATATATTGTGTGTAGAGGGGTGAACCTGATGTCAGTTAAGACAGATACAGAGGTAATCATTGGTGGAAAAGTATTTACTTTAAGCGGATATGAGAGTGAGGAATATTTGCAGAAGGTTGCTTCGTATATCAATAATAAGATGACTGAATATGGCAAGGTTGATTCCTTTAAGAGGCAACCCCTGGATACGCAGAATGTACTGTTACAGCTAAATATTGCAGATGATTACTTTAAGGCAAAGAAGCAGATTAGTCTTCTTGAGGAAGAAATTCAAAGCAAAGAAAAGGAACTGTATAATTTAAAGCATGAACTGATTGCATCACAGATTAAGCTGGAAAATACAGAGAAGAATGTTAAGAATCTTCAAAGTGAGTTAAATGAGAGTTCAAAAAAGATTATCAGACTCGAAACCGAATTAAAAAATTAATCAAAAAGCTGTCTAGGCAAGACAGCTTTTTATTTGAGCATATTTTACTTGAAGAATGCTCAGGTAAGAAAGGCATGGAAATAGATATGAAAAAAGTTGAACTGCTGGCACCTGCCGGAAATTTTGATGCATTAAAGGGTGCAATTAAGGCAGGAGCAGATGCTGTTTACCTCGGGGGAGAGCTATATGGAGCCCGCGCATATGCAGATAATTTTACACAAGATGAGATTTGTACAGGAATCCATTTGGCACATGTGTTTGGAAGAAAGATTTATCTGACTGTAAATACACTTGTGAAAGAAAAGGAGTTGGATGGACTGTACAATTTTTTGTTGCCCCTTTATGAGAGCGGTTTAGATGGCGTGATTGTTCAGGATCTTGGGGCTTTGCGATATATCAGAGAACATTTTCCAAGACTGGCCCTGCATGCAAGCACACAGATGACAATTACCGGCTGTGGAGGCGCGGAATTTGTAAAGAAAGAAGGGGTAAGCAGGATTGTTCCGGCCAGAGAACTTTCCCTGGAAGAGATTAAAAAAATTAAAAGAGAAACAGGCATGGAAATTGAGACTTTTGTGCATGGCGCTATGTGCTATTGCTATTCAGGACAATGTCTGTTCAGCAGTATTTTAGGTGGGCGCAGTGGTAACAGGGGACGTTGCGCACAGCCCTGTCGACTTCCTTATGAAATCCAAGGGGAAAAAAGAAGCTATCCGTTAAGTATGAGAGATATGTGTACTATTTCTATTCTTCCTGAATTGATTGAAGCGGGAATTGATTCCTTCAAAATAGAGGGAAGAATGAAAAAACCTGCTTATGCTGCGGGAGTTACAGCAATATACCGTAAATATATTGACTTATATGAAGAAGACCGTGCAAACTATAAGGTGTCAGCCGATGACCTGGAAATGCTAAATAGCCTTTATATCAGAAGTGAAATTGGAGATGGTTATTATCATCAATACAATGGCAGAAAAATGATTACGCTGGATTCCCCTGCCTATTCCGGCACTGATGATGATCTTCTTTTGCAGATTGAGAAAAAATATATTACAGATTCCATATATCATCCGGCTTCTGCAAATGTTTTATTAAAACCAGAGAGTCCGGCAAAGCTTACTCTCGTTTCGGGAAATGCACAGATTTCCGTTCAGGGCGATGTAGTGCAAAAAGCTAAAAATCAACCGCTTTCTGCTGAAAAAATTGAGGAGCAGATTAAAAAGAGCGGAAACAGCCTGATTAAAATTGAACAGGTGGCGGTTGAGGCTGAGGGAAACGTCTTTATGCCTGTCAGTGCAATGAATGAGCTTAGGAGAAGGGCTATAGCGGCAATGGAAAAGGAGCTGATCTGCGAAAATGACCTTTTGTATAAGGAGCGTAAGGCTGTGCCTCCGGATTTTGAAAGGCCTATAAGAAACAGAAAAGCTGCTGCAAAAGAATTGTGTTGCAAGTCTATTCATGTTTCTGTAAGAAATAAGCAGCAATTGGATGATGCTTTAAATGAGCAGGTTGGGCGGATTTATCTGGAAGGCAGTCTGGTTGATGAAGAAATTTTAGAGAAACTGTATTTTTACAAAGAAAGATTTTCAGGGGATTTTGCAGAACTTTATCTTACAACTCCTTTTATTATCAGAGAAAAAAATTTGAAACAGCTTGAAAAAACAGCTGCATTATTAGGCGAGCCAATTTTTGAAGGCATATTGATAAGAAATTTGGAGAGTTTTCAACTCTTCATAGATTTAAAGAACACGAAAAAAATAGTTTTAGATACCAACCTCTACTTGTGGAATCGGGAAACGCTTCATGTCTGGGAGAATAAGGCAGATGAAGTTTATCTTCCGGTAGAATGTAATCTCCGTGAATGGATGGGACTGCTGCCTTACTGCGAGGAAAGAAAGCTGGAGGCATCGGCGCTTGTTTATGGAAGATTGCCAATGATGGTAACAGCAAACTGTCTGAACAAGACCAGAAACAGGTGCAGCGGCAATCCTGAAACAATTTTGTTAAAGGATCGGTACGGGAAAGAATTTCCTGTTTATGTGGATTGTGAAAACTGTTACAATTTAATTTACAATACAGTTCCGTTGTCATTGCATAAGCTGTTTGAAGAAAAGCAGCTTCCGGTAAAACATTTCAGGCTTGATTTTACAACGGAAGAAATCGGGGAAGTAAGGCGGGTCATTCGTTATTTTAGTGAGATTACCTCAAAATATAAGGAGCCATTTTATAAGGAATATACGACTGGGCATATAAAAAGAGGAGTAGAATAAATGGAGCTATATATCAGCGAATTTTCTAAATATGTGATAGCATTGCTGATTACTTTATATACCTATGAATGTTTTGCTGTGTTTAGGTATGAGGATGAAGAGAAAAGAAGCGGCATTTACACCAGGCAGAATATTCTTATGTTTGCTTTTCATTTCAGCTGTTTTCTTGTTATTTGCTTTGAAACAGAAGATATTACTTATTTATTTTTTTACGCATTTCAACAGATTATTCTCTATGCGGCAATTGTGCTTTACCGGATGCTTTATCCAAAGGCGAACCGCCTCGTGGTAAATAATATGTGTATGCTTTTAAGTATAAGCTTTGTAATTTTGACCAGATTAAATATGGAGAAAGCTGTAAAACAGTTTGTCATTGTGACGGGTTCACTTATTGTCGCGCTTCTAATTCCGTTTTTTGTCCATAAGTTCAAGTTTTTGAAAAATCTGAAATGGATTTATGCGATGGTGGGGATTGGCGCATTATCCATTGTTATGATTCTGGGACAGACGACCTATGGAAGTAAAATTTCTTATTCTATAGCAGGAATTACTTTTCAGCCGTCTGAGTTTGTAAAGATACTTTTTGTATTTTTTATAGCCAGCGCTTTATATCAGACTTCCGGATTTTTTGAAGTCTTTACGACTGCTGTTGTTGCGGCAGCCCATGTGATTGTGCTGGTCATTTCCAAAGACTTGGGAAGTGCATTGATTTTCTTTGTTGTGTATGTATTGATGGTATATGTTGCCAGCAGAAATTTTTTGTATGTGATTGCCGGTGCGGCGGGAGGCGCGGCAGCTGCAATTATTTCTTATAAGGTGTTTACCCATGTGCAGATCAGAGTTCAGGCTTTTAAAGATCCCTGGAGTGTAATTGATTCTGCAGGCTTTCAGATTACCCAGTCCTTGTTTGCTATTTCAAGCGGAGGCTGGTTTGGACTGGGGCTTTACAAGGGAAAGCCGGAAGATATTCCCTTTGTGGAGGCAGACTTTATTTTTTCTGCCATTGCAGAAGAATTGGGAATTATTTTTGCTGTCTGTCTAATTTTGATTTGTGTGAGCTGCTTTATTATGTTCATGAATATTGCAGTGAGATTAAGGGATAAGTTCTATCAATTGACTGCTTTTGGACTTGGAGTCACTTACATTTTTCAGGTATTTCTAACCATAGGAGGCGGGACGAAGTTTATTCCTTTAACAGGTGTGACGCTGCCGCTGATCAGCTATGGAGGAAGCTCAGTTTTGACAACATTGATTATGTTTGCCATTATTGAAGGACTTTATATGGTTAAGCAGGATGAAAGTGAGCAGATAAGGAAAACACGGAAAAAGAAACGGAAAAAGAAAAAAATGATTCAGACAGAATATGGCGATGAAGAGAACGACTTTTTAAGTTTAGACTCAGAGGAAATTGATTTTTTATCGGGAGACGAGATTGAAGACGAAGAAGAATAGATCCATCAAAAAGAAAGTAAAGAGAAAAAACCGGGAAATTATGCTGGTTACGTGGGCGTTTACTATTTTGTTCCTTGCGATGGCAGGATATATTACTCGTTATTCTGTAACCCATAGGCAGGAACTGATTAATAACAGCTATAATGGCAGACAGAAAGTGCTGCTTGCCCAGAACAGAAGAGGAAGGATTCTGTCTGCAGATGGAGAGGTGCTGGCACAGACAGTTGAAGATGAGGAGGGGAATGAAAAACGGGAATACCCTTATCAGAACCTGTTTTCCCATGTTGTAGGCTATGCTACTAATGGAAGAATGGGAGTTGAAGCACAGGCCAATTACTATCTGATTAATTCTAACGCACCACTTTCGCAAAAGGCTTCATTGGATGTCAGCGGAGAAAAGTATCCGGGAGACGATGTTTACACGACTTTGGACGTTAAGCTGCAACAGGTTGCATCTACAGCGTTAGGTGTATATCAGGGGGCAATTATTGTGACACAGCCGGATACCGGAAAAATTCTTGCTTTGGTTTCCAAACCGGATTTTAACCCTGAAGAAATTTCGGATTTGTGGGATGAACTGGTGGAAGATGATGAGAGCAGTATTCTCCTTAATCGCGTCACTCAAGGACTGTATCCTCCGGGATCGACTTTTAAAATTGTTACAGCGCTGGAGTATATCAAAGAACATCCGGATTCCTACCAGAACTATAGCTATAATTGTAATGGCTCGATTAGTCGTGGAGAAGACCGAATACAGTGTTATCACGGAACGGTTCATGGGCAAGTTGGATTTGAGAGATCCTTTGCTAAGTCCTGCAATACTTCTTTTGCTAATATCGGATTATCACTTGACAAGAAAAGTTTTGCAGACACATTGGACAGGCTCTTGTTTAATCAGAAGCTTTCGTTGGATTTTAATACCAGTAGCAGCCGTGTGGATGTGGCACCGGATACCAGCGATGCAGATATGATGCAGGTGTCAATAGGACAGGGTACAACGGCAGTTACGCCTCTTATGATGAATATGATTACCTGTGGAATTGCAAATAATGGAACGTTGATGAAGCCTTATGTGGTGGATTATGTACAAAACAGCGCCGGCAACAGAATTAAAACTTTTACTCCCTCCACATATGGAAAGATTATGGAGCAAAGTGAGACGGCCATTTTGAAAGAGCTTATGACTGATGTGGTGGAAGAGGGAACAGCCTCTAAATTAAAGGGCCTTTCTTATACGGCGGCAGGAAAAACAGGTTCTGCAGAGTATGGAACGATAAAGGGAGACAGTCATGCGTGGTTTACAGGATTTGCGCCGGCAACAGACCCACAAATCTGTGTCACAATCATCATTGAAGGAGCAGGCGCCGGAGGAGACTATGCAGTTCCTATTGCTAAGAGGATTTTTGATGCGTATTTTCAGTAGATTCCCTTGATGATTAAATCCTTTCTGACTGCAAGATCAATAAAACTGCCATCTTTTAAACGAACCAAAGGACGTCCCATTTGACTTTGACTGATCAGAATCACTTCTGCAATCTGTTCATTGCTGAGAAGGACGTTTAGCCCGACCATATGATTGGCAAGGCGGAAGAGAAACGGTCTCAAAAGTTCAAGATCATACTTGCTTGCATCTTTTTCAAAGATTTCGATTACCTGAAAAGGATTCTTGGATTCGCGGTAGGTTCTTGCAGAGGTCATTGCTTCGTAGGCATCTATAATGGACAAGTATCTGGCATAGACATCTATCTGGACATCGTGCAGCTTAGATGGATATCCGGTGCCATCATATCGTTCATGATGCATCAATGCTGCTTTAGGGATATGGGGATTGAGAGGAAGGGCCTGAAGCATTTGGAAGCCAATCATTGTGTGGGTTTTTATCTTTTCAAATTCTACATCGGTAAGCTTGCCTGCCTTCCAGATCAGATCATTAGGAAGCTTTAATTTACCAATATCATATAAAAATGCACACTGGATTAAAAGCTGTGCATTTTCAGCAGATAGCGAGAACCAGGAAGAAAACAGACCTGCAATCAGTGCAGAATTCAGGCAGTGAGCATATGTCAGTTCATCTTCCGATGGAAGCATATTATATAAATAATCAAGAAGATATTCGTGCCGGTCAAGAGACTGATAAATATTCTGATAAATTTGCATTAGGTCATTCACATGAAAAGAAACATTATTGAAGACAAATTGAAGCATAATTGCTTTGTAGGTGGGAAGTGCTTCAGAGTATGCTTTTTGGAATTTTGAAAATCCTTTGCTTAAACGCACCTTTTCAAAGTGTGTTACTGCATAGTCAATCTCTTCCTTGATGGGGACACACATAATAGAGTGTCTTGTCAGCTTGGCGATGATAACGGAATCTACCTTAGTGCCTGCAGGTATGATTAATTCACCTTTGTAGCTGTAGACATCATCTCCGATTTCCATTCCGGGTTGTAAAGCCATTCTGGCAATATCCTTCATTTTATCAGTCCCCCATGACATGTCCTTTATAAAGTAAATGGTTGTACATATATTTGTATATTACTTTACACTTTTAAGTATAGATGTTTCAATAAATTTGTCAATATTTTGCTTTGGAATTCTGGGGAAATATGATATTATAAAAGCAATAATAAATGCCTGGATATAATAAGGAAATAAGAAATGAAGTTTTATAAATTTTTATATATTGGCGATACTGTTACTGATCCGGTAAAAATAAAAAGAAAGCTAAAACATCACGCAGGGGTTCAGGCGTATGTAATTACCATTGCCCAGGGAGCAGACCAGCTTGAAGTTTTTCATAGCACTTATCTGAAACAGAAGTATTACAGATATCATCCACCAATTATTGTCGGAATTGCATCCAATTATGATGAGGCAGTTCAGATTGTGGTAAAAATAACCCAGGAATGTCAGTCTGCAACAGGAACATGTAACCTGAAGGAATATCTAAAACAAAAAGCAAAACAAACGATTACTACGGAGCACTAGCATGGTTACAACAATCATATTATCCATATTAAAAATTCTGGGCATCATTCTATTGATCTTGCTTGGAATCATATTGATGCTTTTGCTTTTAATCTTGTTTGTTCCGGTAAGATATTGGATTACAGTCCACCGAAAGACCGATGAGGAAGTGCCGGTGGTTGTGGATTTAAAAGTTACATGGCTTCTGCATATTTTGAATGTTGCTTTTTCTTATCCGGCAGCTGCTTATGTGAGGGTCCGAGTGTTTTGCTTTACGGTGTTCAGGTCTGATAAAGCTTCGAAAGACAAATCTGAAGCAGGTAAGGCTTCCACCGAAAAGGAAGTAATTTCGGAATCAAAAGAAGAAAAAGAAGAACAGGCGGAAGAACAGACAAGAGAGCAGGCAAAGGAGCAGGCAAAGGAGCAGGCAGAAAAGAGGGAAGAAGCGGAGACAGAAAAACAGACAGAAGAGCAAAAAAAAGGTCAGAACGAGGCAGAGGAAGATTGGGAAGATGCTGCAGACGAGGAGAGTTCTCCTAAGATTTTTGACTTCTTTAAAAAACTTTGGTCTGCAATTAAAAATATTAAGTACACAATTTTGAGAATATGTGATAAGATAAAACATATTGTAAAGAATATCAGGTATTATATTAAAATTATTCAAAGTGATACCTTTAAACGGGCATGGAAAGTATGTTCGGGGCAGGTACTGTTACTTTTGAAAGCCTTTGCGCCAAAGAAACTTCGGGGAACACTTTTGATTGGTACAGGTGATCCGGCAAGTACAGCGCAGGTTTTAGCTGTTTATGGTATGTTATATCCGCTGATAGGTAATCATATAGACATCACACCGGATTTTGAACAGGCAATCATAGAAGGAGACCTTTTGGCAAGAGGGCGGATTACAGTTTTTCGGCTTCTTAAGACGGCTTGGATTGTATTTTTTAACAGGGATTTACGTCGTTTGATCAAATTATTTAAAAGGGAGGCAGCATAAATATGGCAGAAAATAATTTTACAGGGGTAATCGAATCCCTGATGAAGGGAATGAATACTGTTTTATCGACGAAGACGGTTGTGGGTGAAGCTACTAAAATAGGAGATACCATTATTCTGCCCCTTGTGGATGTTACTTTTGGTGTAGGGGCAGGAGCAAGCACTGCGGATAAGAAGAGTGGCGGAGCAGGCGGCTTTTCCGGCAAACTTACGCCGAGTGCGGTTCTGGTCATCAAAAATGGCAGTACCAAGCTTGTAAATATCAAAAATCAGGATACGGTTACCAAGGTACTTGATTTGATTCCTGATATTGTAGATAAGTTTACTGCGCCTAAGGAAGAAATGATTGATGATGAGGAAGCTGTAGATATTGCATTTCCTGAAGATGCAGATAGTAGTAAATAATTGGCAAATAATTGCATATGATAAGGTAAGAAAGCATAAGTGAGAGGATATGCATGAAAAAACTGATTGGATTTATCGCTTTTTGGATTGCAGTGGGGATGTTACTTATGCTTTTTCTTGCCCATCACTATTTAATTGGATTAATTATTATCGCGCTTTTATTATTGATAGGGTATAATTGTTATGTTTGAAGAAACATTGGTAGAGGGAACAAGGGAAGAATTAAATGAATTAAAGAGCTGGCTTTTTAAAGAAAACATACGTCTTGAACTGGAACGTAATGAGCTTAAACGAATGGAGGATAAGCTCCTTAAAGAAAAAAAACAGTTTCAGACGGAAATGGATGAAGTGAATCGCAGGCTGGTCATTGAACGCAAACGTCTGAAGCAGGATGAAGCCTTCTTTGACAAAAAAATGGAAATTCTCAAAAATGGATTCGCGCAGCTTGAGGCAGAACGAAAAAAGATTGATCACGACAGGATTATGCTTGAGGCAGAAAAAAATGCACATAATAGTTATGCAAGGCAGGAGAAGAATATGGAGCTGGCTGAAATGCTGTTCCAGGGTGTAAACAGTCAGCTTGCGCTTAAAAAGCGGTATAAGGATCTGATTAAGATGTTTCATCCTGACAATATTGCAGGAGACCATGAGATGGTGCTGGTGATTAACCGCATCTATGAAGAACTGAAGCAGGATTATGAAATGGGAAAGAGAGCATAGGTAGAATACAAAAAGAGCTGATCACTTATGATCAGCTCTTTAATAATCTGCTTAAACTCTTTCAACTTTTCCGGATTTTAAACAATTTGTACAAACGTGCATTCTTTTGGAAGCTCCGTTTACTTTACATTTAACACTCTTAATGTTTGAATTCCAGATTCTGTTAGATCTTCTATGAGAATGGCTTACGTTATTTCCAAAATGAACGCCCTTACCACAAATATCACATTTAGCCATCGTCGCACCTCCTAACAATTCATAATAAACACACAACAGTTGTATGATAGCAGAAAATAAATCAGAATGCAAGGGAAATTTGAAGAAATTTTTTGTTTCTTTTTTTTGACTTTACGGTTATAATAAATTATATATGTCATAATATAAGGAGGCAGCCTATGAAAACTTCTTCAACGAAGGAAACTTCTATGAACACTCATATGGGGAATATAGCAATTGATAATGAAGTAATTGCCCAATATGCGGGAAGCGTTGCAACAGAATGCTTTGGCGTTGTTGGAATGGCGGGCATAAATGTGAAGGATGGTCTTGTGAAACTTCTGAAAAAGGACAGCATGACCAGAGGAATCAATGTTTTAATCAGAAATAACAAATTGACAATTAATTTCCATATTATTGTTGCTTATGGTGTAAGTATACTTGCTGTTTCTGATAATCTGATCAGCAATGTCAAATATAAGGTAGAAGAATTTACAGGAATTGAAATTGAAAAAGTAAACATCTTTGTTGAAGGTGTTAGAGTGATTGATTAAGAGGAGGATTTGTTGTGACTAATACAATCGACGCTAAGATACTTGCAAAGATGTTCTTAGCTGGAGCTAAAAACCTTGAAGCTAAAAAAGAATGGATCAATGATTTAAATGTTTTCCCGGTACCTGATGGTGATACCGGAACTAATATGACGCTTACAATCATGTCCGCAGCAAAGGAAGTCTCTGCGATGGATGACCCTGATATGATGTCCTTGTGCAAAGCCATTTCTTCTGGCTCATTGAGAGGAGCAAGGGGAAATTCGGGTGTTATTTTATCCCAGCTGTTCCGCGGCTTCACCAAATCTGTAAGGGAAAAGAATTCCATTGATATTCCCGCATTTGCAGATGCCTTCGAAAAGGCGGTTGAAACCGCATATAAAGCAGTTATGAAGCCTAAGGAGGGAACCATTTTAACGGTTGCAAAGGGTGCTGCGGTCAGAGCAAGGGAACTTGCAGAAGAAGGCTGCGATGATCTTAGCGTTTTCTTCGATGAAGTTATCAAGTATGCAGATGAAGTACTGGAACAGACACCTGAGATGCTTCCGGTATTGAAACAGGCAGGAGTAGTGGATTCCGGTGGTCAGGGATTGATGCAGGTGCTTAAAGGCGCTTATGATGCATTTCTTGGAAAGGAACTGGATCTGACTATTGATGATGCAGCAACTCATTCGGCTCCTATTAAAACAGGGGTAGAAGCGCAGTCTGATGTTGAAATTAAGTATGGCTATTGTACAGAATTCATTATTATGCTGACCAGAAACTTTAATATCAAAAATGAAATGGATTTTAAGGAGTATCTGGAGTCCATTGGCGATTCTATTGTAGTGGTAGCAGATGATGATGTGGTCAAGGTACATGTACATACCAATGACCCCGGACTTGCTATTCAAAAGGCTCTGAAGTATGGGGCATTGTCTAATATGAAGATTGACAATATGCGTCTTGAACATCAGGAAAAACTGTTCAAAGCCAGTCAGATGCCGGAAAAAGAGCCTGAAGAAGAAATGCCTCATAAGGAAGTTGGATTTATCGCGGTTTCCGTTGGGGAAGGAATCAATGAAATTTTTAAAGGATTAGGCGTTGACTATATTATAGAAGGCGGACAGACTATGAATCCAAGTACGGAGGATATGCTGAATGCCATCGAAAAAGTAAATGCGGATACCATCTTTATTCTGCCCAACAACAAAAATATTATCCTCGCAGCTAATCAGGCAAAGATGATGGTTGAGGATAAGAAGATTATTGTAATCCCGACCAAGACAGTTCCTCAGGGAATTACCGCTATTATCAATTATGTGCCGGACTTAAGCGCAGAGGATAATGAAGAAACCATGAAGTTGGAAATCGGCAATGTAAAGACGGGGCAGGTAACTTATGCTGTAAGAGACACCATGATTGATGACAAGGAAATCAAGCAAGGTGATTACATGGGAATTGGCGATGCCGGAATTCTTTCTGTCGGTGGTGATGTTACCGATGTAACCTTTGACATGATTCAGGAAATGATGGAAGAAGATCTGGAGCTCATCAGCGTTTACTTTGGAGAGGATGTTACGGAGGAAGCAGCAGAAAGTCTTAGGGTAAGGATTGAAGAAAAGTACCCATCCTGCGATATAGAAATACAGTACGGAGGACAGCCAATTTACTATTATATTGTATCAGCCGAGTAAATATACTTTGTATAAAAGATAAACAGCCAAAAGGACGGTTATTCCGTCCTTTTTACGTAGATAGAAATGTAGAAACGAAATCTATGTGTGATGGTTATGAGGAATGTCAGATGAAATATTTGGATGACGTTATTAATTTAAAGGGAATAGGCGAAAAAACGGCAAAGCTTTTTTACCGAATGGGTATTCACAACACAGAAGAATTGTTGCTGCATTACCCGAGGGATTATCAGAGCTTTAAACAGCCTGTCAAGATTGCACAGGCACAGAAAGGATCAGAAGAGCCTGTTACTTTGGAATTGTTTCTTCCTTCTGCATTTAAATGGAAAAAACTGCGAAATCTGTGGATTGGAACCGGTGTCTGTAGTGATGGTACTGATTCCATAAGCATTACTTATTTCAATGCTCCTTACTTAAAAAGAAAACTGGTTGCAGGAAGCGCCTATCTGTTTCGCGGAAAGTTAAAGACTGAGAATGGAAAATATCACATGGATCAGCCTAAGATTTATACATGGAACGAATATCAGGATATGATGGGGCATTTGCAGCCCTGCTATAGTCTGACGGCAGGACTGACTAATCGCACGGTAATGAAAGCGATTGAGCAGGCATTAGCAGGATATGAGGAAGGGGAATATCTGCCGGAAGATATCCGAGAGGAATACCATCTGGTTTCACGCAGTCATGCACTGGGGCAGATCCATTTCCCTAAGGATTGGGAAAGTCTTACAGAAGCAAGAAGGAGACTGGTGTTTGATGAGTTCTTTCTCTTCCTGCTGTCTGTCAGAAAGATGAAGGAATATAATGAGACATTGAACACAGATTATCCCATGATTAATACAGCATGGCCCCAGCGCCTTTTGGAACGATTGCCCTATCAGCTCACGAAGGCTCAGATGCGTGTCTGGAATGAGATAGAGCAGGATCTTGAAAGCGGAAAATGTATGAACCGACTGGTACAGGGGGATGTGGGGTCAGGCAAAACCATTCTCGCCTTTCTTGCACTGCTTGAGAGCGTTAGCAATGGGTATCAGGGAGCACTTATGGCGCCTACAGAAATTTTAGCTGCCCAGCATTTTGAACAGCTGGTTTCTATGACAAAGCAATATAATCTTCCTTTTAAGCCTGTGCTGTTAACCGGCTCAGTCAGTACAACTGCCAAAAAAGAGATTTATCGTCAGATTGAGGCGGGAGAGGTTAATGTAATTATTGGAACCCATGCATTAATACAGGAAAAAGTAACCTATAAAGAGCTTGCACTGGTAATTACGGATGAACAGCACCGCTTTGGGGTAAGACAGCGTGAGATTTTAAGTCAAAAGGGGGGACAGGCTCATGTGCTTGTAATGAGTGCGACACCTATTCCCAGAACGCTGGCAATCATACTTTATGGGGATCTTCATCTATCCATGGTAGATGAACTGCCGGCAGACCGGTTGCCGATCAAAAATTGTGTTGTGGACACTTCATATAGAAAAAAGGCATATCAGTTCATTATAAAGGAAGTACGTATGGGACATCAGGCATATGTGATTTGTCCTATGGTGGAAGCAGGAGATGAGGGAACCGAAGGAATTGAGAATGTAACAGATTACGGAAACAGGCTGAAAAATGAGCTGCCTTCTGATGTGCATGTAGAAATTCTACACGGAAAAATGAAGCCGGCAGAAAAAAAACGTATCATGGATGCTTTTGCGGCAGGCGATATACATGTGCTGGTTTCAACTACAGTAATTGAAGTAGGAATCAATGTTCCCAATGCAACCGTAATGATGGTGGAAAACGCGGAACGTTTCGGATTGGCACAGCTTCACCAGCTGAGAGGAAGAATCGGACGGGGAAGAGAACAGTCTTACTGTATTTTTGTCAATGGTTCAGGAAAGGAACAGTCTGCGGAAAGGTTGAACATATTAAACAAATCTAATGATGGCTTTTTTATTGCAGAGGAAGATTTGAAGCTCAGGGGTCCGGGGGATCTCTTTGGAATCAGGCAAAGCGGTGCCATGGAGTTTCGCATTGCAGATATCTATCAGGATGCCGATCTGCTAAAAAAAATAAGTATTACTGTGGATAAGCTGCTTTCTGAGGATGAAGAATTAGAAACGGAAAGATGTGCCCCTATTAAACGGTATTTGACTGAAAATACTGGAAATTTTGTTGACTTTAGGTCAATCTGACAGTAAGATATATTTGTGTATTTTTGATTCAGACATACAAGATATTGTATTATATATAAGTTGATTAGTAATGGCAAAACATATTTTGAAAGGAATGGTGGAGACTTTGAGTAAGAAAATTGCGGTGGCAACAGATTCAAACAGCGGTATTACCCAGAAAGAAGCGAAGGAACTTGGAATAGCAGTGCTTTCCATGCCTTTCATGATTGATGAAGAAACTTTTTTTGAAGATATTACTTTGACACAGAAAGAATTTTATGAACGGTTGGAGGGTGGAGCAAATGTAATTACCAGCCAGCCATCCCCTGAATCAGTGATGAATTTTTGGAAGGAGCTTCTACAGGAATACGATGAAATCGTATATATTCCAATGAGCAGCGGCTTATCCGGTTCCTGTCAAAGTGCAATCATGCTCTCAGATGATTTTGACGGAAAGGTTCATGTTGTCAATAATCAGAGAATTTCTGTGACTCAGAGGCAGTCCGCGCTAGATGCAAAGATGCTTGTAGAACGGGGACTGGACGCAGCAGAAATCAAGGAGATCCTTGAGGAGGATAAATTTAATTCCAGTATTTATATTATGCTGGATACGCTCTACTATTTGAAAAAGGGTGGACGAATCACACCGGCGGCGGCAGCAATCGGAACGATCCTTAAATTAAAGCCGGTGCTTCAGATTCAGGGAGACAAGCTGGATGCTTTCGCAAAGGCACGAACTGCGAGTCAGGGTAAGTCCATTATGATCAATGCCATCAGAAATGATATGGATAACAGATTTGGCGGTGCAACACCGGATAATATCTGGCTTGAGGTTGCCTATACCAAGGATGAGGCGGTGATGGAGCAGTTTGTGGAAGAGTTAAAGAAAGAATTTCCAGACTTTGAAATCGTAGCTAATCCGTTATCCTTAAGTGTTGCCTGCCACATCGGACCGGGAGCTCTTGCAGTTGCATGTTGTAAAAAATTAAAGTAATCATTGGGAATAAAAAGAAAGAGGTTTGTTTAAATGGCGAAAGAGGCGGTTTATGATGCGTCCAGCATCACGGTTCTGGAAGGTTTGGAAGCAGTCAGAAGAAGACCTGGAATGTATATCGGCAGTGTTTCCACGAAGGGGCTGAACCATTTAATCTATGAGATTGTAGATAATGCAGTAGATGAACATCTTGCAGGATATTGTGATAAGATTTTCGTGACTCTAGAGGCAGACGGTTCCGCAACAGTGGAGGATAATGGACGTGGTATTCCGGTGGGAATGCATGAAAAAGGGATTAGTGCAGAAAGGTTAGTTTTTACAACGCTTCACGCAGGGGGAAAATTCGATGATTCCGCTTACAAAACCAGTGGTGGACTTCATGGGGTAGGTTCTTCCGTGGTAAATGCCCTTTCCACACATTTGACTGTACAAGTCAAGAACGGTGGGTATATTTATGAGGATAAATATGAGCGGGGAACACCCATTGTTGAATTGGTAAATGGGCTTCTTCCGGTGGTAGGTAAATCCCGGGGAACCGGTACTAAGGTAAATTTTCTCCCTGATGATACTATTTTTGATAAGACACGTTTCAAGGAAGATGAAATTAAAAGCAGAATGCATGAAACTGCCTACTTGAATCCGCTTCTTACGATTATTTTTGAGGATAAGAGAAAAGAAGAGGTGGAGCATATTGAATATCATGAACCGGATGGAATTATAGGTTTTATCAAAGATATGAATAAATCCACGGAATCAGTTTGTGATGTGATCTATTTCAAAGGAGAATGTGAGGGGATATCCGTAGAGGGTGCCTTCCAGTATATCAATGAATTTCATGAAAATGTTTTAGGCTTTTGCAATAATATTTACAATGCCGAGGGGGGAACACATCTTACCGGCTTCAAGACAGCTTTTACAAATATCATCAATACTTATGCAAGAGAATTGAATATCCTGAAAGAAAAGGATGCAAATTTTACCGGCGCTGATGTAAGAAACGGAATGACGGCAGTGATTTCCATTAAGCATCCCGATCCAAGATTTGAAGGACAGACGAAAACCAAACTGGATAATCAGGATGCAGCAAAGGTTGTTTCCAAGGTTACAGGGGATGAACTGGTACGTTATTTTGACAGAAATCTGGAAACACTGAAAAATATTATTGGCTGTGCAGAGAAGGCTGCCAAAATCCGAAAAACAGAGGAAAAGGCAAAAACTAATATGCTGACCAAGCAGAAGTTTTCCTTTGATTCTAACGGGAAACTGGCAAATTGCGAATCAAGGGATGCTTCTAAATGTGAAATTTTCATTGTAGAAGGTGATTCTGCGGGTGGAAGTGCCAAGACAGCCAGAAACCGTGCTTATCAGGCGATTCTTCCCATTCGCGGAAAGATTTTAAATGTGGAGAAGGCAAGTATTGACAAGGTGCTTGCAAATGCGGAAATCAAAACCATGATTAATGCCTTTGGATGTGGATTTTCTGAAGGTTATGGAAATGATTTTGATATTACCAAGCTGCGATATGATAAAATTATCATTATGGCAGATGCCGATGTGGATGGGGCGCATATTTCCACATTGCTTTTAACACTGTTTTACCGCTTTATGCCGGAGCTGATTTATGAGGGACATGTCTATATTGCCATGCCGCCTTTATATAAGGCAATGCCCAGTAAGGGGGAGGAAGAATACCTGTATGATGATAAGGCACTGGAGCAATACAGAAAGCGCCACAAAGGTCCCTTTACCTTGCAGAGATACAAAGGTCTTGGTGAAATGGATGCCGCTCAGTTGTGGGATACTACGTTGAATCCGGAAACAAGAATTTTAAAGCAGGTTGAAATTGAAGATGCCCGTATGGCATCAGAAGTAACGGAAATGCTGATGGGCACTGAGGTGCCCCCGAGAAAAGCGTTTATTTATGAACACGCAAGAGATGCGGAACTGGATGTATAATTACCACCCTGTAAAAAAGATGGAAAGGCATTGAAAAAACATGGAAGAAAAGATAATTAAAACTGAGTATTCTGAGGTTATGCAAAAATCCTACATAGATTATGCCATGAGCGTTATTATAGCGAGAGCTCTGCCGGATGCCAGAGATGGCTTAAAACCGGTGCAGAGAAGAGTACTGTATGATATGCATGAGCTGGGGATAAAGTATGATAAGCCATACCGGAAGAGTGCCCGTATTGTTGGTGATACCATGGGTAAATACCATCCGCATGGCGACAGCTCCATTTATGACGCACTGGTGGTGATGAGCCAGGAATTTAAAAAAGGACTTCCACTGGTAGACGGGCATGGTAATTTTGGTAACATCGAGGGAGATGGTGCCGCAGCCATGCGTTATACGGAAGCCAGACTCCAAAGAATTACACAGGAAGCGTTTTTGGCTGATTTGGATAAGGATGTAGTAGACTTTATCCCTAATTTTGACGAGACGGAAAAAGAACCTACGGTGCTTCCTGTCAAATTTCCCAATCTGCTGGTCAATGGATCGGAAGGAATTGCTGTTGGTATGGCAACCAGCATTCCACCGCATAATCTTGGCGAGGTAGTGGATGCAGTAAAGGCATATATGCTGGATGAGAGCATTACTACGGAAGGGTTGATGAAATATATCAAAGGGCCTGATTTTCCTACAGGGGGAATTGTAACAAACAAGGATGAGCTCAGAGAAATCTATGAGACCGGAACCGGTAAGATTAAGGTTCGTGGCAAAGTGGACATTGAAAAAGGAAAAGCCGGAAAAACAAATGTAGTTATCAGCGAAATTCCCTATCCTATGATTGGTGCTAACATTTCCAAATTCCTTATGGATGTTGCAGCGCTTTCAGAATCCAAGAAGACTCAGGACATTGTGGATATTTCCAACCAGTCCTCCAAAGAGGGGATTCGCATTGTAATCGAACTGAAAAAGGATGCGGATGTAGAAAACTTTGTAAATATGCTTTATAAAAAAACGCGTCTGGAGGATACCTTTGGTGTCAATATGCTTGCCATTGCAGACGGAAGACCGGAAATCATGAGTCTTAAACAGATTATTAAGCACAGCGTGGATTTCCAGTTTCAGGTGACAACCAGAAAATATACTACGCTGCTTGCAAGAGAGCGGGAGAAGAAGGAGATTCAGGAAGGACTTATTAAAGCCTGCAATGTGATTGATCTTGTCATTGAGATTCTTCGCGGTTCTAAGGACAGAGCAATGGCGAAAGCATGTCTGGTGGAAGGAAAGGTGGAGGGAATTAAGTTTCGCTCAAAGGAATCCAAAATCATGGCAGCACAGCTTCGTTTTACCGAGAAACAGGCAAATGCAATTTTGGAAATGCGTTTATATAAGCTGATTGGACTTGAGTTGGAAGCACTGATCAATGAACATGAGGAAACCATGGCAAATATTTATCGCTACGAGGATATTTTGGAAAGACGTGATTCCATGGCACAGGTAATTATCAACGAGCTGGAGCAAATCCGTCAGAATTATGGGACTCCACGCAAGACAGTTATTGAAAATGTTGCGGAAGCAGTTTATGTGGAAAAAAAGGTAGAGGAGATGGAAGTAGTCTTTTTGATGGATCGATTTGGGTATGCAAGATGCATTGACCTGGCTGCTTATGAAAGAAACAAGGAAGCTGCTGACGCTGAAAATAAATACGTTTTTCCTTGCAAAAATACCGGAAAGGTATGCCTGTTTACAAATACCGGACAGCTGCACACCGTCAAGGTAATGGATATTCCTTATGGAAAGTTCAGGGATAAGGGTGTCCCGATTGATAATATCAGCAATTTTAATGGCGAAAAAGAGATTGTAATCGAAGCGGCAAGCCAGACCAGCCTAAATCTGTATCGACTAATCTTTGTGACAAAGCTTGCAATGATGAAGGTGGTTGACGGAGGAGAGTTTGATGTTGCAAAGAGAACCGTGGCGGCTACTAAGCTGATGGATAATGATGAGGTGGTAAGCGTTATTGCCCTGAATGAACAAAAACAGATTGTGCTTCAAAGCAGAGAGGGATATTTTCTCAAGTTCGGTGTGGAGGAAATCCCGGAAAAAAAGAAAAATGCAGTTGGTGTGCGGGGAATGAAGCTTACAGGAACAGACTATATAGAAAATGTCTATTACTTGAGGAGCGGCATGGAAAATATGATTGAATATAAAGAAAAGACCCTTGATCTACATAAACTAAAGGCAGCAAAAAGAGACGGAAAGGGTACAAAGGTCAGGGTGTAAATTTGTTACTTTCTCAAATCATCAGACAGAAAGACACAAAATAAACTCAGATAGGAAAAGGACAAACTATGCGTGTAATAGCAGGCAGAGCCAGAAGTTTAAAATTAAGAACACCGGAGGGGCTTGGAACAAGACCTACTACAGACAGGATTAAAGAGACCTTGTTCAATATGATTCAGCAGGAGATTCCAGGGTGTATCTTTGTAGATTTATTTGCGGGCAGTGGCGGAATCGGTATTGAAGCTTTAAGCAGAGGAGCTGCCCACGCTTATTTTGTTGAGAATGGCAGGGAAGCCATTGTCTGTATTCAGGAAAACCTGAACTTTACAAAATTTGCAGATAGTGCTACACTGCTGAAACAGGATATTTTTGGTGCGCTTCCTATGATTCATGAAACAGAAGTGGATATTATATTTATGGATCCCCCTTATCAGGCAGGTTATGAGGAAGCTGTTTTTCAGACATTGTGTCGGATGCCCTATGTTACGGAAAATACATTGATGATATTGGAAGCAGAACTTTCCAGAAAGATGGACTTTCTTGAGCAGCTTGGATTCGAAGTGATAAAAGAAAAATTGTATAAGACCAATAAACATGTATTTGTAAAAAAGCGCAGCCTGTAAGAAAGATATTTTATGAGGAAAAGAGGATTTATATGAAGGCAGCTATTTATCCGGGAAGCTTTGATCCGGTTACTTATGGACATCTGGACGTGATCAGACGTGCCTCTCAAATTTTTGATGAACTGACCGTAAGTGTTTTAAATAATAAACTAAAGACTCCATTGTTTTCTGTGGAAGAACGTGTTAAGATATTACAGGAAGCAGTGAAAGACATTCCTAATGTAAAGGTAGAATCCTTCAGTGGACTTCTGGTGGATTATGCGAAGTCCAGGAATATTCATGTTGTAATCAGAGGCTTGCGTGCAATTACCGATTTTGAATATGAGCTTCAAAATGCCCAGACGAATGCAAAGCTTTCAAAGGGTGAATTGGACACAGTCTTTCTTACGACCAGTTTAGAATATGCATATTTAAGTTCGTCCAGTGTGAAGGAAATTGCAAGCTTTAATGGCGATATTTCCATGTGCGTACCTGATTTTGTAGGAGAACTAGTACGTCAGAAATTTGGCTTTGAAAAGAAATAATGGGGGAAAGCGCATGAGCAGCAGAATTGAACAATTAATTGATGAGATTGAAGAGTATATTGATGGCTGTAAATATCAGCCCTTGTCAAATACCAAAATCATTGTAAACAAAGAAGAAATTGATGAGCTCCTTAGAGAACTCCGCATGAAAACTCCTGATGAGATTAAACGCTATCAGAAGATTATCAGCAATAAAGAGGCTATTTTAAATGATGCCCGTGCTAAAGCAGAGGCACTCATCAATGAGGCTACCATTCATACCAACGAATTAATTAATGAGCATGAAATTATGCAGCAGGCTTATGCACAGGCAAATGAGGTTGTCAAAATGGCAACTCAACAGGCGCAGGAAATTTTGGATAATGCTACCACAGAGGCAAACAATGTGCGTATGGCGGCAATGCAGTATACAGATGATATCCTTGCAAATGTAGAGAATCTTATGAACCAGACCATGAAAACAACTACAGATCATTATGAGAGTTTTATGAATGCAATGAATCACTACAGTGATATTGTCAATGCGAACAGGGTTGAATTAAACCCACCGGAAGCTGATAAATTTGTTGGCGAAGACATTCCGGATGCACCGGCAGGTGCAGGCGGGGGAGCATCAGATGGTCTGAATTTGGATTTAATATAAAATAAATGCCAAGCTGACCCGGCTTACTTTTTATGAGGTAAGCCGGGTTTTTAGCGGCATAATAAGGATAAGCCGGAACATGCATAGAATTGATTGGAAGTTTTTTAAGAGAAAAATATATTATTTGATTGCCGTATTAACAAGCCTTTTTTTGGGGATTCTTTCTTCGCCGATTCAGGTAAAGGCCAAGGAACCTGTTGTGATTGTAATAGATCCGGGACATGGCGGTGAAAATCTTGGAGGAGAATATAAGGAATACACGGAAAAAGAGATGACGATGACCGTTGCCCGTGCAATGAAGGCAGAACTCGAGAAATATGACCAGGTAATTGTTTATTTGACCAGAGACGCTGATATTGATATGAGCCTTGAAGAACGTGCGGTTTTTGCAAAGGAAAAAAATGCAGATTTCCTTTTCTGCCTTCACTTTAATTTATCAGTAAAGCATGATCTTTTTGGAGCTGAAGTATGGGTTCCGGCAGGGGGAGAATATTATGCAAAGGGCTATTCCTTTGCACAAATACAGATGAATGAGTTTACTGAAATCGGCCTGTACTCCAGAGGAATCAAGACCAGGCTGAACGATAAAGGAGACAACTATTACGGGATATTAAGACATTGTTCTAATGAGCAGATTCCATCTGTGCTGATTGAGCATTGTCATTTAGATCATGAAAAAGATCAGAAATTTTATATGCAGGGTGAAGAACAGCTTAAGGAGTTTGGGCGTCTTGATGCAACTGCTGTGGCAAAGTATTTCAGGCTTAAATCCGAAATTCTTGGAGTGGATTATAGTGATTATCCGGTGCCTGAAACCAGCCTGCCTCAGGAGATGGTAAGCCCGGACAAGACAGAACCTGAATTGTGTCGTATTGAGGTGGAAGAAATCAATCAGCAAACCGGTGAAGCAACTGTTTACATGGAAGCTATCGATTCAGACAGCTATATTTTGTATTACAGCTATAGTCTGGATGGTGGAAATACCTACACAATGCCGGATGCATGGCCGAGAACTGACAGATGGGACCAATCTGACCCCAGCTATCGTTTTTCAGTCAAGCTGCCCTTTGATGAGCCAATTTCCCTGAAAGCGCGGGCGAGCAATGGGTTTGATGTTTGGACTGAGAGCAATGTAATTACAATAGATATGATACCTGATCCGGAGCGTCTTAAAGAAGAAAGAAAAGAGGAAGAAGAACGACTCCAACGGGCAAGAGAAAAGGCGCTTGCACAGTTAGAGGAAAATTATCCTGAAATGGATAATGATGATGCAGATGGAAACAGTATTGAAAATCGCAACAACAATGACTCTGTAAAAATTATTTTGATAATTTTGGGCATTGTGCTGTGTATGTGCTTTGTGTCAGTCTTTATGTCAAAGTTGATATTCCTGTTAATAAAAGGTAATAAAAAACGGTAATCGCTGTCAGTATTGTCTTATGCATGATGTATTCGGAAATGGAGAGATCTGTTTCACGTATCATACTGTAGGTTTGGGCAATACAGGATAAACCTCCAAAGGGAAGCGCGCACAGTACCCAATATGGTGCAATGTTTTGCAGCAGCCCGATTCCGCCTGTGATTTCCAGAAGGCATCCAATGCATCCAATCAGCAATTTTGTAATCCCACTTTGAATCGGGAGTGCATTTATGGCAAGGATGGGGAAAATGAACAGTAGATTAAAGAAAATCATGTATCCACCCAATTTTGCGATGCTGTACAGAGAACTGAATACAGACTCGTCCAGTGCCCTCAGCAATGGCATTGCTGTTTTTTCTGTAGGAAGGTTATTCTTTGTGTTGTAGCATTCCCTGTAAATAGAATGACGGAGGAAAAGACCATAAAGAAAAGGAAGTCCGTACATGGCAAATAAACAGACAGCAATGTTCTTTATTTTTAATGTTGGAAGAACAAAACTCAAAAAGTAGACTGGCCCGATGTTGTTGCAAAAGGAAAGTAACAGAGAGGCTTCTGCTTTCGAAATTTTTTTGTGCGCATATAGTTCTGCAGCAACATGAGCACCCATGGGAAAACCGCATAAAAATCCGATTACAATTCCATAGATACAATCCGCGTTTAATTTAAAGAGCTTTCCCAGTACAGGGGTTAAAATTTTGACAAATGTTCCGGTCATGTTCATGCGAATCATGATGCCGGAAAGAACCATAAAAGGAAAGAGAGTTGGTATCATTTTTTGGAACCAGAGATTTAAACCGTTAGAAGCAAGCATAAGGCAATCTGACGGATAACTTAATATGATAACTGTGAGAATGAATGCCAGAAAAGTATAAATATAAAATTTCAGTTTCATAATAGGCTCTTGTTCCATTTTGTGATATGATAATATTTATGAGAATTGACAGATTATTATGCGAAATGAATATTGGCACAAGAAGTCAGGTAAAGGAACTGATTAAAAGAGGGCAGATTTGTGTAAACGGAAGTGTAGTAGTAAAGCCGGAAATGCAGGTGGACGAGTCCGATGTTACCGTCAGCTGCCAGGGGAAGAATTATCATTATCGGAAGTATGTTTATTATATGATGAATAAACCGGCTGGCATTATTACTGCAACCAAAGATGAAAGAGAACGTACCGTGCTTGACCTGTTTAAGGAACAAATTCCGGAACTGAATCAGGGAGAGTTAAGCGGTGTCCCTGTAAATGATATTTTTCCGGTGGGAAGGCTTGATAAGGATACGGTAGGGCTGTTGCTGCTTACCAATGATGGTGAACTGTCTCATCGATTGCTCTCCCCTAAAAAGCATGTTCCTAAAACTTACTTTGTACAGACGAATCTGCCTGTCAGCGATGAAATGATAAGTCTCCTTGAGGCAGGTGTTATGATTGGCGAAGACGAAAAGACCTTACCGGCTGTGGTTGAGCGTCAAAAGGATAAAGAATGTCTCATTACCATTACAGAAGGAAAATATCATCAGATTAAACGGATGTTTCAGGCAGTTGGGGTGATGGTAGTCTTTCTGAAACGTTTATCTATGGGAACATTGGTATTGGATGAAACGCTTTTAGAAGGACAAATAAGAGAATTGACGAAAGAAGAGGTTTCCAGTTTATGCTCAAGGATATAGATGCTGTATTATTTGATTTGGATGGTTCTTTGGTGGATTCCATGTGGATCTGGCGGGATATAGATATAGAATACTTGGGCAAATTCGGAATTCCTCTGCCGGAAGGATTACAGAGTGAAATTGAGGGGATGAGCTTTACCGAAACAGCCGAATACTTTAAAAAGAAATTTAACATTCCGGATTCCATTGATCAGATGAAGGCTGACTGGAATCGAATGGCATGGGATAAATACACTCATCAGGTTCCTTTAAAGAAAGGGGCAAGGGAATTTGTGGAGCATTGTCATGAAAATGGAATTAGGCTTGGAATTGCAACCAGTAATTCCAGAGAACTGGTCGAAAATGTAATTGAGGCACTTGGAATTAAAGATTATTTTGACAGTATTGTAACAGGATGTGATGTAAATAAGGGAAAGCCTGCTCCTGATGTGTATCTGGAAGCAGCGAAGCAATGCGGAACTGATCCTGAAAAATGTCTTGTCTTTGAAGATATTGTCCCCGGTATTCTTGCCGGGAAAGCGGCGGGAATGAAGGTTTGTGCAGTTGAGGACGAATATTCCCATCATCAGGATAAGGAAAAGAAAAAGCTGTCTGATTATTTTATTAAAGATTATGACGAGATCATGGCGGTACTTTAGGAGGTTTGCTTGAATAACGGATTTTTACCTGTCTCCAGACAGGATATGACTGAAAGAGGAATAGAACAGCTGGATTTTGTGTATGTGATTGGAGATGCCTATGTGGATCATCCCTCCTTTGGTCATGCAATCATCAGCAGGGTTCTTGAAGCACATGGCTATACCGTGGGAATCATATCCCAGCCTGACTGGAAGGATGATGAAAGCATTACCGTTCTAGGAAGACCAAGACTGGCTTTTCTTATTTCGGGTGGCAACATGGATTCCATGGTAAATCATTATTTTGTATCCAAGAAAAAACGCCCTTCAGATGCATATACACCGGGCGGTGAGATGGGAAAGCGCCCTGATTATGCTACAGTGGTATATGGTAATCTGATACGAAAAAAGTACAAAGATGTTCCTGTCATTATCGGTGGCATTGAAGCCAGCTTGCGCAGACTTGCCCATTATGATTATTGGAGTAACTCCCTAAAACGCTCTATTTTATTAGATAGTCAGGCAGATTTAATTTCCTACGGGATGGGTGAGCGGTCTATCGTTGAAATAGCGGATGCACTTGCAGGGGGAATTGATGTGAGGGATATTACCTTTATTGCAGGAACCGTCTATAAAACCAAGGACATTTCGGGAATTACAGGTAGCAGTGATGAGAACTATAATGCTATTTTACTTCCCGAATATGAGGAATTAAAGGCAGAGCCCGCAAAGTATGCCGAAAGTTTTGGCGTTCAGTATAAAAATACAGATCCTTTTTCGGCTAAGATTCTTGCGGAAAAATATCCGGGAGGAGTTTATGTGGTACAGAACCCACCACAGAAGCCGCTTACGACAGAGGAAATGGATGATGTGTATGCGCTCCCTTACAAGAGAACCTATCATCCCTCTTATGAGGAAAAGGGGGGAGTTCCTGCAATCACAGAAATTAAATTTTCGCTGATCAGTAATCGGGGGTGCTTTGGAGGATGCAGCTTTTGCGCTCTTACCTTTCATCAGGGGAGGATTGTGCAGGTAAGAAGTCATGAATCTATCATAAATGAAGCCAGACAAATGATAAATGATCCTGAATTTAAAGGCTATATTCATGATGTAGGGGGACCTACTGCAAATTTCAGACATCCTTCCTGCGAAAAGCAGTTAAAGAACGGGGTTTGCCAGAACAGACAGTGTCTATTTCCCACACCCTGCAAAAATATCAACGCAGATCATCAGGATTATCTGGAACTGTTACGAAAACTGCGTGCATTGCCGGGAGTTAAAAAGGTCTTTATCCGTTCAGGAATCCGGTTTGATTATCTGCTGGAGGATAAAAACGATGATTTCTTTAGAGAACTGGTAGAGCACCATGTGAGCGGACAGCTTAAGGTGGCGCCGGAGCATATTTCGGATGCAGTGCTTGCAAAGATGGGAAAACCAAAGAGAAGCGTGTATGAGAGATTTGTAAAAAAATATTATCGACTGAATGAGGAATTGAACAAAAAGCAGTTTCTTGTTCCTTATCTGATGTCTTCACATCCCGGTTCTACTTTGAAGGAAGCGATTGAACTGGCAGAATATTTAAGAGATTTGGGTTATATGCCGGAGCAGGTGCAGGATTTTTATCCTACCCCTTCAACACTATCCACAGTCATGTATTATACCGGCATTGATCCCAGAAATGGTGAGAAGGTTTATGTCTGTCGCAATCCCCATGAAAAGAGCATGCAGAGAGCCTTGATTCAGTATCGGAATCCCAAAAACTACGAACTGGTATATGAGGCATTGGTAAAAGCCGGAAGAGAAGATTTAATTGGTTTTGACAGGAAGTGCCTGATTAAGCCCAGAAGAACTGATGCTGTTAAACAGCGTGTGGACGGGAAAAATCAAAATAAACCCATCAAAAAGAAAACCATCAGAAATGTACACAAAAAGAAGCATTGACAGAGGAGACCTAAATTTGAAAAAAGCAGTTAAAGGAACTTATGGATACATTCATAATAAAAGAAATCAGGTACTGGTACGAACGATTATATTTTTTGCCATATCCATTGCCATTTTTATCATCGGTTATGTTACAACCGGAACCCGGAAAAATTTACTCACGGTGGTAGCGGTTTTGGGTTGCCTTCCTGCCTGCAAAAGTTTGGTAAACCTGATTATGTTTTTCAAGGCAAAAGGCTGCAGTAGTCAGGTCATGGAGAGGATTAGACCCTTGGAAGGCCATTTGATTGGAATGTACGACATGTTTTTTACTTCCTATCAAAAGAATTTTGCCATCAGTCATATGGTGGTGGAGGATAAAATTATACTGGCATATACGGAGGAGCAAAATTTTGATTTGGCTGCATACAGAGAGCATCTGGAAACAATGCTGAAGCAGAGTGGATTTAAGGATATGACGATTACTGTTTCAACAGACCTGAACAAATATTGTGAACAGCTTCAGAAGTTAAATGAAAAGAATCAGGAAACTGACCCTGTGAGGGATGATGAAATCAGGGTGGTGCTATATGATATTTCTCTTTAAGAGTCACTGAGTAATTTGGGCAAGGCGGAGTAAAAACATGTATCAGATAGAAATCAGGGAAAACGAAGCCGGGCAGCGGCTGGATAAATTTCTTCACAAATTTATGCCTCTGGCGCCAACTGCTTTCTTTTATAAGATGCTGCGAAAGAAGAATATTACCTTAAACGGAAAGAAAGCGGAGGGCAGAGAAAAGCTGAATGTTGGAGATACCATTTCCTTTTATCTTTCGGAGGAAACTCTTAAGGGGTTTCAGAAGGACGATCAGGTCAATGATGAATATGAAAGGGCTTATCATACACTGAAAGGCATTTCGGTAGTTTATGAGGATGAACATGTGCTGATCATGAACAAACCGGCAGGAATTCTTTCACAGAAAGCACAGGCATCGGATTTGTCCTTGAATGAGTGGATTTTAGGATATCTTCTTGATCATGGAAAAATAACGAAAGAACAGTTATCCACTTTTAGACCTTCAGTCTGTAATCGGCTGGATCGAAATACTATTGGGCTTGTGATCGGCTCTAAATCCCTGTTTGGGAGTCAGCAGATCAATGAGCTTATCAGCAGCCGTCAAATTCGTAAATTCTACCGTATGTTCGTAAAAGGACAGGTTTTGAAGGAGGAGACACTGGAAGGGTATTTGATTAAGAATGAAAGGACGAATACGGTACAGATTACGAAGAATAAATCTGATAAAAATGCTTCTTATATTAAGACCAGATATTATCCCATCAGGCAGTTTAGAGACAGAACGCTGGTAGAAGCAGAGTTAATCACCGGAAAAACTCATCAGCTTCGTATTCATATGGCGAGTATTGGGCATCCGCTGTTAGGAGACTACAAATATGGTGACAGAAACTGGAATAACCAATACAAGCAGCAATATCATATTGACAGTCAGCTTTTATATGCCTGCCGGCTGGAGACCCCTAAGCTTGAAGCGCCGCTTTCCTCTTTTGGGGAAAGAGCGATTGAGGCACCGGTACCTGAAGTTTTTATAAAGCTGATGGCAGATAGCTAAAAATAAATCAGAGGAAGCAAAAGCAAGATGGCTACATGGAGTTCCAGAGGACTCAGAGGTTCTACCTTTGAGGATTTAATTAACAGAACAAATGAAAAATATTTGGAAAATGGGCTGGCGCTGATTCAAAAGATTCCAACGCCCATTACGCCGATTAATATTGACAAAGCAACCCGCCACATTACGCTTGCCTATTTTGACCAGAAGAGTACCGTTGACTACATCGGTGCTGTGCAGGGAATCCCGGTCTGCTTTGATGCCAAGGAATGTGCGCTGGACCGTTTTTCTCTTCAGAACATTCATGAACATCAGGTTGTTTTTATGGAGGAGTTTGAAAAGCAGGGCGGGGTTGCGTTTTTTTTGATTTATTTTTCGCATCGGAATGAATTTTACTATCTTCCCTTTGAAATCTTTAAATTTTTCTGGGAAAGGGCATTAAACGGCGGGCGAAAAAGCTTTCTATATGAAGAATTAAATCCGGAATACATACTACCCAAAAAACAGGGGGTTTTTGTCCCTTACCTGGATATGCTGAGTAAGGATCTAAGTGAAAGAGAAAGCATTTGACAAAACAGAATTCTTCTTGTATACTACCCATAGTTTTATTTGCTAATGTGGTAGTGAATTATCACTTTAAATCGTTAAAGTATCATAGGAGTAAACATATGAACAGACAATTACTGCATACACCGGAGGGTGTAAGAGACATTTATGGAAAAGAATATGCCAGAAAGCTTGCGGTGGAAGATCTGATACATCAACAACTGAATTTATATGGTTATCAGGATATCCAAACACCCACATTTGAGTTTTTTGATGTTTTTTCTAAAGAAATTGGAACCACCCCTTCTAAAGAGCTTTATAAATTTTTTGACAAAGAAGGGAACACTTTGGTACTGCGCCCTGACTTTACGCCTTCCATGGCCAGATGTGCAGCGAAATATTTTATGGATGAAAATGTTCCGATCCGTTTCTGCTATGCAGGAAATACTTTTACCAATACCAGCAACCTTCAGGGCAAGCTGAAGGAAGTAACCCAGATGGGGGCTGAACTGATCAACGATGGAAGCGTGGAGGCAGATGCCGAACTGATAGCAATGGTGGTCGAGTCCTTGCTTTCTGCCGGATTGAAGGACTTTCAGGTAAGTGTGGGTGAGGTTGAATATTTCAAGGGAATCTGCGCGCAGGCCGGGCTGGATGAGCAGACCGAGAATGAGCTCAGGGAATTTATATCCGGAAAAAATATCTTTGGTGCTGAGGAATTTCTTGCAGGGAGAGGCGTTGCAGATACATATTGTAACATGCTGCTCAAGGTGACCGACTATTTTGGCTCTATTGAAGTGCTTAAGGAAGCAAGAAATCTTGTTTGCAATGCCCGTTCAATCAATGCCATTGAACGGCTTCAGAAATTATATCAGGTGTTATGCCGTTACGGTGTGGAAAAATATATCTCCTTTGATTTGGGAATGCTCAGCAAATATAATTATTATACCGGAGTGATATTTAAGGTATATACTTATGGTGTGGGAGAACCCATTGTCAAGGGTGGAAGATATGATCATCTTCTGGGATATTTTGGCAAAGAGGCGCCCGCAATCGGGTTTGTAGTAGTGATTGATGATCTTATGTCGGCATTGGAACGTCAGAAAACAGACATTGAGATAATGGATGAAGTGATTCAACTAAATTATAATGCCCAAAATTATGAAAGCCAGCTTTCCAAGGCAAAGGGACTTCGGAAGAACGGAAAGAAAGTGGCTTTAATCCCTGAAAAATAAAGGAAAGGTTTAAGTGGAAATGAGTGAAGACAGATATTTGACCTTTGCCCTTGGAAAGGGCAGGCTTGCCAATAAGACACTGGAGCTTTTGGAGCAGATTGGTATAACCTGTGAGGAAATGAAGGACAAGAACTCCAGAAAGCTGATTTTTGTAAATGAGGAAAAGAAATTAAAGTTTTTTCTGGCGAAAGGTCCCGATGTTCCGACTTATGTGGAATATGGTGCAGCAGATATCGGTGTAGTTGGAAAAGATACAATTCTTGAAGAAAACAGAAGAGTTTATGAGGTGCTGGATCTTGGGTTTGGGAAATGTCGAATGTGTGTGTGCGGCCCGGCCTCAGCGAAGGAGCTTTTGCTTCATCACGAAAGAATTCGTGTAGCAAGTAAATATCCCATCATTGCAAAGGATTATTTCTATAACAAGAAGCATCAGACAGTAGATATTATCAAGCTGAATGGTTCGGTGGAATTAGGGCCGATTGTAGGGCTGTCCGATGTGATTGTAGATATTGTTGAGACTGGTTCTACACTAAAGGAAAACGGTCTTGAAGTGCTGGAAGAAATCTGTCCTTTGTCAGCAAGGATGATTGTCAATCAGGTCAGCATGCAGATGGAAACAGAAAGAATCAGAACATTGATTTCCCAGTTAAAACAATTGTGTTAAGGAAGGAGCATGATACACATGCGTATTGTAGAATTAAATGAACAAACAAGAACTAATCTGTTGGAGAGTCTGTTAAAGAGAAGCCCTAACAGCTATGGACAATATGAACAGACAGTAAATGAAATCATTTCCAATGTTCGTGAAAAAGGCGATGAAGCACTGTTTGACTATACCAGTCGATTTGATAAATGCGTGATTACAAAAGACTCCATCCAAGTAACCGCAGAAGAAATTAAAGAAGCTTATGAAAAGATTGATCCGGCACTGGTTGAAGTTATGAAAAAGTCTGCAGCCAACATTACAAAGTTTCATCAAAAGCAGCTGCACAACAGCTGGATTGCACCGGAAGAGAATGGAACAATTCTGGGTCAGAAGATTACTCCCATTGAGATTTCCGGGGTTTATGTGCCGGGTGGGAAAGCAGCATATCCATCCAGTGTCCTGATGAATGTTCTTCCGGCAAGAGTGGCAGGAGTTTCCAGAATTATTATGACAACACCTCCAGGAAAGGACGGAAAGGTAAATCCCGGTACGCTGGTTGCTGCGGATATTGCAGGAGTTAATGAAATTTACAAAGTTGGCGGTGCACAGGCAATTGCCGCTATGGCATTTGGTACGGAAAGTGTTCCGAGAGTGGATAAGATTACAGGTCCCGGTAATATTTTTGTGGCTCTTGCCAAAAAGGCATGCTTTGGCTATGTAAGCATTGATTCCATTGCCGGGCCAAGTGAAATTCTTGTTCTGGCAGACGAAACAGCAAATCCGAGATATGTTGCAGCTGATCTTTTGTCACAGGCGGAACATGACGAAATGGCAAGCGCAATTCTGATTACTACCAGCAAAGAATTAGCACAGCAGGTTTCCGATGAGGTCACTGCATTTGTACAGCAGCTTTCCCGTAAGGAAATTATTGAAAAATCTCTTGAAAACTATGGGTATATACTGATCGCAGAGGGCATGGAACAGGCAATTGATGCGGCAAACGAGATTGCATCCGAGCATTTGGAAATTTTGACGAAAAATCCGTATGAAGTTATGACCAAAATAAAAAATGCAGGAGCAATCTTCCTTGGAGAGTATTCTTCAGAGCCTTTGGGAGATTATTTTGCCGGTCCCAATCATATATTACCTACTAACGGTACTGCAAGGTTCTTCTCACCCTTAAATGTAGACGACTTTTTAAAAAAGACCAGCATTATTTCTTACTCCCAGGATGCTCTTTCGAAAGTACATAAGGATATTGAACTTTTTGCAGAAAAAGAGGGGTTGACTGCACATGCAAACTCCATTAAAGTAAGATTTGAGTAGGAGGTTTGGGCATGGAACGAAAAGCAACTGTCAACAGAACAACAAAAGAAACGGATATCAGCGTTACGCTTAACCTTGATGGTAATGGAAAAAGCAGTATTGAGACAGGAATCGGCTTCTTTAATCACATGCTGGAGGGGTTCACAAAACACGGTTTCTTTGACCTTGATATGCGAATTAAAGGAGACTTGCAAGTAGATGGACATCATTCTGTAGAAGATGCGGGAATTGTGCTTGGAACAGCGATCAGGGAAGCTCTGGGGGATAAATCAGGTATCAGACGTTATGGCTCATGTATTCTTCCCATGGATGATGCCCTTGCTCTGTGTGCAGTTGATTTATGCGGAAGACCTTATTTTGTTTTTGACTGTGATTTTACAGTGGAGAAGGTCGGGTATCTGGATACGGAGCTGGTAAGAGAATTTTTCTATGCTGTTTCTTACAGCGCTGGAATGAATTTACATATCAAAATGCTTTCAGGAACCAACAATCATCATATGATAGAGGCAATTTTTAAGGCGTTTGCAAGGGCTCTTGATGAGGCCACCGGAAAAGACGCAAGAATTAAAGATGTTCTCAGTACAAAAGGAAGCTTATAGAATAAAAGGAATCATACTAAAATGAACAGTTACAAAAAATTTATACCATGTATTTACTTATTGAATGAAAAGGCAGTAGCCGGTTTTAAAGACACTACAGTGGTCAGTGAGGATCCGGTTGCGTTGGCCCGCTTTTACGGTGAGAATAATGCAGATGAACTGCTGGTTTTTGACCTGTCAACAGATGATGCTTCCCATGAGGCAGCGCTTGATCTGCTGAAAATGATTTGTAAGGAAGCACAGATTCCGGTTATCGGAGCCGGAAATGTAAAGCGGATGGAGGATATTAAGAAACTTCTTTATGCCGGATGTATGAAAGCGGCACTGAATTATTCCAAAGAAGGAAACATTGAAATTACCAAAGAGGTTTCTCTAAAGTTCGGGAAGGATAAAATTGTTGCATGTATTGCAGAAGCAGATGAGATTGCTGCAAATGAAGCGCTTTTGTGTGAATTTGCAGATGAGGTTGTTTTAATCAATGAAAAGTCTATCAAGCAGGCAATTGAAGTCACAAAGCTGCCGCTGATTGTAACCCTCCCCGAAGTGTCACTGGATAAGATCATTGAACTCTTATCCTGCGAACAGATTACCGGTGTTACCGGACCGGCTATCAATGCCAATGCGAAAGAATTAAATGACATCAAGGATCTTTGCGCGGGAAACGGTGTCTGCGTCAGAACCTTTGAACCTTCTATCAAATGGGAAGAGCTTAAGACGAACTCTGATGGACTTATTCCTGTGGTGGTACAGGATTATAAGACGAGAGAAGTGCTGATGGTCGCTTACATGAATGAGGAAGCCTATCTACACACCTTAAAGAGCGGGCGCATGACCTATTACAGCAGAAGCCGTAAGGAGCAGTGGATTAAAGGGGAAACCAGCGGGCATTTCCAGTATGTAAAGGAAATGACTGCGGACTGCGATAAAGACACTATTCTGGCAAAGGTGTCCCAAGTAGGCGCTGCATGTCATACCGGAAACTATAGCTGCTTTTTCAATGAAATTATGAAAAAGGAGTATGACGAGACTAATCCTCTTATGGTGTTTGAGTCTGTCCTTAATGTTATAAAGGATAGGAAGGTACATCCAAAGGAGGGTTCCTATACCAATTACCTGTTTGATAAGGGCATTGATAAGATTTTAAAGAAGCTTGGAGAGGAAGCGACTGAAATTGTAATTGCCGCCAAAAATCCAAATGCCAATGAAATCAAATATGAAATTTCCGATTTCCTTTATCACATGATGGTTCTGATGGTGGAGAAAGGTGTTACATGGGAAGAAATCACAGAAGAACTTGATAAAAGATAGTCCTATGCATCGCATATTTACGGTATGCGGTGCATATTTTTTATAAACAAATTCAGACGAGATGTTTATGAATAAAATTGATACTGAAAAAAAGCTGGAATTAATTCGCAGTATAAGAAACCAGAATCAATATGACAGACAGCTGATGCGTATGAGGGAAGGAATTTTGTATTCTGATACGCCTTCTATAAAGCGGGAAGAACTGTATGGAATGGAGAATCCCGCTTCAACAGCAGAACAAACGAAAGGGAATTCCTTTAGAAGCTTCCGGATACGTTTTGCGCTTGCCTTGGTATGTCTGGTCGCTTTTATTTTATGTGATATAAACCATTTAAGCTTCGGAGAGGAAAATACGGATACCATTTTGAACCATCTGACCAGCAATACGGATTTATCCCAGTTCCTTGATCTGATAAAATAGTGCTTGCCAATCAAAAGCGGATGCCCGTATAATGATTGAGTAGTGAAAGTAAAATACAAAAATAAAGGTTGAAAATTGATGAGAAAACTGGCATTAAATGATGAAATACTGATGAAGATAGAAAAGCCGGCCCGTTATATCGGCAATGAAGTTAATGCGGTCATGAAGGATAAGGATCAGGTAAAGGTGCGTTTTGCCATGTGTTTTCCCGATGTGTATGAAATTGGGATGTCACATCTTGGTATTCAGATTATTTATGACATGCTGAACAAGTTTGAGGATGTATGGTGTGAGCGTGTCTATTCCCCATGGGTGGATTTGGACGCAGTGATGAGAAAAGAACATATTCCTTTATTTGCGTTGGAATCACAGGATCCTGTTAAGGATTTTGATTTTCTGGGAATTACCATTCAGTATGAAATGTGTTACACCAATATTTTACAGATTTTGGATCTTTCGGGAATTCCTCTGTTATCAAAGGATAGAACCGAAGATGATCCCATCGTGATTGGAGGAGGACCCTGTACCTATAATCCTGAACCAATCTGTGACTTTTTTGATTTATTTTATATCGGAGAAGGGGAAACAAGGTACAGAGAGCTTCTGGATTTGTATAAAGACTGTAAGGCTTGTGGTCTGTCCAGAAAAGATTTTCTCAAAAAAGCGGCTATGGTTCCGGGAATGTATGTACCTTCCCTTTACGATGTGAAGTATAAAGAAGACGGTACTATTGATCAGAGGATCTTGCTCGAATCCGGGATTCCGGAAATCATTGAAAAGGAAATGGTTACGGATGTTTCCGACACCTATTATCCTGACAAGCCGGTGGTTCCCTTTATTAAGGTTACGCAGGACAGGGTGGTTCTGGAAATACAACGGGGATGTATCAGAGGCTGCCGTTTCTGTCAGGCAGGCCAGCTTTACCGCCCTGTGCGTGAGCGGAGTGTTGAAATGCTGAAACACTATGCTGTTGAAATGCTGAAAAATACCGGACATGAAGAAATTTCCCTAAGTTCTTTAAGTTCCAGCGATTATTCTAAACTTCCGGAGCTTTTGGATTTTCTGATTGAAAGCTGCGATAAGAAAAAAATCAATATTTCCCTGCCTTCGCTGCGAATAGATGCCTTTTCACTGGACGTAATGAATAAAGTTCAGGACGTAAAAAAAAGCAGTCTTACATTTGCACCGGAAGCCGGAAGCCAGCGACTAAGAAATGTGATTAACAAGGGATTGACCGAAGAAGTCATATTAGAAGGGGCACGTCTTGCCTTTGAAGGAGGATGGACCAGAGTTAAGCTGTACTTTATGCTGGGGCTTCCGATGGAAACAGATGAGGATATCCGTGAAATTGCAGAGTTGTGTAATAAAATTGCTGCAGTGTTCTATGAGACTGTTCCGAAAGAAAAGCGGACAGGCAGGGTACAGATTGTGGCAAGCACCTCCTTCTTTATCCCCAAACCGTTTACTCCATTCCAGTGGGCGAGTCAGCGGACAAAGGAAGAGTTTCTTGACAAGGCATACCTTACCAGAACCTCCATTGCAGCCCAGTTGAATCAAAAGAGCATCAAATATAACTGGCATGAGGCAGATGTCAGTGTGCTTGAAGGAATTATGGCACGGGGAGACAGACGTCTGAATCAGGTTATTCTGAAAGCCTATCAGAAGGGCTGTATTTATGATGCCTGGAGCGAATATTATAAGAACGATGTCTGGATGCAGACCTTTGAAGAATGCGGGATTAATCCTGATTTTTATACCACAAGAGAACGACGGGATGATGAAATATTCCCATGGGATTTCCTTGACTGCGGTGTGACGAAAGAGTTTCTTCTTCGGGAGTGGCATCGTGCAAAACAGGAAACAGTTACCCCTAATTGCAGGATGCAGTGCAATGGCTGTGGAGCTGCCCGCTATGGGACGGGTGTATGTCTGGAAAAACGGGAGGAAGCATGTCATGAAGGTTAGAATTAAGTTTGCAAAATATGGTGCCGTCAAATTTATCGGTCATCTGGATGTTATGAGATATTTTCAAAAGGCAATTCGCAGGGCAGAGATTGATATTGCCTATTCTGAGGGCTTCAGCCCCCATCAGATTATGTCCTTTGCTTCTCCTTTATCAGTAGGACATACCAGTGAAGGGGAATATTTTGACATTGAGGTCAACTCTTTTTCCTCTGAAGAGGATGTACAGAAAAAGCTTCAGTCTGTAATGGTAGAAGGCTTTGACATCATAAAGGTTAAGCTTCTTTCAGAAGAAGAAGGAAATGCCATGGCAAGTGTAGCAGCGGCATCTTATCTGGTCTCCTTTAGTCCTAAAATGACTCTCCCCAAGGACTGGAAAGAGCAGCTGACTGCTTTTTATAGTCAAAAATCGATTCCTGTAATGAAAAAGACGAAAAAGGGTGAAAAAGAAATTGATTTAAAAGAGGGTATCTATCAGCTTGAAGTAAGGGAAGAAGACGTCTATCTGCTTCTTGATGCAGGAAGCGGCAGCAACATTAAGCCGGGATTTGTGTTGGAAACCTTTTTTGATTCCATAGGAGTTGTTTTACCGGAATTCCCGTTTCGGGTACACCGGCTTGAAACCTATAAGAGAAAGGAAGATGGCAGCCTGACAGCGTTGATTTCGTAACAATTCAGCCGTTAAATTAAGGCATAAGCCGGAAGTTAGAATGGGTAAATTAGTGATTACCAGACAAAAAGACAGACTGCTGTTGATCTTGTTTGATGAAAATAAACCATACTTAATGGAAACCGCATCTCTTCCTGAAGAAGAAAATCTTCTCGGGAATATTTATCTGGCAAGAGTTAAGGATATTGTAGCCGGAATCGGAGCTGCTTTTCTTGCAATTTCTGCTGACCAGACTGCTTATCTGCCGCTTGAACAGAAGGAAATGCTGGTTGTGGACAACAAAGCAGAGGGCGGACAGTCATCGACGCAAAATTTTTTAAGACAGGAAGACCGGATTGTTGTACAGATTGTTGGGGAAGCGTTAAAGACCAAACAGCCCACTGCATCTGCAAAGCTTACATTGACCGGGCAATATTGTGTGTGCAGTTTTTTCGGACATGGCATTCTGTTTTCCAAAAAACTGAATGCGGAAAAAAAGCAGCAGATAAGTGAAGCTATCCAAACTGCGGCAATAGAAGGACGTAAAAAATACCAGTTTACCGTCCGTACCAACGCGGAGAGCCTGAATGATTTTTCTCCTCTTTTAGAGGAAATGAGGTCATTTATTAAAATTTTTAATTCTATCAATGACACTTATAAGCATAGAACCTGCTATACCTGTTTCTACCATCGGGAGACGGAAATCATAAACCTGATTAAAAATATTTCCATATCATCCTACGATGAAATTGTAACGGATGAGGAAGAAGTATTTAAACTTCTTAAAAAAACCTTTCCTGACAGAAAGCTTCGGCACTATCAGGACGATATGCTTTCCCTTTCCAAGCTGTACAGCATAGAAACGCATCTTAAGGAAGCCCTTGGCAAAAAAGTATGGCTTAATTGCGGAGGATATCTTGTGATTGAGCCTACCGAGGCTATGGTTGTGATTGACGTTAATTCAGGGAAAGCAGAGAGTAAGGGAAAGAAAAGCAGGGATTATATACTGAAAATCAATCTTGAAGCGGCAAGAGAGGTTGCAAGACAGCTTCGCATCCGAAATTATTCGGGAATGATTATGGTGGATTTCATCAATATGGATTCATCAGAGGATAATCAGAAACTGCTTACTACGCTGGAAGCATGTCTGAAAGATGATAAGACAAAAACAAGGCTTGTGGACATGACTGCCCTTGGCATTGTTGAGATTACCCGAAAAAAGAGCAGTAAACCGCTTGCCGATTATTTTAGAAAAATGGAATAAATCATTTTGTACAGACAGAAATCTGTAAAAATTACTTGACAGTAATAAAAACGGATGTTATAGTTTATGAGTATGCCGCATAACGAGGTAGAAGTGCGCTCAAGCGTCACCGCAGTTAGCGAGTAAAATCAGTTTCGGCTGGTTAGTATAGGAGGTGCCATATGTACGCAATCATTGCAACAGGTGGAAAACAGTATAAGGTTTCCGAGGGCGATGTAATTAAAGTTGAAAAGCTTAATGCTGAACCCGGAGCTACTGTAACATTTGATCAGGTTGTCGCTATCAGCGATAATGGTCTTAAGGTTGCCGGTGATGTAGCTAATGCAAACGTAACTGCAACTGTTATGGAACAGGGCAGACACCGTAAGGTAATCGTTTACAAGTATAAGAGAAAAACCGGTTATCATAAGAAAAACGGTCATAGACAAGCATACACACAGGTAAAGATTGAAAAAATCAACGCTTAAGAATATGACTACAATTACGATTATGAAATCCAAAAACGGGGAATATAAGAGAGTAACCTGTGAAGGTCACGCAGGGTATGCGGATGCAGGAGAAGACATTGTCTGCAGCGCGATTTCCATTCTGGTCATCAATACCATCAATTCACTTGATGCACTGACAGAGATTCAGATGGAAGTAACCAGTGATCAGGAAAAGGGTCTGATTGACTGTCATTTGATGGGCAATTCAGACAAAAGCAGTACACTCCTTCTTGATTCCATGGTACTTGGATTGCAGAATGTCGTATCACAGTACGGCAAACAGTATTTAAAACTAAAATTCAAGGAGGTGTAAATCATGTTAAAGCTGAACCTTCAATTTTTCGCTCATAAAAAGGGTGTTGGTTCTACCAAGAACGGTAGAGATTCCGAATCCAAGAGATTGGGTGCGAAGAGAGCTGACGGCCAATTCGTAAAAGCAGGAAATATTTTATACAGACAACGTGGAACAAAGATTCATCCCGGTATCAACGTAGGACGTGGTGGTGATGATACCTTGTTCGCAATGGTTGACGGTGTACTTAAATTCGAAAGAAAAGGAAGAGATAAGAAACAGGCTTCCGTATATCCTGTAGAGAAATAGTACGAATCAGGGCAGGCTTCAAACATTCATGTTTGAAGCCTTTTTAATCATTTGAAATGATTACATGAAAGATATTGTTGATTAGTTTATTTGAGAGGAAAATGAGATGTTTGCAGATAGAGCAAGAATTTATGTGCGAAGCGGTAAAGGCGGCGATGGACATGTCTCTTTCAGAAGAGAGAAATATGTTCCTAACGGCGGTCCCGACGGTGGAGACGGCGGCAACGGCGGAAGTGTAATCTTAGAGGTCGATGACGGTTTAAATACTCTTACCGACTATCGCCATGTCCGTAAATATCATGCAGAAGACGGTGAAAACGGTGGCAAACGAAACTGCCGCGGCAAGAACGGGGCAGACCTGATCTTAAAAATGCCGGAGGGAACTGTCGTAAAAGAAGCAGAAACCGGCAAAGTAATTACGGATATGTCCGGCGAAAACCGGCGTTTCGTTCTTTTACAGGGCGGACGGGGAGGCAATGGGAACCAGCACTATGCCACAAGCACCATGCAGGCGCCCAAATATGCACAGCCCGGACAACCTGCCAGAGAACTGGAGCTTTTGTTGGAACTTAAGGTTATTGCAGATGTAGGATTGGTCGGGTTCCCCAATGTCGGTAAATCAACATTTCTTACACAGGTTTCCAATGCACGCCCTAAAATTGCAAACTATCATTTTACTACCTTGAATCCTCATTTAGGAGTTGTTGATCTGCCAGATGCCAAAGGTTATGTAATTGCAGATATTCCCGGACTGATTGAGGGTGCATCTGAAGGAGTGGGGCTTGGCTTTGAATTTCTTCGACATATTGAGCGTACTAAGGTGATTATTCATATTGTAGATGCTGCCGGAACAGAAGGTCGTGATCCTATTGCAGATATCTATGCGATTAATAAAGAATTGGAAAATTACAATCCCGAAATTGCCGGGCGTCCACAGGTAATTGCTGCCAATAAGACAGACATGATTTTTACGGAGGATGGGGAACAGAATCCGGTCGAAAAGCTAAAGGCAGAGTTTGAGCCTAAGGGAATTAAGGTTTATCCGATATCTGCCATCAGCGGACAGGGGATTAGAGAATTACTGTATTATGTAAGAAACATGCTAGATCAGATTGATGATAAGCCTGTTATCTTTGAACAGGAATTTTTCCCGGAATATATGTTGTCTGTTTCTGATGAGCCCTATACAGTTACTTATGATGAGAAAGAGAATGAATATGTAATTGAGGGACCGAGAATCGAAAAGATGCTGGGGTACACTAATCTGGAATCGGAAAGAGGATTTACTTTCTTCCAGAACTTCCTGAAATTGAACGGAATTCTGGATGAACTGGAAGCACTTGGAATTCAGGAAGGAGACACCGTAAGAATGTATGGTTTATCCTTTGACTATTATAAATAGGAGGGGCAAATGACAAGTAAACAACGTGCATATTTAAAAGGACTGGCAATGACTATTGATCCGGTATTTCAGATAGGAAAATCCGGTTTGACTCCTGAAGTTACGGAAGCTGTCAGAGAGACCTTTAACACCAGAGAACTGGTTAAGGTTGCGGTGCTGAAAAACTGTCTGGAAGACCCAAGGCAGATGGCAGAAGCGCTTGCTGACAGAACTGGTTCTCAGCTGGTGCAGGTCATTGGCAAAAAGATTGTTCTATACAAGGAAAGCAGGGATCATAAGAAAATTGAACTTCCCAGGTAAGCTTGTATATGCAGGCGTATGTCATGGGAATGGAGGAAAATATGGGAAAGAAAATCGGAATTATGGGGGGAACCTTTAATCCAATCCACAACGGACATTTGATGTTAGCGGAAGCAGCAAGAGAAACCTTTGAACTTGACCAAGTTTTATTTATACCCAGTGGAATTTCTTACATGAAAAATGTTGCTGATATTTTAGATGGCAGGCATCGTGCCGAGATGATTGCCCTGGCAATAAAGGAGAACCCTTACTTTGCTTTGTCTATGATAGAGATAGACAGAGAAGGTCCTACTTATACCTTTGAAACCTTGCAGGAACTAAAAAAAGATTATCCAAAGGATCAGTTTTATTTTATTATGGGTGCAGACAGTCTGTTGACATTAGAGACTTGGAAGAAGCCGGAATTTATTATGCAAAACTGCACACTTGTCGTTGCAGTTCGCGGTACCGGAACAGAAGAAAAAATTGAAAAGCTAGCTGCCAATCTGATTTATGAATATCAGGCGGACATCAAAATTCTTCCGGCAAGATTTATTGACATTTCTTCTTCTGAAATCCGAACAAGGATTAAGGAAAAGCAATCAATCCGTTATATGCTTCCCGAAAGTGTCCTTTCTTATATAGAAGAAAATAAATTGTACAGCATCATGTCATAAGATTGAAAGGCAAAGGTTATATCAGTGAAAAACTATGATATCAAAAAAATCAGAAAGGAAATGGAAAAAGCACAGGATGCCAAACGATTCGAGCACACTTTAGGTGTTGCGTATACAGCTGCAGCACTTGCAATGTGCAATCAAACCGATTCGGAAAAAGCTTTGGTTGCCGGACTTTTACATGATTGTGCCAAATGTATCCGCAATGAAAAAAAAATCAGCATCTGTGAAAAACATCATATTCCTATTAGCGATATTGAGCGTCAAAACCCCTTTTTACTTCATGCAAAGGCAGGCAGATATATTGCCAGAAAAAAATTTCAAATCCATGATGATGATATTTTGAATGCAATTTTATATCATACCACCGGAAGACCGGAAATGTCTGAGCTTGAAAAAATCATTTATATTGCAGACTATATTGAACCGGGTAGAAAACATGCCGACAATCTTGCGAAAATTCGAAAACTTGCTTTTCAGGATTTGGATGCGGCACTTTTGGTAATCCTTAACAATATACTGGATTACCTTCACAGTATTGACAGCCCGATTGATCCAATGACACAAAAAACATACGATTACTATAAGAAGGAGATTTGAGATGGCAGATTTTTCAACAGACAAAATAAATGAGATGGCAAAGCTTGCCATAGAAGCCTTGGAAGATAAAAAAGCAGAAGATATCAGAGTGATTGATATCAGTCAGGTATCCGTTCTTGCTGATTATTTTATTATTGCAAATGGCAGCAACAGAAGTCAGATTCAGGCGCTTTCCGATTCGGTGGAAGAAAAACTGGGGAGAGCAGGATATCCTTTGAAACAGATGGAAGGATATGAAAATGCCAATTGGGTACTTCTGGATTTTGGTGACATCATGGTTCATATTTTTGACCATGAAAACAGACTTTTTTATGATCTGGAAAGAATTTGGCGTGACGGCAGGATTGTAGATGTTGATTCATTAAAGAATATGTAGTTGATAGTGATAAAGTAAAAGAGCCGGCGATATACCGGTTCTTTTACTTGACTTTTTGGGGTCATAAAATCCATAGATTGATTAATCCCTCGCCCTGTCGATTCCGCCTGCATACATATAAAATGTAATCAAATACAGACCGCTGATTCCGACAACGGCGTAAATAATTCTTGAAATCCAGGACATGTTTCCGAAGATAAATGCCACCAGATCAAAGGAAAAGAATCCAATTAATCCCCAGTTTACCGCACCAATAATTGCAATGGTAAGTGCAATACAGTCTAAACATTTATTATTCATTTTGATACCTCCATATATTGTAATACTTTAATATTTAAGACATCAGTTTTATTCTTTCCCATTAAAATAAAAAAATACACAAAAATTGTATTTCTTTTTTATCAAAGTTGACAATTTCTCATATTTGGAGTATTATAACTTGAAATAAAATTTCGAGGAGGAAAAGTTATGAAAAGTTTAAAAAAAGCTATGAGCCTTACTCTTGTAGCTGCTATGACAATGACTATGCTTGCAGGATGCGGAAGCTCAAACAAAGAAACCGCAGCAGAAACATCTGACGCTGCAACTACCGAAGCTGCAGGCGAAACCTTTAAGATTGGTTCTATCGGACCTGCTACAGGTGGTGCAGCAGTTTATGGACTTGCTGTTCAGAATGGTGCTGACCTTGCAATTAAGGAAATTAATGAGGCAGGTGGTATCAACGGCTATCAGGTTGAGTACAACTTCCAGGATGATGAATGTGACAATGAAAAGTCTGTAAATGCATACAATACATTAAAGGACTGGGGTATGCAGATGTTAGTTGGTACAACCACCAGCGGATGCTGTATTGCAGTTGCTGCAGAATCTTCTAATGATAATATGTTCCAGATTACTCCTTCAGGATCTTCTGTTGACTGCATCAGCAGCAACGACAATGTATATCAGGTATGTTTTACCGACCCTAACCAGGGTATTGCAGCAGCTCAGTATATTGGCTCAAACAATGTAGCAGAAAAGGTTGCTGTTATCTATGACAGTTCTGATGTATATTCTTCAGGTATTTATGAGAAATTTGCAGCAGAAGCAGCAAATCAGCCTTTCGAAATTGTATCCGCAGAAGCATTTACTGCTGACAATAAGACTGATTTCTCCGTACAGCTTCAGAAAGCAAAGGATGCCGGAGCAGACTTAATGTTCCTGCCTATTTACTACACAGAGGCTTCTCTTATTTTGAAGCAGGCAGATGCTATGGGTTATACTCCCAAGTTCTTCGGTTGTGATGGACTTGACGGTATTCTTGGCGTAGAAAACTTTGATGCAGCTTTAGCAGAAGGCGTTATGCTGTTGACACCTTTTGCAGCTGATGCAGATGATGAAGCTACCCAGTCTTTCGTAAGCACATATGAAGCAGCTTATGGAGAAACTCCTAACCAGTTTGCAGCCGATGCATATGATGCAGTTTATATTATCAAAGCTGCTGCAGAGAAGAGTGGCGTAACACCTGCTGACAGTATTTCTGATATCTGTGAAAAAATGAAAGGTGCTATGGCAGAAATTTCTGTAGACGGACTTACAGGCGAGGCAATGTCTTGGGATGAAGACGGTGCAGTTAACAAAGCACCTAAAGCTATGGAAATTGTAAACGGTAACTACAGCTTAATCCAGTAATTTAGCATGAAACGGCCAAAGAGGGTTGCAAGTACTGCAACCCTCTTTTTTAGAGAAAAGGGAAAGGAAAGTTCTGATATATCTTGCCAGCAGACTGTTTTATCTGCTATACTAGACTAATAAATTTTTACGCAGAGGTGTTCTTTTATGAGTTTTATATCCTATTTAATCAATGGAATCAGTTTGGGAAGCGTATATGCGATTATCGCATTAGGTTATACAATGGTGTATGGTATTGCGAAAATGTTGAATTTTGCGCATGGTGACGTTATCATGGTTGGTGGCTTTACAATTTTCTTTGCAGTCAGCATGCAGGGATGGCCTCCGGTTATAGGAGTCCTTTTAGCGGTTGTCCTGTGCACAATATTAGGCATTACGATCGAATATATTGCATACCGTCCGCTTCGTCAGGCAGCGTCTTCTTTGGCAGTTCTGATAACGGCAATTGGTGTGAGCTATTTCCTTCAGAATATTGCATTGCTTATTTTTGGAGCGAACACCAAGGCTTTTACATCTGTAGTCAATATACCGGCGCTTAAGCTGGCAGATGGGCAGATTATTATATCGGGAGAAACCATTGTCACGATTATCTCTTGTATTATTATTATGATTGGATTGACTCTTTTTATCAATAAGACCAAGGCAGGACAGGCTATGTTGGCGGTGTCAGAAGATAAAGGTGCTGCACAGCTTATGGGGATTAATGTAAATGCAACCATTTCACTTACCTTTGCAATTGGTTCTGCACTTGCGGCGATTGCAGGTATGCTTTTATGCTCCGCTTATCCGTCCCTTACTCCATATACCGGTTCCATGCCGGGTATCAAGGCATTTGTGGCTGCTGTATTTGGCGGTATCGGTTCAATCCCCGGAGCCTTAATCGGTGGAATCGTGCTTGGAATTATTGAAATTTTAAGCAAGGCATACATATCATCCCAGATGGCAGATGCAATTGTATTCATGGTCTTGATCATTGTCCTTCTTGTGAAGCCTACGGGTATTCTTGGCAGGAAGATACAGGAAAAGGTATAGGAGGAAATGACAGTGAAAAAGTTAAAGCTTACAAAAAATTTAAAAGATAATATCATTACTTACGGAATCGTTATTGCCGCATACATTATCATTCAGCTTATGAGCGCTACCGGGAATATTTCCAGCCTTATGCAGGGACTTTTGGTTCCTTTATGCGTTTATGTGATCCTTGCAATATCCTTGAACTTAACAGTAGGTATTTTGGGAGAACTTAGTCTTGGTCACGCCGGGTTTATGTGTGTAGGTGCTTTTACAGGAGCTTTTTTCTCTAAATGCATGCAGGATATAATTACAATTGATATTTTGCGTTTCATTCTGGCTATTTTAATTGGAGCTGTCTGCGCCGGCGCGATTGGCTTTTTAATTGGGATGCCTGTTTTAAGATTAAAAGGGGATTATCTGGCGATTGTGACGCTTGCCTTTGGAGAGATTATCAAAAATATCATTAATGTATTATACATAGGAAGGGATAGCCGGGGATTTCATTTTTCCATGAAGGATTCTATTTCACTTGGACTTGAATCGGATGGAACCGTAATTATCAACGGTGCTCAGGGCATTACAGGAACTCCTAAGGATTCTACATTTACAATTGGAATTGTTTTAATCATAATTACTTTGATTATTGTATTGAACTTAATTCATTCCAGAGATGGACGTGCAATTATGTCTATCAGAGATAATTTGATTGCGGCAGAATCTGTAGGCATAAACATTACCAAATATAAATTGATGGCATTTTCCATTTCCGCAGCGCTTGCAGGAGTGGCCGGTGTGTTATATTCTCACAATTTAAGCAGCCTTATGGCGACTCCAAAGAACTTTGGGTATAATATGTCAATCATGATACTGGTATTTGTTGTTTTAGGCGGAATTGGAAATATCAGGGGCTCCATGATAGCATCAGTTGTTCTTACACTGCTTCCTGAGCTTTTGCGTGGTCTCAGCAATTACCGTATGTTGATTTATTCTATTATATTGATTGTTATGATGCTCTTTAACTGGGCTCCTAAGTTCATTGAGTTAAGAGAAAAATATTCCATAAAAAGACTGATAAAAAAACCTAAGGAGGTGCAATAATCATGGCAGCATTACTGGAAGTTAAAAATTTGGGCATTTCCTTCGGTGGACTTCGTGCGGTAGATGACTTTGAAATTTCTATAAAAAAGGGGCAGCTCTATGGTTTGATCGGTCCTAACGGTGCCGGTAAAACTACCGTATTCAATCTGCTTACCGGAGTATATAAACCGGATGAAGGGATTATCACTCTTGACGGTCAGAATATTACCGGATTGAAAACGATAGAAATCAATAAAGCCGGTATTGCAAGGACTTTTCAGAATATCAGATTATTTAAAGATTTAAGTGTTATGGACAATGTAAAAGTTGGTCTTCATAATCATTATAAATATTCCGCAATTGAAGGTATTTTGAGAATGCCGAAATACTTCAAAACGGAAAAAGCTATGAATGAAAGGGCTATGGAGTTATTAAAGGTCTTTGATCTGGATGGTGAAGCAGACTATTTGGCTGCAAATCTTCCTTACGGCAAGCAGCGTAAGCTTGAAATTGCGAGAGCATTGGCTACAGAACCCAAGCTTCTTCTTCTGGATGAACCTGCAGCAGGTATGAATCCCAATGAAACAATTGAACTTATGGAAACCATCCGCTTTGTCCGTGATAATTTTGACATGACAATATTGTTGATTGAACATGATATGAAGTTGGTTTCCGGCATTTGCGAGGAACTTACCGTTTTAAATTTTGGACGTATACTGGCACAGGGTTCCACCAGCAAGGTACTTAATGACCCTCAGGTTATTACAGCATATTTAGGTGAATAAGCGGGAGGAATACACTATGGCAATGCTTGAAATAAAAGATTTAGAAGTTTATTACGGAATGATTAAGGCAATCAAGGGGGTAACCTTTGAAGTAAATGAAGGAGAAGTTATTGCCCTGATTGGTGCAAACGGAGCTGGAAAGACAACAATTCTCCATACAATTACAGGACTTCTTGAAGCTAAAAAGGGCTCTGTATATTTTGACGGTAAGGACATTACCAAGGTTCCGGCCCATAAAATTGTATCCATGGGTATGGCGCATGTCCCTGAAGGAAGACGTGTATTTGCTAATCTTTCTGTACTGCAAAATTTGAAAATGGGCGCTTATACAAGAAAAGATAAAGATGAAATTGAAGAGACATTAAAAATGGTTTACAAGCGTTTTCCGCGTCTGGAAGAAAGACAGAATCAGCTTGCAGGAACATTAAGCGGAGGAGAGCAGCAGATGCTGGCGATGGGAAGAGCATTAATGTCTCATCCAAGAATTATTTTGATGGATGAACCTTCCATGGGACTGTCCCCAATTTTTGTAAATGAAATTTTTGACATTATTAAAGAAGTAAGTGCCAGTGGAACAACAGTTCTTTTGGTGGAGCAGAATGCAAAGAAAGCACTTTCTATTTCAGATCGTGCCTATGTTCTTGAAACAGGAAATATTGTTCTTGAAGGCAAGGCAGAGGAACTTCTCAATAATGATTCCATTAAGAAAGCTTATCTTGGTGAATAAAGTGATTCAACATAAAAAGAATATGGGGGTAGAGCTTTGATGAAAGACAAAATTGTGATTACGATTGCAAGACAATATGGAAGCGGTGGCCGTACAGTAGGAAAAATGCTGGCTCAAAAGCTGGGAATTCATTTTTATGACAAGGAACTGATGAAATTAGCATCAGAGGATAGTGGAATCAATGAAGCGCTTTTTGTCAATGCAGATGAAAAGATAAAAAGTACCAGTCTGTTCCGCATTGCTCACAATGCATATCATGGTGAGTTGATTCCGCCTGAAAGTGATGATTTTGTTTCTACTCAGAATTTGTTTAATTACCAGGCAAAGATTATTAAGGGATTGGCAGAAGAGGAAGCTTGTGTAATCGTAGGGCGATGTGCTGATTTTATTTTGAAGGACTATGATAATGTTCTCAGCGTGTTCATTCATGCGCCTCATGAATATTGTATGGAACAAGCTGCAAAGAAGCACAGTATGTCTTCAAAGGAACTTGAAAAATTTATTTTAAAAACTGATAAGCACAGAGCAGATTATTACAAATATTATACCGGTCGCGAGTGGACTGATGCCAGAAATTATGATTTATGTCTGGACAGTTCTAAGCTTGGATATGACCGCTGCGTAGAAGAAATTGTATCTTACATCAATGTAAGATTTCATTAATGGTTTATAGGAATCTATTTTCATACAAAAGCATTTTATAAAAAAACCGAAAAAACAGGTGATTGTTTTTTCGGTTTTTATGTTTTTTAAATTCAATCAATATCTAGCGGAAAAGTCTAAAGACACCAAATACCTTTCCTAAAATTTGGCAGTCATCTACGATAATAGGCTCCATTTCGTCATTTTCAGGTTGAAGGCGAATATGACCATCTTCTTTATAAAAGGTTTTTACGGTAGCAGAATCGTCAATAAGAGCAACTACCATATCTCCATTTCTGGCAGTATTGCAGGAATTAACAAAAATCTGATCACCGCTGAAAATACCTGCATTTATCATAGAATCGCCTTTAACATTCAAAACAAATGATTCTCCGTGAGGAACGATTTCAGCAGGAACAGGGAAATAGTTTTCAATATTTTCCTCAGCCAAAATAGGTGTACCGGCAGCGACACGTCCAACAACAGGAAGACTGACCATCTCAGTCCTAACCATCTGAAAATTATCGTCGCATATTTCAATTGCTCTTGGTTTAGTGGGATCTCTACGAATATATCCGTTCTTCTCAAGAGTTTCAAGATGAGAGTGAACAGAAGATGTAGATTTCAGGTTTACGGCTTCACAAATTTCTCTTACTGCAGGAGGATAACCGCGTTTTAAAATCTCCTCTTTGATATAATCAAGAATTTCCTGTTGCTTGCTGCTAATTTTTCCGTAGCCCATGAAAGTCCTCCCTTACTTTTTAATTAAGTAAATTATACCATATAGAATTCTAAAAGGCAAACATATATTCCAAATATTTGTTCGATTTTTGGGTGAAAATCTATTGACACAAGAATGTTTGTTCGATATAATTCACTTATAAGAACAGATGTTCGCAACAGATGTTCGAATAAGTGAATTCAATATGGAGGAAAAGAAAATGAACGCAAGAGTAAGTGAACGTAGAATAAGAAATAACCGCCTTCGCAGGAAACGCCAGTTACAGCGGCATATTACTATGTTTCTTCTTACATTTATTTTAGTTATCAGTGTTTCTTCATTATTTTTTGCATTGAGAACCAAAGCACAGAGTAATGATGAAGAAGTTTTATATAAATATTACAAGAGTGTAATGGTGCAGGAGGGTGATTCACTTTGGAATTATGCCGAATGTTATGGTAATAACCGATATTATGAAACCAATCAGGACTATATTAAGGAAGTGATGGAAATGAATTTCCTTGATACCGATGAGATTACTGCCGGGCAGTATGTGATTCTTCCTTATTACAGTCCTGAATTTACCTAAATTAATTATTAAATTAATTATTTTTCACGTAGGTGAACTGCTTTTGCTGCCATTCTTCTTCGATTATCTTCAAGTGCGGCATAATGTTTACGGGTAGTGTTTACGTCTTTATGTCCCAATACATCTGCAACCAGATAAATGTCTCCTGTTTCCTGATATAAGGCAGTACCATAAGTGCTACGCAATTTGTGCGGAGTGATTTTTTTTAATCCGGTTACATTTGAAGCATATTTTTTAACCAGGTTTTCTACTGCACGCACTGTAATTCTCCGGTTCTGCATAGATAAAAATAATGCATTTTCATGACCTTCCAGCGGGACAATATGATATCTTTTTTCAAGATAGTCATGAAGGGCATCTGCAACTTCTTCTCCAAAATAGATTACTGTTTCATAGCCTCCTTTTCTTCTGATTTTTATTCCATTATTCTTAAAGTCCACATCATTTATATCGAGACCTACACATTCCGATACACGAATACCTGTGCCAAGCAAAAGTGTGAGTAGTGCGATATCGCGTACCTTTGTTTTTTTATGATATTTCAACTGGTTTTTAGTAAGTTTTTCTCCATCCTCTACCTGATCAAGCAGGATGGCTACCTCATCTGCATCCAAGCGTATGATTTCCTTTTCATGTTGTTTTGGAAGCGGGACAAGAGCGGCAGGATTGGTTTGAATCTGTTCAGCACAAAAGAAATAATTGTAAAAGCTCTTTAAAGCAGAGAGCTTTCTCTTTTTACCGCGTTCATTATTTGTATATTCTTTTCCATCTTTTACATAATAGCCTATATAATCCATATATTCTTCAATATCTTCACGAGTGATTCTATCAAGAATAGATAAGGGAAAATCTTTTATTTCTGTGCCGGAGCAAGCGCTATTATGTGTGTGTATGAATTCAAAGAATACACGGATATCATATGCATAGGCAAGCCTGGTACGTGATGAGGTATATTCCTGAATCCCCCGAAAAAACTGTTTGCAGAACGATGGGAGAGTAGCTACAACTTCACGCATTTTCAATGTATTTATGTTGTTTTGTTCATCATGGTAATTTTTACTGTTTTCCATAATAATCTCCTGAATAATAACTGCTTACCGTACTTATATGTTTTAGTTTGTGTTTTTCCAACCATCCATATTTCCATTTTGAATTGCAGTAAACATTCGCTCCTTTACCCCCGGATTTTCCTGATTTAACTGCTTTAAAAGGTTCTTAACATACTCACGTTTGGTATAACCGTCTGCAGGACAAGGGCTTTTTACAACAGGAACATTATACTTATTTACAAAACCGATTACATCAGCTTCATTCATATACATAAGGGGACGAATTACAGTAAGATCCATTCGATCAAGATAGGTAACGGGATTAAATGTATGAAACCTTCCTTCAAAAATTAAAGACATCAGCATGGTCTCTACTACATCATCCTTATGATGCGCATAAGCGACCTTGTTACAGCCGGATGCTTTGATTGCTTCGTTTAGAGCACCTTTTCGCATTTTGGCACATAGAGAGCAGGGATTAGTTTCTTTACGTTCATTGAATATTATATTTGCAATATCAGTTTTAATAATGGTATATGGCACCTCAAGTTTATCACATAATTCATGGATTTTGGTCAAATTTAAATTATCAAACCCCAGATCTACTGTAACGGCATGAATCGAAAATTTTTTTGGATAGAAACGCATAAGACCATGAAGCCCATAGAGCAGTGTTAAGCTGTCTTTTCCTCCAGAAATCCCTACAGCAATCTTATCTCCATCATCAATCATATGATAATCATCCACAGCTTTTCGGATATAACTAAGAACTCGTTGTAATGTCATAATAGAATGCCTCCATATCAAGCTATCAAGTGTTTATAAAAGTTATTTTAATCCAATATGTTTTTCAAATAATTTTATCATATTTCATGAATATGCCATAGTATCTTTTCAAAAAAAATGTTATACTGATTTATAATGTATCATAAACAAAATTGGAGGAGGATAGGGGAGTTCCCTGATATATATGAAATTACCACTAAATAAAAGATATCTTCGAATTGGACTTACTTTATTTGCTGTAACAGCAGCATCAATTTGTTTTTACTACCTTATTTTTCATGGAGACCGTTTTTCTAATCAGATCAATTCCTTAATCAGGATTATTAATCCTGTGTTGTATGGAATTATTTTTGCGTATCTGATGACACCTATGGTAAATGGAATTGAAAAATTCTTTTTAAACCCTCTTTTTTCTGGAAACGGTACTGTGCCTTCGATTAAGCAGAAGAAGTATAAGAGGTTTATTTCTGTTTTTCTTACTTTAGTTATTGTTGTATTCATGATTTATGGATTCTTTTCCATATTGATACCGAATATTGCAAAGAGTATTAAAAGTATCTCTTATCAGTTTCCATATTATGTGCAGAATTTAACGAACTGGTCTTATAAGTTCCTTGATGATAATCCTGACATTGCTGACATGGTAATACGCTTCCTGGATACTTATTCCGAGAAACTATTAACATATGTTAATAACAGTATCATGCCACAGATGGAGACCCTTGTAAAACAGGTATCGTTAAGCTTGATTAGTATTTTAAAAATGCTTTGGAATTTCATTATTGGGATGATTATTTCTATTTATGTCCTTTATAATAAGGAAACCTTTGCAGGACAGTTCAAAAAACTGACTTATGCACTTTTGGATACCCAAAAGGCTAATCAGCTTATTCAGGATGTTCGTTTTACCAGCGATACGTTTATCGGCTTTATCAGTGGTAAAATTATTGATTCCATCATTATTGGTTTTATTTGTTTTGCCGGTACGAGTATACTTAAGATTCCATATGCATTACTAGTCAGTGTAATTGTTGGTGTCACAAATGTAATTCCTTTTTTTGGACCGTATTTGGGTGCCATTCCCAGTGCAATACTTATCTTAATGGTAAACCCCGTAAAATGCATTTATTTCATTATTTTTATTTTAATTTTACAGCAGATTGATGGTAATATTATCGGACCAAAAATTTTAGGACAATCTACAGGATTATCCGGATTTTGGGTTATTTTTTCAATTACGGTATTTGGAGGAATTATGGGCATTCCCGGTATGATCATTGGCGTACCTTTTTTTGCAGTTCTATACGCAATGGTCAAGCGTGTAACTGCAAAAATGCTTGTCAAAAAGGGACTGCCGGTACAGACAAGTAAATATTTAAATGTCGACTATATTGGCGATGGTGATACATTTATTGACAAAGCTTCAGATACCCAAAAACCTTTCTTTAAATTACAAAGGAAAGAAAAAAATGTGGGTTCAAAAGAAAAATCTGAGGAATCCCATTCTTCGGAAGGAGAGTAGCAGATAAGTTATGAAATTTATTATTCAACGGGTAAATGCGGCCAGTGTGACGGTTGATGAAAGGATTGTGGGGCAAATTAATCAAGGTTATTTAGTATTTGTAGGTGTATGTGATACAGACAACTATGAAATCGCTGATAAAATGATTAATAAGCTGTTAGGCTTAAGAATATTTTCGGACGAAAACGGAAAAACAAACCTTGATCTTAAAAATGTAAATGGCGAATTGTTAATTATTTCACAATTTACATTATATGCAGATTGCCGCAAAGGAAACCGACCTTCATTCATAAAAGCCGGAAATCCTCAATTTGCAAATGAAATTTATGAATATATTATTAAAAAATGTTCCGAGCAAATTGAACATGTTGAGCATGGCATTTTTGGTGCAGATATGAAGGTTTCTCTGGAAAATGACGGACCTTTTACAATTCTTTTAGATTCTGAGGAAATTTGCAGATGAAAATTTTAATCATAATTATTATTGCGTTTTTAGCATTGGTGTATGTGTATACTTATATGAGATATAAAAAAATGAAAAAACAAGGTTGCATTGATAATGTTGCTGAGTTCCAAAAAAAATACCGAAAAACAATGCCAAAACAAAAACATAAAAATTATGGTACAGAACAATATACAGAATATATTACCAAATATAACAGTTCAATAGATTATGTAGAAAAAGATGAATATCTTTCTCGTCAGGATACAAGAAAATAGGCATATAGTTTACATAAAAATATTACGTAAACTATATGCCTGATAATTTCTTGTTAATAGACTTCGCGACAACTATTCGTTAAACTTGTGTTTTGCGAATAGTTGTAGCTCGGTATTATCTTAATTAAAATCGCCAGGAAAGTTCTTTCTAATGCTGATAATTATTATTTATTTCTAGATTCAAAATCCTCAATGTACTGTATCAGGAGTTTTACAGTGCCTTCTATGCCAAGGATGCTGCTGTTGATACAAAGATCATAACTGTCAGCGCGTCCCCATTTTTTGGAAGAATAATAGTTATAGTAGCTTTGACGTTGTTTATCCTTCTTAATGCACATATCCTTAGCTTTTGCAGCATCTAGGTTATACTTCTCCATAATACGTTTTGTTTTAGTTTCTTCGTCTCCGCAAATGAATATATGTATACAGTTTTTCATATCACTTAAAGCATAATCAGCACAACGTCCTACAATTACGCAAGGTCCCTCAGTTGCAATCTTTTTGATGGTTTCAAACTGTGCAAGAAATACTTTATGGCTGATTGGCATATCAACAAAATGAGACGCGTTATATCCAAAAGAATAAGTATCCATAACCAGATTATAAAGAAATGAATTAGTTGGTCTTTCATCATGGTTTTCTAATATCTCCTCGCAGAAGCCACTTTCTTTTGCAGCACGGCTTAATAGTTCTTTATCGTAACATTTGAGACCAAAATGTTCTGCAACTTTTTCGCCAATTTCTCTGCCGGCAGAGCCAAATTGACGCCCAATTGTAATAACTGTATTCATATAAGAACCTCCTGTTCATGTAATTTTTCTTATTAAATATATTATACATAAAATTCAGTAAATCTTCAATGTATCGTCAGAAAATTTGTCATCAGAAAATTTTCTTTGAGATCTCTTTCCCGAAAGGTGTTGCTGCAAGGCCTCCGAGCCCTGTTTCTTTCAGTGAAACATCCATCTTATCTCCCACTTCTCTCATTGCATCAATTACCTGATCAGGAGGAATTCGGCTTTTAATCCCCGCCATTGCCATCTCTGCACTGGCAACTGCATTTACCGCACCATAAACGTTTCTTTTTACACAGGGTACCTCCACAAGACCGGCAACAGGATCACATACAAGTCCAAGCATATTTTTTAACGCCATTGCAGCAGCATGTATAATCTGATCATTATTTCCACCTTCCAGATAGACCAGCGCGCCTGCCATCATAGCGCTTGCAGAACCGATTTCTGCCTGACAACCACCCTTTGCCCCACTGATTGATGCTCTGTGTGCGATTACTTGTCCAATTCCGGCAGCAACATACAATGAGCGAATAATGTATTCAGAATTTCTGCCATTTCGCTTAAAATAAGGCACAAGAATTGCAGGCAGAACACCACAGGCACCAGCAGTAGGCGCAGCCACAATCCTCTTCATGCAGGCATTGGATTCGCCCATTTGAAGCGCGCCTGCGATTACCTGCCCAATAAAGTCGCCACAAAGACACTCATGGGTTCTAAGATACTCTTCCATTCTGTTCCCATCACCGCCAATCAGCCCACTGGAGGAACATTGTGTTTTATCATAATTGGCAGCTGCTAAAAGCATTGCATCCCAGGTATCAGTCATTTTTGCATAGGAAGCAGAACGCTCAACTCCACGTTCCATGGTATCATCTTCCAAAATGACTTCCCAGAATTCCTTCTCTTCTTTTTTACATTTTTCAACAATTTCCTGTAATGATTGAAACATAGCAATCTCCCTTAGTCTTCTTCCAAATTAATATAAGTGACTTTAATAACCCCTTCCAGATGTTCCAGCCATTTGATGGCATCTGTCGGCACAGCCTGATCAGTTTCAATAACCATAACTGCATATCCACCTTTTTTATCTCTGTAAAGCTGCATAGTTGCGATATTTACACACTTATGAGACAACATTGAAGTTACTTCTGCTACATGCCCCGGCTGGTCTAAATTATGAACAATCAGAGTGGGTTTTTCAGCATTAAAATTTACATCAATACCGTCAATCTGATTGACCATAATTCTTCCGCCACCTAGAGAAGATGCCTGTATTTTCAGGTTTCTTCCGCTCCTACCCTCCATTTCCAATATGACTGTATTGGGATGTGCATCCCGCAAATCAATTTGGTCGAAGCCAAAGGACAGCCCTGCCTTTTGGGCATAGGAAAAGCTGTCCGGTATCCGCATGTCATCCGGGTGCATCCCCAAAAGTCCTGCAATCACGGCCCGGTCTGTTCCGTGCCCTATTCCTGTTGTTGCAAATGAACCATGAAAAAGGATTTTAACATTACACAGTTCATCCTGTAATAAACATTTTGCCACATAGCCAATACGGACAGCTCCTGCTGTATGGGAACTGCTTGGACCTACCATGACAGGTCCCAAAATATCAAATATATTCATACATGTCTCCGTTTTAATATTGATGGTTATTATGCAAAAAGGAACACTAACAGACCTCTATGTCTATCAGTGTCCCTATTTTTTATTTTTTTATGACCCTATTATGCGTTCTTTTTGCCAAATAATACTTTGCTTCCATCAATGATCAGGATAATTGCAAGTACAACAAGAGGAACGATAATTACATTCTGAAGAATGTTAGTAAACATTGCTGTTCCTTCTGCTCCGGCAAAAATTGCTTCAAAATTCTTCTTAAAGGTTAAGATAAGTGAAGAAATAGTTGCGCATGCCATAAATACGATAGGAATATACAACATCTTATTGTTCTTTCCAATCTTCTTAAGGTAAGCAGCCAGTGCAAGGAATGCAGGAACTGCTACTAACTGGTTAGCTGCACCGAACAAAGGCCAAACCTTGGTGTAACCTGCAAGGCAAAGCACAAATCCGAAAACTGCAGTAATAACAGTTGCAACATACATGTTGTCAAGCTTCAGCTTCTTTCCAGCTTCGGTACCGGCAAATAATTCCTGGAACATGAAACGTCCAAGTCTGGTACCTGTATCAAGGGATGTAAGACAGAAGCAGCTTACAGCCAGCATAATAATTGTCTTTGTAGCATTTACAGCAGCTTCTCCAAATCCGATGGTTGCAAAGAAGTTAGAAATTGCAGTACCAAAGATGATGGTAGGTGAAATTGCTTCCAGACCTAACATTTCCTTTACTGCAGCCTGAGAACCATCTGCAGAAAGTGTACCGATTGCAATTAAGGAAATAACAGCAAGTACACATTCAATTAACATGGAACCATAACCAACCATTAAAGCATCTTTTTCATTATTCAGCTGCTTAGAGGTTGTACCGGATGCAATCAGAGAATGGAAACCTGAAATAGCACCACAGGCAATTGTGATAAACAGTGTAGGGAATAAGAAATTGCCATTTACTGTAAATCCGGTAAACGCAGGTGTTGAGAAGCTGGTAGATGCAGGATTAACAATGGTTGCACCAATGATACCGATTACTGCAGCACCCATCATGAAATAAAGTAAGAAAGAACTTAAATAATCTCTGGGCTGTAACAAAATCCATACAGGTGTTACAGATGCAATAATAATATAAACAAATACAAATGCAATCCAGAAATTCTTAGGAAGATCCAGCGGGCATGCAAGACCAATTGCCACACACACTGCCAGTAAAATAACACCAAGAACAGTTGCAACTGCCATAGGTGCATTCTTTCTGTATACAATGAAACCAAATGCAATAGCAAGAGGAATAAACAGTAAGGATGCTGTTGCTACAGAACCATTGCTGGCACTTCCGCCATAGCTGGCACCAATAAAGCTGTTTGCAACAATGTCACCGAATGCTGCAATAACAAGAAGCAATACCAGCCATGCAAATACTGTAAACAGAATTCTTGTTCTGTGACCGATATTTTCTTCAATAACTTCACCTAAGGATTTTCCCTTATGACGAATAGATACAAATAATGCACCGAAGTCCTGAACCGCACCAAAGAAAATACCTCCGATAACAATCCATAAGAAACAAGGTACCCATCCAAAGAATGCTGCCTGAATTGGTCCGTTAATGGGGCCGGCTCCGGCAATTGATGAGAAATGATGTCCCATTAAGACAGGTGTCTTTGCAGGACAATAGTCAACACCATCTTCTAATTCGTTAGCGGGTGTTTTACGAGTGGGATCAATGCCCCATGTCTTAGCAAGGTAACGTCCGTATGTAAGATATGCAACTACGAAAATTACAATCGCTAAAATGATTAATAATAATGCGCTCACAACAATCTCCTCCTATTAAAATATTTTCTTGTGTGTTTGAGCATCCCTATATAAAACAAATGTAAAGCTACATTTGTATATATGGCAGTTTAATCTTCCTGCTTGAAAGGAGTCAGCCCTCTCTCTTTCATTATTGCAGCAAATCCCGGTTTTCCGGATGTTACATCAGAAAAAACCTGCTGAAACAGTTTCTTTTTTAATCTTCCATGATAATTGCTGATGTATTTTTGATTCTCCATAGATACACACATAATAGAGCCTTTAGAAAAGCCACGAATATTAAAACGGTATCCTTTTTCAAAATGAAAATGCTTAATCTGTTCTGTAATTTTCTTTTCAACAGGCTTATTGCATAGAATCGCAACATTCAAATAACTGTACATATGATTGGGCTCAGGAAGTTTTTCTCCCTTACGCACAAGCACCGGTTCCATATAATTCTGAATGATGTCTGAAGCCTCTTTTAAGGTTTCTTCTGTACACTCTTCTACTTCCATAAATAAAATGTGTTCATAGCTTTTGGTAGACCACATATTAATTTCACGTATTAGTATGTACTTTTCTACAACTGAAAAAAAATACCCATATGCCGGGTATTCCTTCTCATTTATCTTATACGGCTGATAAATATCAAAACTACCCGAATAACGCAAAAGGAGACTGTCAAGATAATCAGCAGTTGTCATTATATTACTCCTTTGTACTATAATCACAGATAAAATTATTAAATTATAATGAACAATTATAAAATAATTATTAATCCACTGTTGATAATAGCATGTAATTTGTCATTTTTCAACAGTTTAATTTATCTTTTTTATAGAACAAATTTATCTTTTTACAAAATATGCAATAATTTTTCAAAATAATCAGGGAGAGGTGCATCTATTTCAATATATTCATTTGTACCGGGATGATGAAATCCCAAAATCTTTGCATGAAGTGTCTGACCCTCCAATTTATATGGGCATGCCTTAGGACCATATATCGTATCACCTAAAAGGGGATGACCGATGTGTGCCATGTGGACTCTGATCTGGTGTGTGCGTCCCGTTTCCAGTCTGCATTCAATATAGGTAAATTTGCCAAAGCGTTTTAGAACCTTATAGTGTGTAATGGCATCTTTTCCACCGCTTTTTAAAACAGCCATTTTTTTTCGTTCTGTTGGGTGTCGTCCAATCAAAGTGTGAATTGTGCCTTCCTCTTCTTTTATATTTCCATGTACAATCGCGTGATATCTGCGCACAATGGTATGTTCCTTCAGCTGTTCTGCGATACATGCATGAGCACCATCATTTTTGCATGCAATGATTGAGCCTGTGGTATCACGGTCAATGCGATGGACGATTCCGGGGCGTAAAATTCCATTGATACCACTCAATTGCCCCTGACAGTGAAATAAAAGAGCGTTTACCAGTGTGCCGCTGTAATGTCCCGGAGCAGGATGCACGACCATCCCTTTTGGTTTATTGATTATAATGACATCGTCATCTTCGTAAAGCACATCTAATGTGATATCTTCCGGTGTGATATTTGGAGTAATTGCAGGCGGAAGAATAACGCGAATCTGATCATCCGTTTTGACACGATAACTTGATTTAATTTTTTTATCATTGACTGTAATGCTGCCGTCTGCAAGCAGTTTCTGAATATAGGAGCGTGATAAAGAGCCGATCAGTTCGTTTAAGCACTTATCGACCCTCTCATCTTCCATATCTTCAGTTATACAAAAGAAAAACTTTTTTAGGTTGTCTGTCATGGTCTATTTTAATTCCCTGAATTTTTTCTGGTTAAAACTTAAAAAATTAAAATCCTTTTCTTTATATACAAAAAGCACTTGTATAACCAAAATTACAGTGGCAAATGTCACATACATATCCGCTACATTAAATATGGGAAAATTAATTAATACAATGTAAATAAAATCAACTACATAATCAAACCGAAGCCGGTCGATCATATTACCAATGGCACCGCCTGCAATCATGACCAGCAAAATATGAAGAAATGTGTATTTTTTCCCTTCCGGTGTTCTAAAAAGCACATAGATAATGACGCACAAAAAAATTACGGCAACAAAAACAAAAAATATTTTCTGATTTTGAAGCATGCCAAAGGCTGCCCCCCGGTTTTCGAGATAGTTAAACTCCAAAATTCCATCAATGATGCTGAAAGCCGGCTGATTTTTCAGCTTTAAAACTGCCATATATTTCGTAAATTGATCCACTGCTACAAGTATAATCAAAAGTAATAAATCTGTTATTAGTAAAGTGATTTTATGCTTATTCATCTTCAAACCTCGTATATGCTACAGATTCACGCCATATTTTGCTTCTCTGTTATTCACAATCTTCAATATAATGAATTTCAGAGAGTGCATTTAAGATGTCATCATCAGTTACTGTTCTGTCTATCACCGCTTTTCCGACTTTTTTGAGAAGAACAAATTTAATACTGTCACCTTCCATTTTCTTGTCAGATTTGGTCAATTTTAAGATTTCCTGCGGGTCAATGTCTTCAATGGAAATGGGAAGATTAAATGGCACAAACATATCCCGGATTTCATAATACTCATCCTTGGAAAGCCATTCGTGCTTCCATGAAATAAATGCTGCTGCAACAGCTCCCAATGCAACACATTCTCCATGGGTTAAAGTGAAATTCTTATACTTTTCAATGGCATGTCCAATAGTGTGGCCAAAATTCAAAAGCGCCCGGTCACCTTTTTCGGTAGGATCTTTTTCAACTACAAGTTTTTTGATGTTACAGCTTCTCTCTACCATTTCAAGAAGCGTATCCATATCCCGGTCACAAATTTCATACATATGCTCAAGAAGCCATTCATAGAACATTCCATCCTTGATCAGCCCATGCTTCATGATTTCTGCGAATCCGCTGAAAAACTGTCGGTCGTCAAGTGTTTTCAAAACTCCTACGTTCATATAAACTAATTTGGGCATGTAAAAAGCCCCTACCATATTTTTGTATCCGTCAAAATCCACACCTGTTTTGCCACCAATACTCGAATCAGCCTGGGCAAGCAAGGTGGTTGGAATTTGCACAAAATCAATTCCGCGTAAATAGGTTGATGCCGCAAAACCGGTAATGTCTCCTGTCACACCCCCGCCGAGCGCAATCAGCAAGTCCTTCCGGTCAAATTTTTCCTGAATCAAAAAAGTATAGATATCCTTTATGGTATCTAACGTTTTATTTTCCTCACCTGCGGGGAAAGTAAACAAGACATTCTTCTTGCAGTTACCATCCAAGATTCTCATAATCTCATCTCCGTACAGAGAAGAAACGTTTGAATCTGTAATAATGCACACCTTTCTGTCTTTGATTCCTAAATCGGTAAGTTCCTTTACAAGTCCATGAAAATCTTTGGAAAACACAATATCATAGCAGGGTTTCTTTTCATATAATATATTGATTCTATCGCACATGGTTTATTCTCTCCGTAAAAAAACTTCCTGCATTAACAGGAAGTTTTAATTTGTAAATGAAATTCAGATACCATTGTTAATGGGTACATCAAAAGATCCTGATAAAATTTCCTGAAAATCGCCTGAAATATCTACACTGGCAGGCGTGATAATAAATATGTAGTGAGAAATTTTTTGCAAATTTCCACTGATTGCAAAACAGGAACCTGATGTAAAGTCAATAATACGTTGGGCAATGTCCACATCAAGACCTTCCAGATTAAGAACTACCGTTCTGTTTGCAAGAAGCGTTTCGGTGATTTCTCTTGCATCTTCAATGGAGGTTGGCTTAATCACACATACTTCCATTCCGGTGCCGGTTTTTTTCGTCTGATGCATAGGTGTAACTTTAGGTAATACTTTCTTGGATGACTTGTCCTCATCGGTAGAGGTATCTTCCTTTAAGACAGGTATCTTTTTGGGCTTTTCTGCTACAGGTTCATCATCATAATAATCATCATCGTAGAAATCGTCATCATCCTCATTTAATTTCATGTAGTTGAGAAATCTATCCATTACTCCCATTTCACAAATCTCCTTATTACACTGGATATTGTCGCTCTCCAAAGATGCCTGTCCCAACCCGAACATAAGATGCACCTTCTTCTATAGCCACCATATAATCACCTGTCATCCCCATTGACAGTACATTCATATTAACATTATCAATGTTTTTGCGATTTATGTCAACAGCTAATTGTTTTAGCGTCGCAAAATATTGTCGATTTTCTTCAGGAACGTCTACATATGGTGCTATTGTCATAAGTCCTTCAATATGAATCCCCTCAAGCACTGCTATTTTACGAATCAATGCCTCTGTTTCTTCAGGCTTTACGCCAAACTTCGTATCTTCCCCGGCAACATTTACCTCTATTAAAACAGAAACCTGAACCTGTTTTTTTGATGCTTCTTTACTGATTTCTTCTGCAAGTTTTAGCGAATCGACGCTATGAATTAAGGCAACCTTATCTACAATATATTTTACCTTATTGCGTTGAAGATGACCAATCATATGCCATTTAATGTCCTTTGGCATGACTTCGTACTTATCAACCAGTTCCTGAACCTTGTTTTCTCCAAATTCCCGGCAGCCACAATTGTACGCCTCCATCAGCATGGATACGGGCTTTGTTTTGCTGACTGCAATTAAGGTGACTTCTGTATTCCTGCGTCCGGCTTTTTCGCATGCTTCTTTCACATTATTCTGAACTTTGATAAGATTTTCCCTGATCAATGTAATGTCTCCTTTTACTATTCATAAATAAGTTCATCATCTACAACCGTTGCTGCATCCAGAACAATATAATCATAAACGCTTAATCCATACTGGGTATTGGATTTTACAATAGAATACTCGTCATTCTGATACAGAATATTAATCTGTTTGAAATCGGCATAGCCTTTATTAATGTTGTATACACCTGTAAGACTTCCACGCTTGCTGATTGCATATTTATCCGTAGAGTCAGGCTTAACAATATAATCTCCAATACGGAGAATCATGTCATCTAAATAATACTCTGTCTCTGTTTCGTTATAGATTGTGGTTTCAATGAACTCTGTAGTTGCGGTGCCATCTTCTGTATAGGTTTCACGCATAACACCATAACTGTTGCTGTTGCCGCCTTTAATCACATATTCCTTGGGAACAATGAAAAATTCCTTTTCAATAATGGAAGAATTGGGAATTTTCAGTCCCTCTTCATCCTCCAAAATAAGTTCAATATCAATAAAACGGTCTGTACAGAAAGTTACCATGGAGTTGGTAAAAGTAAGTTTCACAAAAATATCTCCATCCGGATTGGTATAGCTGGATACCTGTCCCCATGAGGTATCCTGATTTTTCAGAAACTTTACCTTAACATATTCGGCCTCCATTAGCTCATCGGCTTTCTCCTGATCTGTCTGAATCACGATGGACCAATCTTCATTGGTCGAAAGCTTATATACCGGCTGGCCTGCCTCCACTAACTCATTGCTGATCAGCTGGGTCTTTTCGTAGTTTTTGGTGTCAAAAAGATCTTTTGTAAACTGTTCCAAGGTAAGATCTTCATACCCATCCACGGAATAAATTACAATTCCGGTATCAGGTGCGCTACAAAAGGAAATCAGCTCTGACAGCCCGGATCGATTGATCTTATCAACATTTTCAAGAATATTGGCATTAGCAAGTTTTAAAACAGTGCCCTTGACTCCATATTTAAAATCATATACGGAAGAAAAGAATTTTGGATCAAAGTTGTTTTTAAATCCAAGAATTTCTGTTTTCAGCTCCGATAAATCTCTGCTGGTCAATGTGGTTCCCGTGCCTTCTGTATTCAGATAATCAGCCAGTTTTCCCGATTCATCAAGGGTATAGACCAGATTCCCTGTTCCCACACGTTCCCCTTCACGAGCATAATAATTCACATAGCCCGCCTGAGTTGCGCTAACAATCTCTTCATCACGCAATGCAATTCCCTTATAAATATTATTGGTGGAAAGGGAACCCATTTTTACCTGATGACCTTCAATATGCTTTTGTGTAAAATACATGAAAATACAGATAAGAATATATACAAAAATAACCGCAAAAATTACCATTCCAATATTAATATGAATCGGCTTCCTGTATTTTACTATCTTTTCATTGTTATTGCTGCTCAAATTCTAACTCCCGTATGTTTGCACAAAAACCCCCCGGAAAAACATCCGGGGGTTTATGTAATTTATAAAGAAACAATAATTTTATCTTTAACAGAAGCAGGAAGCTCTTCTTCGTCCAAGGAAACGCTTAACACAAAGTTCACTTTAAATGCTTCACTAATCTTTTCCAATTTTTCAATGATAGGCTCAATCGCTTTGCCTTCCAGACAGGCAATTTTCAGGAAACTGTCAAAATACATCTGTTCCAGATCATGATCCTGTGAAATAATTCCGCTGATAAATCCGATAAATTCATCTGAGTTTGAAATCATATATGAAGATACATCAATCAGCCTGATTTTATTATTCAATTCATACATGTGTTTGGTACTCTTATCCAGATATACAATATTGCCGGATACATTTTGTACTTCAGTATTAACCTTGTCTAATAAATGTTTGGTCTTGCCTTTTCCCTTTTTTCCAACTATTAATTGAACCATTGGTAATCCCTCCTAGAGTATATTGGCTGCAAATAAATTTGGGGTTTAGCCTAAATTTATTATAAGTGATTGCAAGTCAAAAAACAACTGTTAATTGTTTATTTCATCCAACAAATCTGTCATTTGAGAGTAGAGAGCATCCCTGCTGTCAGCACGCATAATAATAGAAATGTAAGGATTACTTGAAGAATCCCTTGATAACAGTATCAGGCAATGTCCCGCCGCATTTGTAGTACCTGTTTTTCCTCCAAGAACCGTAATGCCTCCGGGAGCCTGCTCTGTGCCCTGGATATAGTAATTGGTACTATTCACAGTGATTTCCTTGGATGCACCATTCTTATCTGCATATACCGTACTGTATGTGTCCATATGAATGATTTCATTGAATAAGCTGTATTTGACAGCAGCATTCATAATCAGATACATATCATAGGCTGTTGTATAATGGCTGTCATCTGACAGACCATGGGGATTCACAAAATGGGTATTGGTAGCGCCAAGTGCCATTGCTTCTTCATTCATCATGTCTGCAAAAGCTTCTACGGAACCGGCAATACCTTCTGCTATCATAACAGCAGCATCATTTGCTGAATTAATCAGCAGTAAATGCAGTGCCTGATCGAGGGTCATCTGGTCTCCGGCTTTAATTCCACAAACCTGTGCACCTGATTCGGTGATTTTCACATTGGCTGTTGCTGTAAGCATCATATCACTTGAGCCATGTTTAATTGCCACAAGTGCCGTCATTACTTTGGTAAGACTTGCAGGATAAAGTTTCTCGTGCACATTTTTGGCATAGATGGTATTGCAATTATTAATATCAAACAAACCTGCGGCAGAAGCCGCTGTCATATCAACATCCTTGGAATCTATATTGGTATCTACAACACACAGGTCTGCGGCAAAAGGAACTGCCACCCCACGCTCATCCTCCAGATTGACCACTCTAAAGCTGCTGATATCCGATTCTGTTGTGTAAGGCATATCCGGATTTGCATATCCACATCCTGTAAGCAGCAGCACACTTGTTAAGACAAGCACTGCACTTTCTGTTATTTTTCTATTTGTACATTTCACGCCACTCTAAATCTCCTCTGTCAAGCGACTTGATTAATAATTCTGCAGTTGCAAGATTGGTTGCAAGGGGAATATTATGCATATCGCAAAGTCTGACCACATTATTTACATCCGGTTCATGGGTTTTGGAAGTTAAAGGATCACGTAGAAAAATAACAAGATCCATTTGATTATGCTCAATCTGTGCTCCTATCTGCTGTTCACCCCCAAGATGTCCTGCCAGAAATTTGTGGATAGACAGATTTGTAACCTCTTCTACAAGCCTTCCCGTGGTACCTGTTGCATAAAGTTCATTCTTACTTAATATACCACGATAAGCAATGCAGAAATTCTGCATTAATTTCTTTTTTGCATCATGTGCGATCAATGCTATATTCATCTTGTACCCCTCCTGACGATTCTTTTACCCTCACATTAAAATTATTTGCTATATATTATACATCATTTTTGTTTGCATTGTAACCCCACATTTAAAACAAATCCAATTCCAATAAAACAACTGACCAGTGAAGTAAGCCCATAGCTTACAAAAGGAAGAGGAAGCCCTGTATTAGGCAGCACATAGGTAACAACACCGATATTGATGAACCCCTGAAATCCTATCATAGCCCCTATTCCCGATGCAATAATGGTTCCGGCAGCATCCTTTGCCCGTCGGGCAATCAAAAAACATTCCACACTGATCAACAAGACTAAAATAATTACAGTACACGCCCCTATAAACCCAAATTCCTCTCCAATTACGGCGAAAATAAAGTCCGTCTGCTGCTCCGCAATGAAATCAGCATTTTTAACGGAGCTGATCTGATTATTTTTATAACCTTTTCCGGTAAGCTGTCCGGAGCCAATTGCCATAACAGAGTATTCCTGCTGATATCCTTGTGCATTTGCATATTCTTCTTTGTTTAAGAAGGCGATGATACGCCCCTGCTGATACGGGTCTATCAGCTTCTGATCCGGCTGCAAAATCAAATAAAATAAAATCATTGCAGCAGGTATCATTACCGCCAAAAATCCTCCGATAATTTTCCAGCTAAGACCACCAGTAAACATAATTGTGGCAAAAATCAGACAAATTACAATGGTTGTGGAAAGATCCGGCTGCTTGAGCACAAGAATTGCAGGCACTGCAAACAGTCCACAGCACAATACAATATATTGAAATGTATTTAACTGCTGTTGATGCTTCAAAATAAACTGTGCAAAAAACAAAATAATTAATATTTTGGCAAGCTCTGATGGTTGAAACTGCGGCATTCCCGGTATCTTTAACCATCTTTGTGCGCCACCTCCGTCTTCTCCCATGACAATAACCAGAATCAAAAGGACAATATTAAATAAATACATCAGCCAATAAAGTTTCAAAAGCACGGAATAATCGAACAATGAAAGCACTATCATCAGAAACACGCCGACGGCAAAGCCTGCAATCTGTCTTTTTTGAAGAGACGGCTCAGCACTGCCGACGGCAATGATTCCGATAACTGCCAGCGTAATTACCAAAAATACCAGTTTAAAATCATAATGACGTATTTTATACTGTCTTAGCATTTCATTCACCTTTCATATAAGCCCTTCCTGCCGCCGGCAAATAAGGCTTATTAGTTCATCGTCTTATGTAAATCAAGAATAGGAATATTTGCGTATAAAGTGGGGGTTTTGTCCCTTCCTTTTCTGTCTGTCTTACTGATTTGTATTTCCATACTGTTTGTATCAATCTTCATATATTTTGAAATGACCTTGGCAATATCTGTCTTAATCATTTCCATCATTTCCGGAGAACAGTTGACTCTGTCAGAAATGAGCAGTATTTTCAAGCGGTCCTTTGCAATTTCCCTTGATTTTTTTCTACTGAATAAATTTCTAATTCTCATATGCTACCTCCTAATTCTTATGGAAAATACCTGACACTTTTGTCCAAAAAGAAACACCTTTGTCCAGTTCTAAAAAAGGAATTTCTTTTCCCATTACCCGATAACATATATTCTGATATGCCTTTCCTGCCAGTGTGTTATTTCCAACTAGAGGCTCACCCTGATTAGTTGCAATGACTACATTCTCATCATCCGGAACAATCCCGATGAGGCTGATTGCTAAAATGTCGACCACGTCCGCTGCACTCATCATATCTCCCCGTTTTATCATGTCCGCTTTAAGCCGATTGATAATCAGATCGATTTTACTGAAATCATTGGCTTCCAGAAGACCGATAATTCGGTCTGCATCCCTGATTGCTGACACCTCCGGCGTAGTTACTACCAGCGCCCTGTCGGCACCTGCAATGGCATTTTTAAAGCCCTGTTCGATTCCTGCGGGACAGTCTAATATAATATAGTCAAACTGCTCTCTGAGCTGATTGATCATCTTTACCATCTGTTCAGGATTTACAGATGTTTTATCCTTTGTCTGGGCTGATGGCATCAAATACAGACTTGGATGCCGCTTGTCTTTAATTAACGCCTGTTTGATACGGCATTTTCCTTCTACTACATCAACAAGATTATAAACGATCCTGTTTTCCAGTCCCATCACGACATCCAGATTGCGAAGCCCGATATCCGTGTCAATGAGAACAACTCTTTTTCCCATTGATGCCAGACCTGTTCCTACATTTGCTGATGTGGTGGTCTTGCCCACACCGCCTTTCCCTGATGTGACGACAATTACTTCACTCATTTTTACCTCCGTTCACCGCATAAGCGGTTATTCTTAAATGAATTAATTTCGTCCCCTGAGAAATTCCTGTCAGACAGGTAACTCACTCAGTAATTCTTTTGTGAGCGTCTCCATTACAACTTTTTTATCCCTAACGTATGCAATTTTCGGCTGTACCTTAGGCTTTATGGACCATTTAGATAATTTATCTTTAGATTTATATTTGAAGTCACCGATTTTTAATTTTTCCGGTGACATTTCAAGCGCCGCAACATAATGACCCTCATTTCCATTTCCTCCGGCATAGGCTTCGCCAAACAGTCCACCCAGAACAATGATATCTCTCGCAGATATGATTGCCGAACCCGGATAAACATCCCCAAGAATGACTATACTGGATTCTGTTTCCAGTATCTGCCCGTTTTTTAAGGTTCCACGATAAAATTGTCCTTCGCTTCCATTTGAAAACTCACCGGAAAAATCGGTCTGCTGCAATGCTTTCACAAAACTTTGATTTGTGGCATCATCCTCACCGACAAGGCAAATAATCCGGAGCTTTGAATTCATGGAAATTGCATCAAGTATCTCCTTTTCCTGCCCTTCTGTCAGTGTTCTTCCTTTGATGGAAAGTGCCATTTTGGCATCCTTAAAAAAACTGCTGGATTCCCTGAATTTATCTGCTATATCGGAAATTAATGCATCAAAAGGAATATCCGGGTCCAAATGCAGCACAATCCCATTTGGAAAGCTTTTAATGATAACTGAATTTTTCAAATTGATCTTGCTCCTTTTGCTTAATATTAATCGGTAACAGCCGTGCTGCCCGTCATTTGTGATGCAGTTCCCGTAATCAGTTCTTCTTCATCAGCAAGATTAAAATAATACTGCAGGATATCTTTTGTGGTTTTAGCAGCATAGCTGGATGAATATCCATAAGCAATTCTGGTGGCAATTGCAATTTCAGGATTATCATAAGGCGCATAACATACAAAAAGAGCATGGTTGGCACGGCGCTTATTTTCTTCCGCAGTACCAGTCTTCCCGGCAACTTTTACAGCCAAATCGCTATAATCAGATCTGCTTTCTACCACCTGTCTCATACCCGAATGAATGGCATTCCAGTAAGAATTGTCCATCTCAATGGTATTTCTGACCTCCGCACTGTTATCTCTAAGAAGATTTCCGTTGTGATCTGTGATCTTGTCCACAAGAGTCAGATTATAACAAGTACCGCTGTTTGCTACTGTTGTCACATATCTTGCAATACCTACTGTGGAATAGTTATTTGTACCCTGCCCGATTGCGGATCGAACCGCATCTTCTGTGGATACTTGCGGGCTTGACTCTTCAATCTCAATTCCCGAGGTTTCCGTCAGTCCATACATGTCCGCATATTTCTTCAATTTTGATAAACCAACCTCAGAAGAATAGGCATCGCCAATCGTTCCAAGACGATATGCCAGCTCATAGAAAAACATATTACAGGAATTTTTGATTGCACCGGACACATTTAAAGAACCGTGCCTTCCCCCACTCGAATAAATCCAACATGCTGCAGCCGGTTTAATCTTGTCAAATAACCCGGTACAGGAAAAGGTATCATAGGGTGAAACAATTCCTTCCATCAATCCTGCCGTCGAGGAAACCATCTTAAAAGTGGATCCGGGTGCTGTCATCTGTCTTGTTGCATAGTTGATGAGCGGTGTCGACAAATCATTTAAAAGCTGGGAATAATACTCTGCATTTACACCATTTGCCATCTTATTATTATCATATCCAGGATAAGAAACCAGTGCCAGAACATCTCCGGTATTTACATCTGTTATTACCATGGAAGCTGAATGAGGATCCAATGCCAGCTGTGCCGGTGTAATATCCAGATTTTTAATGCGGTTTATCATAAAAGTATAGGCAGAAATTGCTCCACGTTCAAACTGCTCTCTTTCTTCATCAGCAATGTCAACAATTCCCTGCTCAAGAAGAAGTTTCCCAATCTGGGTACCGGATATCACATCCTTCTTTATCATAAAACGATAGATTTTTTTGGTAAAATCAAGGTCATCATCCAGCTGTTCAAAAATGTAATCCACGATTTTTTCATAGATCTGTTCGGAATCAGAATACTGATTGTTCAGCTTCAACCTTGTCACATCAATCCAGTTCATTGCGATACAATAATTTAAGAATTCATTCAAGCTTATGACTTCATCCGTGGTCCAGGCAATATAAGTCTCATCCTCTCTGTCAACGCGGCTTTCAACAATAATACCATTATCATAAAGCATTTCTGCAATATAGCTTTCATACACCTGATATTCCATATCAAGGTTCTCATAAGCTGTCATTTTCTCCAAAAGCTCCACGCGCAGATTTTCAAATACGGAAGCCTTCCTGTCCAAATATTTCCCGTAAACAGCCTGCTCAGTTTCTCCGGCATCGTCAGCAGTAAAATGTTCTGTATTGATCACATTATTATTAATCAGTGCAAAGTAAACATCATAGATTGGAATTTTAATTTTGCTGCTGCTTACCTCACTGGTATTAAATTCTTTGGCATTGATTATATTGGTATACAGAATACTGGCAAGCTTTTCTTCCAAAATCTTATAAGCTGCTATCTGTAAATCCTTATCAATGGTAAGATAGACATCGTTTCCGGCCACCGGTTCCACGTAATCCGTGATTTCCGTTACTTTTCCCACACTATTAACAAAAATAGTCTCACTGCCCTTCATGCCTTGCAGTTCACTTTCCATGGATTTTTCGATTCCAAGTTTACCTACCGTATCATTCAGGTCATAGGAATCTTTGCCGTTTTCAGTTTGTAATTTGCCAAGCTCATCCTGGGATATCTTACCCGTATAGCCAAGAATATGGGAAAAATAAACGCTGTCTACATACTTTCGAATCGTATCTTCTACAATGGAAACGCCTTCCAATTCATCATTATTTTCCATCACTACGGCAACCGTTTCCTCGCTGATATCCGTTGCAACCGTTGTGGCAATATATTTCTGGAAACTGTTGGTATTCATATCATAACGAATGGTAAGAATTTTTAATGCTTCTTCCTTGCTGTATCCGTTTCCCGGAACAAATGTGTCCTTGGAATCCTCCTGTGTGTAGTTACCAATTCTGAAACGGTCCCATCCACACAGATAATCCACTACTTCCTGTGCAGTGGCTGTTCGTTCCCTTTCTTCCAGATCATCAATGGAAACATGTCCGTATACATCTGCCAGAAAACGGTTGAGCTGCGTCCCCTCAACAGTGAATACATAGCGGTTATTTTTGTCCAGAATAATTTTAAAATCACTGACAATGGAGTCTCCGTTTTTTTCAATCATTTTGATTAATTTATAGATAGTAGTATTTAAATTTAAATTTTTGAATCTGCCGCTCTCATAAACATCTTCTATTGTAACTGAATATGCAAGCTCATTGTATGCAAGCAGGTTGCCATTTCTGTCATAAATGCATCCGCGGCTGCCCTTTATGGTTCGTTCTTTCCTGATTTTCATTTCAAAGGAATCAAGATATTCTTCACCATGTACAATCTGCAGATCAAAAATTCTGTTAATCATCACACCTGCAATACAGCCGATTACAAGAATCAGAACAAAAACCCTGGAGGTAACCATATTCATAAAGTTTTCTTTAAAGTTATCCTTAAAATCATCAAACAAACTTTCGTTCACTCCTTTTTTCAGAGTCCTCCAGCTTTTTGTTAATCCACAGAATGAGTGGATACAAAAGCAAAGTTACCAACAGGGTGTAAACAGCCTCCGGCAATATGATATGGACAACGTAGTAACTGATATTAAAACGTCCTCTCATAAGAAACAAAATGATATAATATATAAATCCATATATAAAATCACTAACCAAAATAAGTCCCAGCGGCAGCTTAATATCTTCCGGATAAAAAATACGGTTAAACTTTCCGTTTATGTACCCTATGTACATATAAATCATTGCATTTAACCCCAGTACACTTCCAAAAAAAATATCCACCAAAAAGCCACAGAAAAGCCCAATAATCAGTCCTGTTTTTTCGCCCCGCATAAACCCAAAGGAAGCAGTAAGAACGATCAGTAGATTAGGTACAATTCCTCCAAAGGCAAGCCCTTTAAAAACAGTAGTCTGGAGTAAAAAACACATGATAATTAATAATGCAGAAATAAAAAAACGTTTCATCTGTCACTCTCCCGGAGTTTGTTTCAGTTCCGTAATGACCAGAACCTCCTCCAAATGTTCAAAATCAACTGCCGGCGTTATTAAACCTGATTTTGTAAGATTATTGGAATCCACATTAATACTTGAAATATATCCAATCAGAATTCCGGGCAGATATTTATCACTGACATTAGAAGTGACTATTTTGTCTCCTTCTACCACCCTGTCTGCACTGTCAATCAATTTCTCAAAACTGATGACACCATCCTCATACAACTGCAGATCGCCTGTCACAATCAAATTATCAGAGGTAGAAAGCACCATTCCGCTTGTATAGGAATTATCATCAATAATTGACATCACTTTTGCCCAATTAGGTCCCACATCCACAATCCGTCCTACAAGCCCACTTCCAGCCATGACATTCATATCAATCTGTAGCCCGGAATCCGATCCTTTATTGATTACAAAGGAATGGAACCAGTTCCCGGAATCCTTGGCGATAATGCGTGCACCAATCTTATCATATTCATCATACTGTGCGTCAAGATCAAAAAGCTCTCTTAAATTGGTAAGCTCATACCGATCCTGCTGAAGGCGGATATTTTCCATGGTAAGTTCATCCACCTGTGCTTTTAATTCTTCATTTTCCTTTAACAATGAACGAATCTGAACCAATTCCTCTGATCTTGTGCTGAGCCAGCTTCCTGCTTTGCTGATGCCTTCCTGCAAAGGGGTAATAATAAAACCGCCTGCTGCACTGACAGGCGCACTCAAGAAATCAGTATTAAATGTAATAAAAATAAGGCCCGTACATAATAATGTTAAAATAAAAAGGAGATATTTACCGGGCAATGTAAACTTTTCTCCTTTTTTCTTTATAATTGGACTCATTTGTTCATTCCTTCAATTGCATATGCAACCGATTTATAGTTATCATCCTTAATGATCTTAGAAAGACCAAGTGCAACACTGGTCACAGGATTTTCCGAGACATTGACTTTAAGTCCGGTCCCCTTTTGAACCAGTTCTGCCAAATGGTTAACCTGTGAAGCGCCACCGGTCAGATAAACACCATGGCGATAAATGTCTGCTGCAAGTTCAGGGGGCGTCCTTTCCAAAATCACTTTAATATTGTCAATAATGGTATGGAAGTGTTCTACCAGACATTCGTCAATCAGCTTTGTAGGAAGCTCACGTTCTACAGGCAGTCCGGTAACAATATCTCTTCCGTAAACAATTGCTCCCTTCCCTTCCTTTTCGAGATCACTTAAGGACATCTTTACATTTTCTGCTGTTTTCCCACCGATAATCAGACTGAACTCACGTCTTACGGCAGCACGGATTGCATCGTCAAATTTCTGTCCACCTACTTTAATCAGGCGGCTTAAAACAATACCTCCAAGAGAAAGAATTGAAATCTCTGTGGTATCAAATCCAACGTTCACGATTAAAACCCCTTGAGAATTCTTGACATCTATATCCAGCCCAAGGCCATCCGCTACTGCCTTCTCAACCACCAAAATTCTTCTTGCCTTAACCCCTGCATCACGGATCAAATCATAAAATGCTCTTTTCTCCACCTCCGTAACGTCAGTGGGAACTGCAATAAAATAATCGGCAGGTTTTAGATTGCTTCTGGTCAGATCACTGATAAAGTATTTGACAAGCAGCTCCATGTTCTTAATGTCTGCAATCACTCCATTGGAAAGCGGATAGGAAATATGAATATTTCCAGGTGCTTTTTCATACATTTCAAAAGCAGAGTCGCCATAAGCAAATAAAGTGTTCTTATTTTCAATGGCAATCATATTTTTTTCTACAAGGATCGTATCGTCCGCTCGATTATAAATTTTGATGTTGCTTGTTCCTAAATCGATACCAAATGCACTGTTAGACAAAATAAATACCCCTTTCTATAATAAATCTTCTTCTTTTAAACTAATGTAACACCCATCTCCCATAATAATATGGTCTAAAAGAGGAATATCCATCAACTCTCCGGCTGCCTTTATTTTTTGTGTAATCTCAATATCCTGATTACTGGGATGAGGGTCGCCGCTGGGATGATTGTGTAAAAGCATGATATAGCACGCCCTGCATTTAAGCGCCTGTATAAAAACCTCTCTGGAAGATAGTAAAGATGCTTTTACGGTTCCCATAGATAGCGTTTCTTCTTCAATCAGCTTTAGCTTATTATCCAAAAGCAACAGCAGGACAACCTCTTTTTCCTGATGACGCATCATTTCCATATAATAATTTGCCACAGTATTAGGTGCACTAAACTGAAGCGTCTTTCCTGCCCGCTCCTTCGCCATTCGAACCGCCAGTTCTGCAAGACATTTTATTTTTACTGCCTTTACTTCTCCTACTCCCGGTATTTCCATCAGTTCTTCTATGGAAACATGATGGAGAGAATTAAGCCCTTTTTCTTGACCTGCAATGGAAAGAATTTTCTGTGCCAGTTCCAGTGCGGAACAGTTTTTCGTGCCTGTCCTTAAAATAATTGCCAGAAGCTCCGCTTCCGTCAGCGCACCGGCGCCAAACAGCATAAACTTTTCATAGGGCAGGATTGGTTTTTCAGCATAACAATCTGTCATTTTTTTATTTCCTTTCCAATCCCTTCTCTCATTTAGGTTGAAAAGCAAACAGACCTGACAAATATCTAAATAAAACGATATACGAAGATTGCAAGCGCAATGCCAATAATGCTGGCAACGGTAATTTTAATGGTAAGACCGAATGTAACGCACATGATTCCGATATCAAAAACAATTGGTGAAGATAGTCCAAAAGTTTGTCCGTAATTCAGCCATGTACTGGGAAACAGGTTACCGATAAATCCACCAAGTACAATTCCTGCCAAAATTAAAAGAAAGCAGGTCCAGTTATTTTTTTTACGCATCCAGTACCTCCGATTGTTCTTTTGTAAGGCATAAAATAAATCCATAGCCAACCATTATATTAACACAGATGAGAATTTATGTATACCAATTTCACTGAAAATTTATAAGTTTCGTTTGTCAAAATCCTTCACAATAATTCCTTTTTCCACTAATTTCTGTAAGGTTTTCATAATACCAAATTTCCCATGCTGCCAGGTCAGACCCCCCTGAAAATAGACTGCATAAGGTGGTTTGATTGGTCCGTCTGCACTCAGTTCTATAGATGAACCGGAAACAAATGCACCTGCCGCCATAATTACGGGGCTATCATATCCGGGCATATCCCATGGCTCCGGTGTAACATGACCATCCACCGATGCCGCCTGCTGGATCCCCTGACAAAATGCAATGACACCTTCTGGATTTCCGAAGGTAACAGCCTGAATAATATCATGCCGCTTTTCCTTTCCGTCAGGAATTACCGAAAATCCCAAACGTTCATAAAGATTGGCTGCAAAAATAGCTGCCTTTAGAGCATTTGCCGTCACAGAAGGAGCCAGAAACAACCCCTGATAGAAAGATCCAAGCACCTGCAGGGAAGCACCTACCTCCTTGCCAAGTCCGGGGGATGTAAGCCGGTAAGCAGCATTCTCAATCAATTCCTTTTTTCCGGCAAGATAACCGCCAATGGGAGCAAGTCCGCCTCCCGGATTTTTAATCAGTGAACCCACAACAAGATCTGCACCTACATCAGAGGGTTCTCTTTCTTCCGTGAACTCCCCATAGCAGTTATCTACCATGCAGATTACATCCGGTTTGATGCCCTTGATAAAAGAAATCAATTGACCAATACGGTCTACGGAGAGTGTCGGTCTGGTCTGATAGCCTTTGGACCTTTGAATGGTGATAAGCTTCGTTTTTTCATTGATTGCTTTTCGAATTTCGTCAAAATCAAAGCTACCGTCAGGAAGAAGATCCACCTGTCTATAGCTGATACCATATTCCTTTAAAGAACCTTTGGAAGGCCGAATCCCAATGACCTCCTCCAAAGTATCATAGGGCTTTCCTACTGGAGAAAGAAGCTCGTCTCCGGGTCTTAAATTACTCATAAGTGCAAGTGCAAGAGCATGCGTTCCACAGGTAATTTGTGGGCGTACCAGCGCATCTTCCGTGTGAAAAATATCTGCATATACCTTCTCTAAAGTTTCTCTTCCAAGATCATTGTAACCATAACCGGTAGTCCCCAACAGACATGCTTCACTGACCTTGTTTTTCTGCATTGCACGAATAACCTTAAGCTGATTATATTCGGAAAGAGAATCAATCTCATTCCATCTGTCTGCAAGAGAATTCCATACCGCTTCCCCATAGTCATAAACCTCTTTATCAATGCCCATGGACTGATACATTTCTTCTACAGCCATTTTTCTTTTATCTGATATATTTTCATTCATTTCTAATCATTCTCCCTGTTGAAAGAGCCTTCAAACTGCTCCACCATATAATCCAGAATTTTTTCGTTGTCATAGTTAAATGCAGGCTTGTCAATCCAGATAACATCCTTTTCCCGTCGAAACCATGTGAGCTGTCTTTTGGCAAAGTGTCTGGTGTCCCTCTTAATCAGATAAACAGCCTCCTCCAGAGTGCATTCTCCATTCAGATAGGAAAGAATTTCCTTATATCCCAGTCCCTGCATAGAAACCATGCTTTTTTGATATCCCATTTCTCTGAGTTTTTGAACCTCTTCTACAAGTCCGTCCATTAACATTTGATCTACCCGATCATCAATCCGTTGATAAATCCGTTTCCGGTCATCATTCAGCACAAAATAGCAGCTGTCATAAGCAGATGACTTCTCACGCTGCAGCTTATTATGCTCAGAAATAGGAGTTCCATTCAGTTCATAGAATTCCAACGCCCTGATTACCCGTTTCAGGTTATTGGGATGAATCTCCTCCGCAGAAGCCGGATCAACCTTTCGAAGCTGAGCATGAAGATATTCATTTCCCTTTTCTGCAGCAGCTGCCTCCAGTTTGGTTCGAAGCGCTGAATGGTCTTCCTCCGACGAAAAATCAATATCATACAAAAGCGCCTGAATATAAAATCCTGTTCCACCAACCAAAATAGGGACATGACCTCTTTCATAAATACCAGAAACAGCCTGCTTGGCGAGCTCCTTAAAACGAAAAACATTAAAATCTTCCTCCGGCATTAGAATGTCCACTAAATGATGAGGGATTCCCTGCATTTCTTCAGGTGATATTTTAGCAGATCCAATATCCATGTACTTATAGACCTGCATGGAATCTGCTGAAATAATTTCTCCGTTAACTTTTTTGGCAAGTTCAATGGATAATGCGGTTTTTCCCACTGCAGTAGGACCGGTGAGAATAATCATTTTATTTCCCTGATTCATAAAAACCTCTTATACTATTTTCAGATAATACGTTTAAACTTCTTTTCAATTTCATATTTACTCATGGAAATAATTGTAGGTCTTCCATGGGGGCAATGATAAGGGTTCTCAAGACTAAGCAGTTCATCAATCAATGCAGAAGCCTCCTGAATGTCCAGATGATTATTTCCCTTGACAGCCGCCTTACATGCCATAGATGCAAGCTTCTGTAAAATCACATCAGGAGTCCCCTTCATGGGATTTTCCGAAAGCTCATCCAGAATATCCGTAAAAAATTCCTTTTCATCACACCCATACAAATCCGATGGCATACTTCTTACTGCGTAGGAACCGCCTCCAAAGTCCTCGATTTCAAACCCAAATTCTGCAAAGATGTCAAGATACTCCTTTAATAACTCCTCTTCTCTGCCGGTTAAACTAATAATGACAGGAGGGTTTAACATCTGGGATGAAACTGTTTTCTTTTCAAGTTCATTTACCAGACGTTCATATTTTACTTTTTCATGCGCTGCATGCTGATCTACAATAAATAACTTGTCTTTGAACGCAATCAGCCAATAGGTATCGAAGATCTGTCCTAAAATGCGATATTCCTTCTGTGCCTCTCTGGTCAGGAACTTTTCTTCAAACAAATCAAGCTGTACCGGCTTTTCTACCAGAATGTGTTCACTTGCTTTTATGATATTTGCATGAATTCCTTCATTTTTATTGTCTTTTTCAATACTTCCTCCACCAATGATCTTATTTTGCATGATTTTATGCGAAAAATCCGAACTATCAGGTTTCCCAACAAATTCCCGGGCTGCAGCAACACTTTTCGTATCGGGATGATATTGGGCGGAATCTTCCTCCAGAAGAATTGCAGAGCGTCTCTGTTCAAAAGGTTCAGGGACCTTTACTTTGGGTTCTTCCCGCTGGTTTGATGTTTCAACGGAAAGCTTTACCTCCGGAATAAGCTCCGTATTTTTTAAGCAGTTTAAAACTGCCTGGGCAAGCTGTTCATAAAGAAGATTACCGTGAAACAGACGTATTTCCATTTTTGTCGGATGGACATTTACATCTATCGTATCCGGTCTCATTGAAAAATGGAGCACAAAAAAAGGAAATTTATGTTGCATAAGATAAGCTCTGTAGCCTTCCTCCACAGCTTTTGTAATGATATCATTTTTTACATAACGCCCATTGACAAAGCTGGTTTCAAAATTTCGGTTGGAACGGTTAATCAAGGGCTTTCCAAGAAAACCACTTACCTCAAACTCTTCGGTACTGATTTCAAAGGGAAGCAGTTCCTTTACAATATCTTTTCCATATATACGATAAATGACCTCTTTCAGATTGCCATTTCCTGATGTATGAAACTTTACCTGCCCATTTTGGACAAACTTAATCGCAATTTCAGGATGAGACAGCGCAAGATGCTCCATCATATCAGCAACATAGCTTCCTTCTGTCTGGGGCTGCTTTAAAAACTTTTTTCTTACAGGCGTGTTAAAAAATAAATTGCGTACCAGAAAGGTCGTTCCATTTGGAGCACCTATTTCTTCCAGTTCGTCTTCTACCCCTCCTGAAATCATATAGCGGACACCGGTAATATCTGATTCTGTCTTAGTGATGACCTCCATCTGGGAAACTGCTGCGATGCTTGACAGCGCCTCCCCTCGAAAGCCAAGACTTTTTACTGAATCAAGGTCTTCAATGGATGCAATCTTACTGGTAGCATGCCGCAGGAATGCTTTTCTGACCTGATCCTTTTCAATGCCGCATCCATTGTCAGTTACACGGATCAGGGCAATGCCCCCTTCTTTGATTTCCACTGTGATTGCATTTGCACCTGCATCAATGGCATTTTCCGTTAATTCCTTTACAACGCTTAAGGGGCGCTCTACCACTTCGCCTGCGGCAATCTTATCAATCGTACTTTGGTTCAATAAATGAATAACCGCCATAATTCCTCTCATTCTGCCATGTTATATGGCAATGACTTACCATCTGTTTTTTAATTTATTTTGAAGTCTGTATAGAGTATTTAATGCATCTAAGGGTGTAAGTGTGGTAACATCAATTTCCTTCAATTCATTGATTACATCTTCATCCGTTACCGTGTCAAATAACGACATCTGACTTAAATCCACCTCATCATATTTAACTGCCTTATGTCTGCTTTCATTTTGAGGTGTCACAATACTCTGCACCTTTTCAAGAATATCGTTATCACAAAGCTGAGCAACAATTTCCTTTGCTCTGTCAATGACCATATCCGGCACTCCGGCAAGCTTGGCAACCTGGATCCCATAGCTTTTGTCTGCACCGCCCTTGATAATCTTACGCAGGAACACAATATCGTCGCCCTTTTCCTTTACCGCAATACAATAATTGTTGACATTACTCATCTTGCCTTCCAGTTCAGTCAACTCATGATAGTGGGTTGCAAATAATGTCTTAGCTCCAAGCAGCTTTTTATTGCTGATATGCTCAATCACAGCCCATGCAATGCTCAGACCGTCAAATGTCGAAGTTCCGCGTCCAATCTCATCCAAAATCAACAGACTGTTGGAAGTGGCGTTTCGAAGAATATTGGCCACTTCATTCATTTCGACCATGAAGGTGCTTTGACCGCTTGCAAGGTCATCGGATGCCCCCACTCTGGTAAAAATGCGGTCAACCATACCGATATTTGCACTTGTAGCAGGCACGAAGGAACCAATTTGTGCCATTAAAACAATCAGTGCAACCTGCCTCATATAAGTGGATTTTCCCGCCATATTAGGACCAGTGATAACAGATACACAGTATTTGTTGTTGTCCAAATAGGTATCATTTGAAATAAACATTTCTCCCGAAATCATCTGCTCTACCACGGGATGCCTTCCTGCTTTGATATCTATGACCCCTTTTTCATTAATGGATGGTCTTACATAGTGATTTCTCTCCGCCACTAGTGAGAGGGAAGCAAGTACATCAAGCTTTGCAACAGCCTTAGCAGTTCTCTGTATCCGTTCCATCTCTCCCGCAATGGCATCCCTGATCCTGCAGAACATATCATATTCCAGTGTAAAAAGCTTGTCCTCCGCATTCAAAATCATATCCTCAAGTTCTTTGAGTCTGGCATTGGTATAGCGCTCAGCATTTGCAAGCGTCTGCTTTCGGACATAGTCTTCGGGCACCAGATCTTTATAAGAATTCGTCACCTCATAATAATAGCCGAAAACCTTATTATACCGTATACGAAGATTTTTAATCCCGGTTCTTTCACGGTCCTCCTCTTCAAGCTTTGCAAGCCAGTCTTTTCCCTCGGTCTTGGCATGGCGCAGATTATCGATGGTCTCATCAAACCCTTCTCTGATAATGCCCCCTTCTTTAATTGCAAGAGGCGGGTCCTCCTCAATAGAATTTTCGATCAAGTTACAGATATCTGACAAATCATCAATCTGATCATTAATCTCTTTAAGAAGTTCCGCATCAAAGTCATCCAAAAGCGTTTTGATATGAGGAAGCATTTGAAGCGAATTTCTGAAAGCAATCAGATCTCTTGGATTTGCAGTCTTATAACTCACCTTTCCAAGCAGTCTCTCCAAATCATAAATGGGATTTAAATATTCCCTGATTTCATCCCGACTGATAGCCTGTTTTGACAACGCCTCCACACTGTTTAAGCGCTGTTCAATCTGGGCTCTGTCAATCAAGGGCTGTTCTATGAACTGGCGAAGAGTTCTTGCTCCCATGGCGGTCCGGGTCTTATCCAGCACCCATAAAAGAGAACCTCTCTTCTGTTTTTCGCGCAGGGTTTCCGTCAGTTCCAGATTTCTTCTTGTGGAACTGTCCAAAAGCATATATTTGCTGGTAAGATAAGGGTATAAATGGGTTATATGATCCAGTGAAGTCTTTTGAGTTTCAGTCAAATACTGCATCAGGCAGCCGGCAGCAATCAATCCCGATGGGAAGTCCTCGATTCCCATGCCAAGAAGAGAGGTCACATGAAAATGTTTCAGAAGACATTTTCTGCATCTGTCCTCGTCAAAAAAATGTGGTTCCTGCGTATAGAGGGCAATATGAAGTCTTCCTTTCAAATCCTCAATGTCAATCCCGCTTACTAAAAATGCATCATTGCAGATAATTTCACTTGGACTATATTTGTTGATTTCATCCAGCAGTTTTCTGTTATCCTCCACTTCTGTCAGATAATAATCCCCCGTGGTAACGTCTGCAATGGATATACCTATCTTTCCCTGAAAATAGGCAATACTCATTAGATAGTTATTACGTCCTTCATCCAGTGTCTGGGCATTTAAATTGGTGCCCGGCGTGACTACTCTGATTACTTCCCGTTTCACAATCCCCTTTGCCAGCTTAGGATCTTCCATCTGCTCACAAATGGCTACTTTATATCCTTTGGAAACCAGCCTTGCCAGATATCCGTCTACCGCATGATAGGGGATTCCGCACATAGGTGCACGTTCCTCCAGCCCGCAGTTCTTTCCTGTCAATGTAATTTCAAGTTCCTTAGATGCAGTAATTGCATCCTCAAAAAACATTTCGTAAAAATCACCTAATCTGTAAAAAAGAATTGCATCAGGATATTCTTTTTTGGTTTCCAGATACTGCTGCATCATAGGGGTCATTTCTGCCATTTTTTTCACCGTCCGTTTGATAGTCAATAAGCCGGCCTTTTATAAGCCGGCAAATTGGATAATTATTTGTTATAGCTCTGTGCACGGGATAAAGCATCATCAATATGATCACAGAAATTTTCTGCGCCTATCATTTCGAAAAATCCCGATTTTTGCATGACCTTCATAGGCTGTTCATTGACATGCGAAAAAATCAATTGTACCTTTTTCTTTTTGCAGATTGTAAGAAGCTGTTCCAGATTATGCATTGCTGTTGCATCAATAGCACTTACACTTCGCATTCGGATTACCAGACAATTTGTAGTATCCGAAAAGGTAATGCTGCGAAGGAGTTTATCTGCCGCTGCAAAGAACATAGGGCCGCTAATCTCATAGACAAGGGTATTGTCCGGCACTGCCTTAAGCTCGATTCCATCCGGATCGTCCTCATCTTCAATATATTTCCATCCTTCCACCTGAGTAACATCACTCATACGCTTCATAAATAAAATTGCAGCAAACACAATACCAACTTCAATTGCAATTACAAGGTCAAATACAACTGTAAGCACAAAGGTAACTACCAACACTGCAATATCGCTTTTAGGCGAAGTCTTAACCAAATATACAAATTCTCTCCAGCCACACATATTGTAGGCAACCATGAAAAGGATTGCTGCTATGGTAGGCATGGGAATCAGTGCCGCATAAGGCATAAAAATCACAAGGATCAGTAAAAGCACCACTGCATGTACCATGCCGGAAATGGGTGTGCGTCCTCCATTTTTCACATTTGCTGCAGTTCTTGCAATGGCTCCGGTAGCAGGAATGCCACCAAACATTGCCGAGCAGATATTTCCGGCTCCCTGAGCGACCAGTTCCATATTGGAACGATGTCTGGAATTAATCATACTGTCGGAAACCACACAGGAAAGCAACGATTCCACCGCTGCTAAAATAGCAATGGTAAGTGCATTTCCAAACTGTGAGCGAACCAGATCAAAGGTAAATACAGGGAAGGAAAATACCGGCGGCTTATTGGAGATTTCATAGAGAGTTCCAATTGTGTTGACTTCCATATGTAATCCGCTTACCATTCCAATTCCTACGAACACGGCAAGCAGTGAAGCCGGAATAGCTGTGATGATTTTCCCCAATTTCCCGGGAAGTCTGTTCCCGAACATGGGCCACAGGATCAAAATAGCCAGACATACCAGTCCTACAATAAGAGCCTGCATGTTTATTGTGGCAATATTCTCAGCAACGGCTTTTGCCTTTTCCATAGTCTCTACCGGGCTGGTTCCTGCCGGATAAGTCAGGCCTAAAAAATCTTTTATCTGACCAATGGCAATCGTAACTGCAATTCCTGCAGTAAAACCGGTGGTAATGGTATATGGAATAAAACGAATCAGGCTTCCAAGCCTTAACAGTCCCATAATAATAAGTAAAACACCCGCCATGATTGTGGCAACTGCAAGTCCTTCCAAGCCGCTGGTCGCTACAATTCCAGCAACAATAGTTGCAAACGCCGCAGTCGGACCGGAAATCTGTACACGGCTGCCTCCCAGAAATGAAATGACAAAGCCTGCTACAATTGCGGTATACAGACCCTTTTCAGGGCTTACACCCGATGCAAGTGCAAGCGCAATGGAAAGTGGCAATGCAATGATTGCAACAATAATACCCGCAATCACATCCTTAATGAATTGTTCTTTGGAGTAGGTTTTCATGACTGAAAACAACTTTGGTTTTAATTTTTCCATAATTTTTCCCTCATAAGTATTTATTTATCACTTAAGCTTTTATTATTTTACTGCTTCACCCAAATAATAAAAGCCATGACATTCTTTTAAGTAAACAGGGACTATCTGTCCAATCAATTTCTTGTCCCCCTTAAAATGAACAATGGTGTTATTGGAGAGCCTTCCGGTAAGAAGACTGGCATCCTGTTCATTTACTTCCTCCACCAATGCTTCCATGGTCTGCCCCTGTAAGCGGCTTACCCGTTCTCTTGCAGTATCCTGAACTACCTTTAAGACTCTGTCAAAGCCTTCTTTGACAACTTCTTCCGGAACCTGATTTTCCATTGCAGCTGCCGGTGTCCCTGTACGTTTGGAATAAATAAAGGTAAAGGCATTATCATATTGTACTTTTTGGATGACATCAATGGTTTCATCCACATCCGCAGGTTCCTCTCCCGGAAAGCCTACAATAATATCTGTGGTAATAGAAATATCCGGTATTTCTCTTCGTATCTTTTCTGCCAGTGCAAGATATTGCTCCTTCGTATAGCGTCGATTCATGGCATTTAATATTCTGCTAGAACCTGACTGTAAGGGCAGATGCAGATGTCTGCATATTTTAGTGGATTCTTTCATTACCTGAATCAGTTCATCGGAAAGATCCTTTGGATGGGAAGTCATAAAACGAATACGTTTCAGCCCTTGAATTTTTTCAATTTCTCTAAGGAGCTGTGCAAAGGTCATTGGCTCCTCTAAATTTTTTCCATAGGAATTGACATTCTGACCAAGAAGCATTACCTCCACCACCCCGTCTGCAACGAGAGACTCAATTTCACGGATAATGTCTCTGGGGCTTCTACTTCTCTCCCTTCCTCTTACATAGGGAACAATACAATAACTGCAGAAGTTATTACACCCAAACATAATGTTAATTCCCGATTTAAAAGGGTATTTACGTTCTACCGGCAAATCTTCAACAATCTGGTCGGTATCCTGCCAAATATCAATTACCATGCCGTCTGCCTCAAACATATTGACCAGAAGTTCTGCAAACTTATAAATGTTATGTGTACCGAAAATCAGGTCAACAAAGCGGTAGCTTTGACGGATTTTTTCGATTACAGAAGGCTCCTGCATCATGCAGCCGCAAAGTGCAATTTTTTTGTGTGGATTTTTCTTTTTCAGGCTGTTTAAGTGTCCTAATCTACCATAGACGCGCTGATTGGCATTGTCACGCACTGTACAAGTGTTATAGATGACAAAATCCGCATCTTCATCTTCAATCAGTTCGTAACCTGCCCTCTCAAGAATGCCTGACAACTTCTCGGAGTCCCTTGCATTCATCTGACAGCCAAAGGTGGTTACACAGCAGGTAGGTTTATGCCCAAGCTCCTGTTCCAGCTTTCGCACATATTCACCTGCCTTTTGGATATAGGCAAGCTGTCTTTGTGTTTCTTCATGACTGTTTAATTTATCCGTAATTGATTGCTTAAGCTCATTCATTTTTCTTAAATTCCTTTGTGATCAAGTAAATTAAATTTCTTTTACATAATAGGCATAGGCACGTCCCTTTTTGCCACATTGTACGATAAGTCCCAGATAGTTTAAAATATGAAGTACCCGTTGCGCTTCTTCATTTCTTATTTTCACCGCCCTGGCAAATTCAGAAACGGTAAAAGGCTCTTCCAGTTCATAAGGAATAATCTGTAAGTAATCCTCTGTCCTGTCAAAGCGAATTTCATCCACCAGCGCAACCGGAATTCTGTCATATCGCTGGGAGCCCCGTTTTTTGTCCCGGCTCCATCCATTCAGCAGCCGGTACTCTTCTATATCAAGTAAAGGAAAGCATAGGTGTAAATTTTTATCCGGCAAAAAAGTCTTGATTTTATACAATTCATAAAAAGCTCGATAGATTGTTCCTGTCAATGGACTTTTTCTTAAGGAAGAACATTCTCCTGTTTCCTCGTTAATCCATCCAATCCACTTATGCCTGGGGATAGGATAGACGATTGTAACCGGATACTGCGTAAGAAAGCAAGTCAGCTTATCGCGCATTTTGTTAAAATTGGCGGTCTGTATTTCAATGATTTCTGTTCCTGTAAAAATATCTGCAACATACCCATTAACGGGGACTTCCTGCATATCCTTATCCGGGGCATAGTAATCCTTTAAAATCCCATGAACTGTTTTTTCCTGAAGGGTTCCGATGCTGCAGCGCGCCCTTTGGGTGGAAATGTAATTGTCTTTGACGGACTGAAATCTTTCTTCATCTATCATCGCTTGTATTCATCCAAAGCTTTACTTCCGTTCCAAAAACAGTTTTCTGGAAATAAAGTTATATACCATAACAATTCCGGTAGCAACAATCGAACTAAGCGATACCATTGTTCCATCGGAAATCATCCCCTGCATAAGCTGACTGTGTACATAAATTCCATCAATACAGACATACATGACAAGTTCATTGATTAAAAGACCAAATGCCGACAAAATTAAGAATACCGTAAATTCCTTCTTTTTGTCCATTTCCTTTTTTTGGGTAAACACAAATTTAATACTTAAAATATAGTTTACTATGGCGGAAACAACGAATCCTAGAAACTTGGAGATCAGATAATGAACCCCAAAAATGTTGGCAAGACCTGTGGTAATGCCAAAGTCAATGAGAAAGCAAAAAAATCCAACTACACCGAATTTTAGAATCTGGTCAATCAATTTTTTCATCCTTAATAAACGCACCTTTCAACCGGATATCACTCCATTCATTGTGTATACAAAAAGAATGCCATGCATACATAGGCTATTATAACATGACATTCTGATTTTGAAATATTAAATTTTAACTTTAATTAAAAATATCTTTCGTCCTTAACGATCACAGCTGTTTCCTGATGGTTCCTCACATCCACAACTGGAAGTCTGATTGAACATAAAAGGTCTTGCTTCAAAACGTGGTTCCGGTCTGCATCCACAGTCATCATCTCTTCGACTGTTATTGCGGTCGTTATCCCTGCGGTCACATCCGCAATCATTGTCCCTGCGGTTGTCACGTCCACAGTCATTGTGTCTGCGATTGTCACATCCACAATCACTGTTTCTGCGGTCACGTCCACAGTCTCCATCGTTTCTGTCATTGCCGCATCCATCGCAGAAAAACCTTCCGTTATTTCCGCAGCACAAGAGTAACAATACTAAAATCCAACAATCCATGCTTTTATCACTCCTTTATCATATGCTTTATCATATGCCGGAATGACAAAAACGTTAATTCTATCTATCTGCGCTTAGCCAGTATTTCTTTTCTGATATAGGCAAAGGTTGCCTTTTCTCCCTGATTTTTTAACATCAGAAGTAATTTTTCAAGAAGTGCTTTCGTTTCAGGGTGAAGCGGGGCATGTTCCCTGCCAAGTGAATAATATTCCCAAGGTGAAGCATCTGTATAATGGCTGCCATTATATACCTTACATGCAGCAATCCGGTCCATCAGCATTTCCACTATATATTTGGCAGGCATTGGTGCCGGTGCCATTCCCCCCGGAATTCCTACCGTGCTATAGTCAATCCAATATTCATAATGATGTTTATTTCTGCCCTTATGATGAAGCCACGCTGAAGAATATCCAATTGCTTCCCTTTCTGCATTGTTGGGACTTCTGTTCCCCTGATAATATTTAGCGCCTACCCAAAACTCGCTGGGGCTGTATTTAGACAAATCATGTAACAGTCCCTGTTTGTACAAGCCTACCTTAAAACATCCCTGCATGACCAAATATTTATGGTAGGTTATGGTCTTAAAATGTTTCCAGACTTTCATATGTCAGTCATCTTCCCTTTTATTTTTCTGTTGTGCTTTCCTCTTATGATGAGAAGCTTTTACTGTGCACTTCCTTGTCTGATAAACAGCAATGCTTCTACCCTTTACCAGCGCCATCTGGTTTTTCTGATTTTGATCGTTGGCTCCTTCAGCTTCAGAAAAGCTTGCAACAGCCTCCGAAGTATCTGATACTCTGACCCAGATTTCATCCTTGGGAAGTTTCGGTAATGCCAGTCTGTGAGCATCCCAGTGCATATTAAAGGCGATATAAAAGGAAGTGTCCTGTCCTTTTGGTGCATATTGACCGCACAGCATAATGCCAACCGTACGACTCATGTAACTTAAATCGGGTCTCCAAGCCTCCATTCCGTGATAAGAAATATCCGGATATCCACAGCCCTTTACATCCATCACTCGAAATTCTTCCTTCATATGAAGAATGGGATGGTTTTTGCGAAGTCTGATCAAAAAGCGGGTATAATCAAGTATTTCTTTTGCAAAGTTTGAATCCTTCCACTTGATCCATCCTGTCTCATTATCCTGACAATAACAGTTATTATTTCCGTTACGGGTATTTCCAAATTCATCTCCACTGAATATAAATGGAATTCCCTGGGACAGAAATAAGAATGACATTATATTTTTGATCTGTTTAAGCCGCAGTTCCTGAACAGCATTTTTGCGGCTATCCCCTTCCATTCCACAATTCCATGTAAAATTAATATCATTGCCGTCCCGGTTATCTTCTCCGTTCTTTTCATTATGCTTCCTCTCATATGAAACACTGTCATACAAGGAAAATCCATCATAATCTGCCATATAGTTGACCACACTGTATTCCTTAGGATTACGCCGCTGATAATACAGCATCTGTTCTATCAGACCTTCATCTCCTTTTAAGAAACGACGCATGTCATTGAGGTAATTTCCATTATTTGAAATAAAATTCTTATAAACCGGATTACTGATTACAGACATATCTTCCTCCGGGAAATAATTACACCAGATTTTTGTATCCTTTAAAGCCGGTTCCTCTCCTAAAAGTCTGTGCGGAATATGAAAACCGCTTATTCTGACTCCATCAATGTGATACTCTGTGACCCAGAATTTAATGGCATCCAGCATATAGCACTGCCTGATTTCCGGTGGAAAATAAAATTGCATGATTACTTCAATACCATTTTTATGAAGTTCTCTGACCATTGTTTTAAAAGATACTTCCGGCATATGAGAGGCACTGTAAGAAGCCTTGGGGACAAAATAAAAAGCATTTTGAAATCCCCAGCAGTTCAACCGCACCTGTCGGTCAGGCAATTGCATTTTTATTACAGTTTCATGGGCTGCAGCTGTAACAGGAACCTGAAAATCAGGAACTACCCTCTCAGGAACCAGACATTCTTCGTACTCATAGCAGGGCATAAGCTCTATCGCAGTGATTCCAAGTTCCTTCAAATATGGAATTTTTTCAACTATGCCTTCAAATGTACCTTTGTTCTTCACCTTGGAACTTTTGTGCATGGTAAAGCTTCGCACATTCAATCCATAAAAAATGCTGTCTTCCAGCGGAATCATCGGTGACACATCCCCCTGCCAGTCAAACTTTTCAAAGGAAAAGCATCCAAAGGTTTTTCTTTTTGTTTCTTTGAAAGCTCCCCATTTTTCAAGCCCGCATATCTTAGTGGCATAAGGATCTGTAAAGACCTCTTCATCACGGTAAAAATTATAACGGAAATTTGAAATACCTTCTCCCTCTATCTTCATTCCATATAGAAAGCCTCTCCTTCCTTCTTTGGAAAAGGGTATTCTGTATTCCTTGTCTTTATGGTCATATAAAATAACACCGCATTCCTCTTTGCTGAGTATTTCTGCGGCAATGATAATTTCATTTTCTTTGAAAAAAATTTCTGCTCTATCCGGTTTAAAATATGTGATTTTCCACTCTGAATTCATGCATCCTCCTGCAAAAAATAACATCAAATTATGTCAAAACTCTTGCTATGATAGTTATATAATAACATAAATATGTCATCATATGCAAAAAATATTAAAGTACATATTGCATCAATAAAAAATGGCTAGTAAAATATGTTTCATCAGCAGCTAACTTATTAACCATAAAAGGAGAAAAGTTATTTATGAGCAAAAAAGAAAACGAAAATTTCAATCAGCAATTAAACAGCCAACCTGAAGATGGGGATGAGGAAATGACTGTAACTCTTGATCTTGATGACGGAACAAGCGTTACCTGTGCAATTGTCACGATTCTCACTGTTTCTAAACAAGACTATATTGTGCTGCTTCCGCTTGAGGAGGATGGCGAAAATCACGACGGTATGGTATGGTTCTACCGCTACTTTGAAAATGAGGATGATCCCAACGAAGAACCTGTTCTTGAATATATCGAGGATGATGAAGAATACGAAATCGTATCCGATGCCTTTGATGAATATCTGGACAATGTAGAGTTTGACGAAGTTATGGAGGAAGAATAATATCGTCCAGATATCTGGACAGTTTTCGCCCCCGTTCCTTTGTATAATAAATAAACAGTTCATTTTGGGCTCTTGTAATGGCAACATACAGGAGCCTTCTTTCTTCTTCAAGTTCCTGAGGTGTCTGGGTATTCCTTGACGGAATGATGCCTTCATTCAAATCAGGGAGATATACTCTGGTAAATTCAAGTCCCTTTGCTCCATGCATGGTAAGAATGCTGACTCCCTCCTGTTTGTCCGGGATTGAAACAGCAGCCGCAGCTTTTTCGGTCTGTAATTCAATAAATTCTTCCGGTCTTTTTCCAATCTCATAGTTCTCAAAGCTTTTTTGAATAGCTTCTAAATTACGCTGCCATCTTTTGAATACGGAAATATCTTTCGCTTTTTCCTGTAAGTATTGATCATATCGAAGTGTTTTTCTAAAAAATGAGATTGCAAGCGGCGGTCTTAGTCTGCCGGCAATTTGCAGCTGTGCAAAAAATTTCTTAACCTCCATGCACATCGATGGATTATTTTTATAATAAGTTTCCATATGTGCCGGCATGACCCGTTCAACAGGAAGCGCCATACGCGAAAAAAAGCGGTTCGGCTTATTCATAAAACAAATCAGATCACTCCTGTGATTCCCAAAATATATGTAAGACAAAAAAGCAGAAATATCTTCCATTATAAAGCTGTGAAAAATATCTTCAGTGGATTTTTTTAACTCATTGATTGCAATTCCTGCATTCCTTAAAAGCTCTGCATACTGGACGGCTTCCATATTGGTCCGCAAAAGCAGTGCTGTATGACAAAGACTCTCTGCATCCTGTGACGACAATTCCAAAAGGAGCTGCCGTTCCTCTTCTTTTCTTGTATCAAAGCAGGAGGTCACAATTCTTCCACCCCTTCTGACCGGATGGAACTGTTTGTGAAAGCGTTCTTTATTCCTGCTGATCATTTGGTCTGCCAGAGAAATAATTTCCTGTCCGCTGCGGTAATTTTCCGTAAGCATAATCTGGTGTCCATTCGGGAAATCATCCATAAACTGTTTCATTATCCCCGGTGTTGAACCACGGAAGCCATAAATTGCCTGATCATCATCACCCACAATGAACAGATTATTGATGGGATGTGCCAGCAATTTCAATATTTGGTACTGGAGTGTATTAATATCCTGAAATTCATCGACCAATATATAGGTAAACATTTCTCTGTATTGCTCTAAAATATCCCTGCGTTCGGTCAGCAGCTTAAGGCATTCAGAAATCATATCGTCAAAATCAATCATTCCCTGCTCCCTTAGCTGCCTGTCATATTCCTCCTTAACAGCGATGACTTCTTCAACGGAAAAAGAGCTGTCTGACTGCATCTGTTTGGTCAGGCTGTGATCAGGTACGTTTTTTATATAGCTAATCATATTTTCAAGCAGGGTAATCGCTTCATAATTACACTTAGCAGCAAGTCCCTGATTGCCTGACACTATCTGTAACAGCTTTCTTTTATCTCCTTCTTTTATCAGCGAATTTGCCGGAATTCGACCTGATTTCTTCAAAATATTGTAGCAGACACTGTGAAAAGTTCCGAGCCAGATGCCCGAGGCTTCCTTTGACTCTTTCAACCGGTTCTTCATTTCATTTGCAGCTGCTTTGGTATAAGTAATTACGAGAATTTTGTCCGGACGGACGTGATAATGTTCGATTAAATAAAGAATACGATGGATGATGGTAAAGGTTTTACCACTGCCGGGACCTGCGATAATCTGTGCAGGTCCTGACAAATGGGTAATTGCTTTCTGCTGGGCATCACTGGGCTTGTTCAAGCAGTTCAATCCCCTTCTTAATTCTATTTAGTGATTCATCTTTTCCGAGCAGTTCCATGATTTCAGTAGCTCCGGCAGGCGTCATCTGTTTTCCTGAGACAGCTGTTCTCACCGGCCAAAGTACATAACCATTCTTGCATCCCTTCTTTTCCACATAGGATAACAGCAACTGATAGAGAGCATCATTAGAATAATCTTCCTGCACTTCCAGAAGAGGAAGAAGCTCTTTTAACACCTCAAGGGAAGATGCCTTGGTTGTCTTCATTTTTTTGTGCTCATACATAGATGGATCATATTCCGGCAACTCCTCAAGGAAATCTATCAGCCCGGGAATATCGGGAAAGACTTCTATCCTTGTCTTGACCATGGAAGCAATCTTATGAAGGTCCATATCCTTTGTAATTGCCTGCTTTAAGTAGCTTTCTGCTCTTTCATAAAAAGCATCATCATCCATTGCTTTAATATATTCACCATTCATCCATTTTAATTTTGTATAGTCAAATACCGCAGGGGATTTTGACATGTGATGGTAATCAAATGCCTTTGTCAGTTCCTCCAGTGAGAAAATCTCTTCATTGCTCTCAGACGGACTCCAACCAAGCAAAGCCACAAAGTTCACTACCGCTTCTGTCAAAAATCCCTGTTCAATTAAATCCTCATAGGAAGAATGTCCACAGCGCTTACTCAACTTGTGATGCTCTTCATCCGTAATCAGCGGACAATGGACATAAACCGGAACCTCCCATCCAAATGCTTCATACAGCCTGTTATATTTCGGAGAAGATGAAAGGTATTCATTCCCTCTTACCACATGGGTAATTCCCATCAAATGATCATCCACCACATTAGCAAAATTATAAGTAGGATAACCATCGGATTTAATCAGAATCATATCATCCAGTTCTGAGTTATCAACCGTAATATCCCCGTAGATTTCGTCATGGAAGGTAGTAGTTCCCTCTGTAGGGTTATTCTGCCTGATAACATAGGGCACACCCGCCTTTAGCTTTTCTTCCACTTCCTCTTTGGATAAAGAAAGACAGTGCTTGTCATACACCGTAATTTCTTTTCCCTCTACAATCTGGCTTTTCAGGCTATCAAGTCGTTCCTTATCACAGAAACAATAATATGCCTCGCCTTTTTCAATTAATTGTTTGGCATATTCCAGATAAATCCCCTGCTTTTGTCTTTCTGACTGAACATAAGGTCCCACGCCGCCATCTTTATCCGGTCCTTCGTCATGGAGCAATCCTGTTTTTTCAAGAGTACGATAAATAATATCTACCGCTCCTTCCACGAAACGCTCCTGGTCAGTATCCTCAATTCGGAGAATAAAGTCGCCGCCTTCATGCTTTGCAATCAGATAGGCATACAGTGCCGTCCTTAAATTTCCCACATGCATTCTGCCGGTAGGGCTGGGTGCAAATCTTGTTCTTATCTTGCTCATCACAAACCTCCAATTTGCCATTATCAAATGGACTGATAATGGCAACAATTTATTTAAAATTATTTTTATTATTTATTTTCTTCCATATCAGGAATTTTTTTGTCTGCCTTTGCCTTGAAGCCCGCAACCTCTTTCATCGCCTGCGGAATAGGAATATTAGTTCCTGCTCCGGCAATACAGCCTCCAGGACATGCCATTCCCTCAATCAGACATCCGTTTTTCTTGCCTGCCTTTGCAAGCATCAGTATCTTTTTACACTCGGTAAGGCTTTCTGCATGTTCGATATTTACCTCTACATCAGGATAATATTCGCGAATACATTCTTCAATTGCATTTGCCACGCCTCCGGCTACACCGTAACCTCTTCCTGCACCGGTAGCATCATTGAGCGGATCATTTGCTTCCAAAGCTTCCGGCAAAAGCCCTTTTGCTTCAAACATGCCTGCCAGCTCTTCAAATGTAATGACAAAGTCAACATCAGAGCGGACAGTCCTTCTGGATGCTTCCAGCTTCTTGGACGCACAAGGACCAATAAACACAACACTGGCATCAGGGTGATCTTCCTTAATTTTGCGTGCTGTTGCAACCATAGGCGTTAATGCATTTGAAATCTTGTCAATGGTTTCGGGGAAGAACTTCTTAGCCAGCACAGACCACGATGGGCAGCATGAAGTGAGGAGAAAAGGGAGTTCTCCGGTAGCCACTTCCTTTACATAGTGTTCAGCTTCTGCCATGGCGCCCATGTCTGCACCAATTGCAGTCTCATACACATCAAAAAATCCAAGCTGCTTTAACGCTTCCTTTATTTGATCAGGAGTAGCATCCTTACCAAATTGTCCTACAAAGGCAGGTGCTACCTGCGCGATAATCTTCCTTCCCGACTGCATTGCGCGAATCAACTGAAAAATCTGAGATTTATCAGCAATTGCCCCAAAAGGACAGCTTACCATACACTGACCACAGGACACACACAAATCCGTATCAATATATGCACGTCCCTTTTTGTCACTCTTAATTGCATTTACACCACAATGTGCCAGACAAGGGCGCACCTGATGAGAAATTGCATCATAGGGACATATCGACTTACATTTTCCGCATTTAATACATTTTTCCTGATCAATCACTGATTTCCCGTTTTTCATTGAGATAGCCCCTCTGGGACATACCTCACGGCAGGGATGAGCCACACATCCCATACACTGATTGGTCACTTCATATCTGTTTTCGGGACACGCATTACAGGCAGAAGGAATAACCTGCATCAGTGGCGGCTCATAATATTTTTCATCTATATTGCTTTCCTCAAGACCTTGAGTGACATGTACCGGTGCATTTTCTGGACGAAGAGATAATCCCATTGCCAGACGAATTCTTTCTCTTACAATGGCACGTTCCCGATAGATACTTTCATATTCAGATTCATCATAATCTACAATCTTATATGGAAGTGCTTCCACATCATCCTTTAAATTTTCAGAATGGTATGCAAGATTTGCCACTTCCTTAAAAATACGTCTTCTGTTCTTTCGAACCTGGGTATCAATTCCTCTCATAGTTCCTCTCATTCTGCCATCAAACGGCTTCTTGAAAATATAAAAAAACCTTGCAGGTTTTACTTGTATATTTTTACACAAACCTGCAAGGAAATCAAGGCATAAATCAAATAAACAGACTTCCAATCTGAAATACGATTGTTGCAACTGTCCAGGCAAATAAAATCTGAAAAACAGCCAGCTTTATCGTAAAGGACGTAGAACCGCTTTCCTTACGGATAGTTGCCATCGCCGCTGCACAGGGAACATATAAAAGCACGAACAGCATCATACAATAGGCATTTAATGGTCCAAATGAAGGATCAATATTCTTTATGTTTTCCATAACAGATGCCATATTTGCTGCCTGTTCACCGCCCACACCAAAAAGAACGGAAAAGCTTGACACCACCACCTCTTTTGCTGAAATACCTGCAATCAGGGATACGATAATCTGCCACATTCCCAGTCCTGCCGGGCGCATGACCGGTTCAAGCCATTTGCCAATCATTGCCCCAAAGCTTTCTGCCGGGTTGCTGACCATTCCTGTAAAGCCAAAATTAAGCACTGCCCATATCAGTATGGATGCAATAAATATGGTAGTTCCCGCCTTAGAAAGATAATCCTTTAACTTGTTCCACACATAAATCCTGATGGTTCTTCCATTCGGTCGTTTATATTCCGGCAGTTCAATTAAAAGGCTATCATTTTCCTTTCCTTTTTCAAAAACATGCATAACTCTTGCAATCAAAATAGCACAGAGCATCCCAATCACATACATGGAAAATGCAGCAATATGTGCATACCTTCCAAAAAACATACCGGAAAAGAGCACATAGACAGGAAGTCGTGCAGAGCATGACATAAACGGTGTAATAATCATTGTCTTTCTACGGTCTTTTTCTGTTTCCAGTGCCCGTGATGCCATAATTGCAGGAACCGTACAGCCAAAGCCAAGAATCATCGGCAAAAATGCCTTTCCTGACAGTCCTACCTTTCCCATAATGCCATCCATTACATAGGCAACTCTTGACATGTATCCACTATCCTCTAAAATTGCCAGTGCAAGGAACAAAATCGCAATATTGGGAATAAAGGTAAGGATGCCACCTACACCTGCTATAATCCCATCAACAATCAGAGACACCAACCAGTCTGCCGTATGAAGTCCCGTGAGTGCTGCGCTTACCTGCACAGAAAAGATATCCAAAAATGCTTCAAAATATCCTTTCAGCCAGTCACCGATGGTAAAAGTAAGGAAAAAAACAAATGCCATGATGCATAAGAATACCGGGACACCCAGAACAGGGTGTGTTAAAAGCTTATCTATTTTGTCCGTACTATCCTTATTTTTTTTGCGGTAAAATAATGTTTCCTTAATAATATTCTCTATGTATGCATATTTGGTCTGAATAATTTCTTTTTCATAGCTCCGATCAGCAATATTTGCAACCTGAACAGGATGCTCTTTCTTAACATCTTCATCATCCTCAAGAAGTTTGATTGCATGCCATCTTACGGAGGAGTGTGTAGGATAATGCGCCTGCATGATGACAGAAAGTTTATCAATCTTTTCTTCTATTTCCTGACTGTAATGAAGCACATCTTTCTTGGAACCTTCTTCATAGTGATGAATAACCGCATGAAGCAAAATATCAAGTCCCTTTCTCTTTGCAGCAGATACAGGGACGACCGGAATATCTCCCAAAAGCTCCGGCAGCCTGTGTAAGTCAATTTCCATTCCACGCTCTTCTACAATATCCATCATATTAAGCGCAAGTACCACCGGCTTTCCAAGCTCTAAAAGCTGCAAGGTAAGATAAAGATTCCGTTCCAGTGAAGATGCATCCACCACATTGACGATTACTTCAATGTCATCATCCATTACACAGCTTCTTGTTACCTTTTCCTCTATCGTGTAACAGGTAAGTGAATAAATTCCGGGGGTATCCACAAGTGTCATATTGACATCCTCGTACCTTGCCTCTCCCTCAATTTTTTCTACTGTTACACCGGGCCAGTTTGCCACCTTAAGTTTAGAACCTGTTATGGCATTAAACAAAGTCGTTTTGCCACAGTTAGGATTTCCTACGAATGCCACATGAACCGTCTGATCATTCCTCATTTCACGCTCTCCTCCACTTCAATTCCCTGACTGATGTGTCTGCCAATTGCAAGCCTGGTTCCCCGAACTCTGATAATCAGCGCTCCATTTTTCTTTCTGTTAAGCACTGTTACTACTGTGCCATCATTCAAACCAAGGGCCTGTAGCCGCCGGGTAATTCCCTCTTCGACATACAGCCCCTTGATTTCATAATTATTCCCTTTCATGCCTTCAAACAGTGACATAATCTCATCCTCTTTTGTTATTGATAATAATTATCAATAACATTAAAGCACAAAACTTTTCTATTTGCAAGACTTATTCTGTTTCTTCCACTTCTTCCTTTTCAAAATCATCCACGTTTTTATTCATCGAATAATAAATAGAGCTTTCCACCGTATACACAGTTCTTTCATCATTAATACTGATATAATATCGACCGATTGTAGAATTGTAATCTCCAAGTTTAATCGTATACATATTATTTGCCCACTGAAGCGTTACATTAATGCCAGGCTCATGCAACCCGTATTGTTCCATATTTTCTACATCTTCGATTTGTGTGTCTGATGTGATTGTACTTATATTTTCTATGAAATCTTCCACCTTACTGTCTTCTATTTGTATTTCCGGGCTTTCATTACATTTCCATCCATCCGTTTCTTTGGTCAGATTCGTAGTTCCATCAGATGTAATAATACCGATATCTGTAACCGACATACTGTCAATATCAATCACAGAATATCTTTCATTTGTTTCTTCCGTCTCCCCGGGTACTTTTTTTTGATAAATTTTGAGCACTGTAAAAGCCATAGCTACAATCAAAAAAATACCAATAAGAACTATCAATTGCACTTTTTTCCTTTTATTCATAGCTCCTCCTTTATTGTTTCCGTCTTCTGAACCAGATTACAAAGCCACTTACCAAAAATGCGAATGGAATAACAATTATAGTAACTAATGCAATTAAAACTATATTCTTTTCTGATAGTGTCAGGTAAGAAAGTTCATAATCTTTAACCGGAATGGAAATGCTGCTCTCATATGCCACAAAACTTCCTAATGTTCCTGTGAAAAGCTTTAAATTAGTTCCTGCCACCATTGCATCAACATTGTCCGTAAACAGAGAACCGCTGGAATAAATGATAGCTGTTGAGTTTTCTTCACCTATTGTTTTTTCACATTTTATTCCGACATAAAAAGGTCCATCTATATCCCCCTCCTGCTTGTCATAGCTTTGACTATTCTGCAGATCAGTTCGTACATAGCTTTTATCCGAAGTAGTAAGCAAAGGAGTGATCTCAACATCTTCCTTTTCATCAGCAATAAGTCCCTGTGCATAAGGAACAAAAACATAGTTTTCACTGCTATATGCATCTGCTGTCACAGAGTCTGAGACAACCTCCGGCAACAGATAAAAAGGATCTCTATAATAATAATTTTTGTCACTTTCTATAATTAATCCTTCTGATACTGAAACCCCATAGAAATCCAGCAGTTTATCGTAGTTGGCAAGTTTAACACCTGAATAATTTGTAATAAAAAGTACATTACCACCACCATTCATGTAAGCCAGCATTTTTTCCGTATCATCGCTTGAAAAATCTGCTGTGGGTGCATTCACAATAACACACTGTGCATCATCAGGTATTTCTTCATAATCCATCAGATTTATTTCTTCATAGTCTATATTTGCCTTTTCCATTGCCGATTTAAATGATGCCTCAAAGGATGCCTCACCATGCCCCTGCGTCAAATAAATTTTCGGCATATCTTCTGTGGTCACATATGCAATTGCACTGGTAATCTGTCCCTCGCCATCATATCCTGTTACTGTGGAGGAATAAGTGCTATAATCAAATTCCGTCTCATACATACTGCTGTAATCTATAACCTTGCTCCTTTTCTCTCCCTCTACAATCACACTGTTCATTGTTGGAGAGTTGTCTGTATAGCTTGCGAAAAATTTGGGATTTACAGCCGGATCTACATAAGATACGTTTATGTGCGAGCTCAGTTCGGCATAGTTCTTCAAAGTAGTGTCCAGAACCGTATCAGCCTGCCCCTCATTTACCAATACATAAATATTAACATCCTCTTTAAGGGTATCGGCGAAAGCGATCGTTTCTTCCGTCAACGAATAAAGTTTGTTTGATGTGACATCAAACACAGTATATTTTGAGGGAAGTTCATTTATCAACAAATTTATCAGTACAACCAGTGCTGTGCTGATAATAACAACAGAAGAACTGTAGGCACCCATGCTGATGGTTTTCGTGGAAATCTGATACCGTCTTTTCTGAATAGACTGCACAGTAAATATCAGGAAAAGCACCACCACTGACAAATAATACACGATACTCGTTACCTTGAAAGAGCCATTTAAAAGGTCATCAAATCTGCCGATCATATCAAAAGCGCTCAATATTCTGGTAAGCAGATTTCCTGTAGTGGAAATCATATTGCAAAGTCCTGACATAATGTATCCAAGAAACAGTATGCCAAAAGATATAACTGCCGAAATCACCTGACTTTCGGTAAGGGATGAAACAAAAATACCAATTGCAATGCAGGCAAGACCGTACAAAAAGAACCCTAAAACAGCAAGATATGACTCTCCAAAGGGAACTTCTCCAAACATGCTAAGAAGCAGCGGATAAAAACAGATAATTGCGACAGGTATTGCAAAGATGGTGGCAAGGGCTAAAAATTTGCCCATGACAATTCCACTGATACTGACCGGAGAAGTCAAAATGAGTTGATCCGTCTTCTGATGCCGTTCCTCTGCCAAAATTCTCATGGTAAGTATCGGAATACCGATCAAGAACAAAAATACTACCGATGACAATGCATATCCAATATATGGATATCCCATAAAAAGATTATATACTGCAAAATAAATTCCCAGCAAAAACAACATTGCTCCAATAAATAATGTTCCGAGAAAAGAATGAAAGTATGCTTTCAATTCTCTCTTATATATCGCTATCATTTTCTGCCTCCTTCTCCCTACCTTCGTTTAAGGTATTCTCTCCTTCGTTTGCATTCTCTGTATCCATTGGAGTCTCATTATCTCCTGTCAACGTCAGGAATACATCTTCAAGGGATTTTTCCAGCCTGTTCATGGACAGTATAGGAAGCCTGCTCTCTGCCAGAGCGTAAAAAAGTTCTGTACGGATATCTGTCTTTGAATCCGTTTCAATCACTAATTTCACACTTTCATTTTCACTGGAGTTTTCAAAATGCCACTTTTGAATCCCTGTTATCTCTTTAATTACATCCTCAACCTTCTCTTCTGTGCCGGCTACTACAAGTTCAATGATTGCACTTCCATTCATAAAACCGGTCAGACCTTCCGGTGTGTCACAGGCTACAAGGCGACCTTTGGAAATAATCATAATCTCATCACAAACAGCCTGGACCTCTGACAAGATATGGGAGCTTAATATTACTGTATGTTTTTCCCCCAGTTTTCTGATCAGATCACGAATTTCAATAATCTGCTTCGGGTCAAGCCCCACCGTAGGTTCATCCAGTATAATAATATCAGGATAACCCAGTATTGCCTGTGCCAGCCCTACACGTTGCTTATAACCTTTGGAAAGATTTTTGATTAGACGATTGGACATATCCCCTATCATTGTAAGTTCCATGACCTCTTTAATTTGTTTCTCCCACTCTTCCTTCTTCAGTTTCTTTAATCCTGCAACAAATTTCAAATATTCAGCTACCGTCATGTCCAGATATAAGGGTGGAATTTCGGGTAAATAACCAATACATTTTTTAGCTTCTTCTGCATCTTTTACTATATCATAACCATTAATCTTAACGTTTCCTTCCGTGGCGGCTATGTATCCGGTCATAATATTCATAGTCGTACTCTTTCCGGCACCGTTAGGTCCCAAAAAGCCATAAATTTTTCCGGGTTCTACCTTAAAAGACAGATGGTCAACTGCAAGATGATTTCCGTATCTCTTTACAAGATTTTCTACCTCTATCAAAATTCGTTCCTCCTTTACATGCATCAAATTCTTTTAATAACTTAACTCCAAATTGTGTTCTAAATAAAAAGAAAGTGTGAAAAAACTGTGTTCGTGACGGAACACGGAATTTTTCTAATCATACTATACTATTAAAATACTTTTCATTTTATGAAAGGAGAATTATGCAGGACTACAGTTTCAACGAATATTTCGACCGTTTTCCTTTGGCAATGGCATATGTTCCCTGGCAGCACCTTACAAATGTCTTTGAAAATCTTGATGAAGCTTACAAGACAGGAACCATCTTTCCTGAACTGGAGAAGCCCTTTACAGGAAGGAGATGTGTGAAATGATGAACAGCGGAAATGACCGGAACAGACTCCTTCACGATATTGGCGTCATTGATTTTGTCGTAGTGGAAATGACGGAATATCTCGACACCCATCCCACGGATAAAGAGGCAATGGAATACTTAAATCATTATGTACGCATGAAAAATCAGGCAATGCGCGAATATGCCATGAAATACGGACCATTAAGGATATCAGATGCAGACGGCTGCAATCAGAATGAATGGAAATGGGCAACACAAGACTGGCCGTGGAAAGGGGGATGTTAATTTATGTGGAGTTATGAAAAAAGATTACAGTTTCCGGTAAATATCAAGGAACCAAATGCAAAACTTGCACAGGCAATCATGAGCCAGTATGGTGGACCTGACGGTGAAGGAAATGCGTCGATGCGCTATCTTTCCCAGCGCTATGCCATGCCATACAATGAAGTTTCAGCAGTTCTGACAGACATCGGTACAGAAGAACTGGCGCACCTGGAGATGGTTGCTACCATTGTTCATCAGCTGACCCGTGATTTATCTATGGAAGAAATTGAAAAATCCGGCTTTGCAAATTACTATGTAGATCACACTGTGGGAATATGGCCTATGGCAGCAGGCGGAGTCCCTTTTAACAGCTGTGAATTCCAGTCCAAGGGCGATGTAATTACAGATCTTGTTGAAGACATGGCTGCAGAGCAGAAAGCCCGTTCCACTTACGACAATATCTTAAGACTTACGCGTGATTATCCCGATGTATACGCTCCGATTAAGTTCTTAAGAGCCCGCGAGATTGTACACTTCCAACGTTTCGGCGAAGCCTTGAGAATGGTACAGGATAAGCTGGATTCCAAGAACTTCTATGCATTTAATCCAGGTTTTGATAAATGTAAAGAATAGCTCAGCTTCA